>NZ_SZWP01000042.1:0-95933 GCF_005280825.1 Citrobacter sp. wls829
TGACCTGCTTATTCGCACCTTCCTTAGCAAAGTTCTCTCCAACCGTGAACCTGAGTGTGGAAAATACGTTAGCGGGTGACGGTTTAAATGAAGAGATTAATCTTACTTTTAAGAATATCCGTGACTTTGAACCGGAGCAGGTAGCGAGAAATATCCCACAACTCCGCGTGCTATTGGCAATGCGTAATTTACTGCGCGATTTGAAATCTAATTTACTTGATAACGCCGCTTTTCGCCGTGAGCTGGAAATCGTCCTTAAAGATCCTGCCCTGAGTCAGGAGTTGCGTGATGAGTTGGCAACAATGATGCCAGAAGAGATTTAACGCTATACAGGGTTTCCTCCGCTTAAGCGGCTGGAATAGTAAAGGATCATTAAAGGAATATGTTGATGTCTGTTCAGGAACATACCTCTTCAGCTGCGGCTACCACCACGACGGGTGAGCGCAGTGTTTATCAGTCCCTCTTTGACAAAATTAATCTTGCTCCGGTTTCTTCATTGAAAAATGTCGATGCGTGGCAGAGTGATGAAGCGCTTTCCGATGCGGCTCCGGCTGAACGTGTGACCGCTGCCATTCAGGTTTTAGTCTCATGTCTGGCAGATGCGACACAACCACTGGAGCGTCTGGATAAAACGCTACTTGATGACCAAATTGCGCGTCTGGACAAACAGATTAGCGATCAGGTCAATGAAGTTATGCACCATGCTGAATTCCAAAAGCAGGAATCGCTCTGGCGCGGTTTGCATTCGATGATTATGGGTATCGATTTTCGCCGTAACGTTCGCGTCGAAATGATGGATATCAGTAAAGACGCATTACGCGATGACTTTGACGATGCGCCGGAGCTCATCCAGAGTGGGTTGTATCGTCATGTTTATATTGAAGAATACGATCAGCCTGGCGGTGAGCCTATTGCTGCAATGATCTCCGCGTATGAATTCGACAACAGCCCGCAAGATATTGCGCTTCTGCGCAATATTTCTGGTGTCTCAGCGGCTTGTCATATGCCATTCATTGGCGCAGTCGGTCCGAAATTCTTCCTGAAAGATAATATGGAAGACGTCGCCGCGATTAAAGATATCAACGATTATTTTGAACGTGCTGAATACATCAAGTGGAAAGCATTTCGTGATAGTGATGATTCCCGCTATATCGGGCTGACAATGCCGCGGGTACTTGGCCGCCTGCCGTATGGCCCTGATACCGTGCCGGTACGTAGCTTTAACTATGTCGAAGAGGTTAAAGGTCCCGATCACGAAAAATACCTGTGGACCAGTGCATCTTTCTCTTTTGCTGTGAACATGGTGAAAAGTTTTATCAAGAATGGCTGGTGCGTACAGATTCGTGGCCCACAGGCAGGCGGTGCGGTTAAAGACTTACCGATCCATTTGTACGATTTGGGTACCGGTAATCAGGTGAAGATTCCGTCTGAAGTGATGATCCCTGAAACCCGTGAATTTGAGTTTGCTAATCTTGGCTTTATTCCTCTTTCTT
Source organism: Citrobacter sp. wls829 (assembly GCF_005280825.1). NCBI lineage: Bacteria > Pseudomonadati > Pseudomonadota > Gammaproteobacteria > Enterobacterales > Enterobacteriaceae > Citrobacter > Citrobacter sp. wls829. Next base: position 1,494 of record NZ_SZWP01000042.1, read on the forward strand.
ATTATAAGAATCGAGATTACGCCTGTTTCTTTTCTGCTAACTCGGCGCAAAAACCGGCTCAGTTTGATACTCCAGAAGCGACAGCGAACAGCCGAATTAACTCACGCCTACCGTATATCTTCCTGCTTTCCCGCATTGCGCATTACCTGAAAATTCTGCAGCGCGAGAATATTGGTACGACAAAAGATCGTCGCTTGCTCGAACTTGAACTCAACAACTGGCTACGCAGTCTGGTAACCGAAATGACGGATCCAGGTGATGATTTGCAGGCCTCACATCCGCTTCGTGATGGGCGAGTTGTGGTGGAGGACATTGAGGATAATCCAGGGTTCTTCCGTGTGCGCCTGTATGCCATTCCTCACTTCCAGGTTGAGGGGATGGACGTCAGCTTGTCGTTGGTTTCACAGATGCCGAAGTCGAAATCTTAACGATACCGAGCACAGGAGGTGCGATGAAGATTTATCGTCCATTATGGAGCGAAGGGGCCTTTCTGGCCCCCCAACAGTTTCAGCAACAAACACGCTGGGATGCTTATGTGGCTGACGTTGTTGCCCGTATGTCACTGTCATCTCCGTGGGGAGTCATCAGCGCAGAGTTTGACGAAAGTGCACTGGCTGTTTTTCGCTTAAATCCGGTCAATCTGGTCGTGCGTTTCCCTGACGGTACGTTAGTGGACACGAGTGTTTCAGACAACCTGCCTCCGGCGTGTGATTTATCTCATCTCACTGGCTACAACAACGTTGATGTCGTGCTGGCATTGCCGCTGCTTTCTGCAAACGGCGGCAATTTGTCATTAGGGGGCGGTGTCAGTCGCCCTTGTCGCTGGCAACAGGAGTGGTTACCCGTCCAGGACTTATCCGGCCAGGAACGGACTGATATGGCGGTATTACGGAATGCTATTACGCTGCGGTATGCCCATGATGATAACAGTGCTTATCTGACCTGTCCGGTCGCTTGTCTTATTCGAAATGCCCAAGGGCAATGGGAGTTAGGGGGGGATTTTTTACCGCCTTCACTTTCACTCACGGCAAGCCCCTTATTGATGAATTTACTGAGCGATTTGGTGCACCGCATCCGGGCCAGATGCCGCCGTTTGATGGCGTTGCGACGCGAAAGTAACGAACGAATGGCAGATTTTGCCGTAGCAGATGTATCGCTTTTTTGGTTGCTAAATGCGCTCAATAGCGCGGAGCCCGTGCTGAGTGAAATGCTAGAAAATCCCGGACGACATCCTGAACTACTGTGGCGAGAACTGGCGCGACTGGCAGGCAGTCTCCTGACGTTTTCATTGGATCATGATGTCAATGCTGTACCGCCTTATCAGCATACCCATCCAGATCGCGTATTCCCGCCATTGTTTGCCCTGCTGGTAGAACTGCTGGAAGCCAGCCTGCCTTCTCGTGTTGTCTCTATTGAACTGATACAGGAGCGACAGTTCTGGTATGGCGTTCTGGCGGATGCCCGATTGCGTGAAGGGGCTGATTTTTACCTTTCTGTCCGTTCGGATCTTCCTGCGCATTTACTCCTGACGCAGTTTCCACAGCTTTGCAAAGCAGGGAGCCGAGCCGATGTGTCTGATGTCGTCAATGTGGCGCTCAGTGGTGTGCCTTTAAAACCGTTGACTCATGTACCTGCGGCTATCCCGTTACGACTGGAAAACCAATATTTTGCGCTTGAGATTAATCATCCTGCTGCCCAGGCAATGCTGGAGGCGGGTAATTGCGCCTTCTATGTCCCAGGAACGCTAGGAGACATTCAACTTGAGCTGTTCGCAGTATTAAGGGATTAAACGACATGAAGAAGGACATCGATCAGGTTTTCTGGCCGGCCTGGCTTGCCGTAAGCCAGCTACGTAGTGGCGCCGACGTAGACGATGGGGCCGCGCTCTATCGGCGCGCCTGTCAGTGGGTTGATTCTGCGCGTGAAGCCTTACGTGAAATGGGATACAGCGATCATAGCGTTGAACACATGCTGTATGCGCAATGTGCATTACTGGATGAAAGCGTATTGAACCGTAATCGGCAGGACAGTGGTTATATCACTTGGCTGGCCACACCATTGCAAGCCCGCTATTTCAATACCACCAACGCCGGAGAAGAGCTTTGGGAACGTATCCGTACGGTACTTCGGGAGCCCGTTCCCGATATCGCGGTATTAACCTGTTTTTATCGTGCGGTCACGCTCGGTTTTGTTGGCCGTTATCGTGAGCAGGGAGATGAACGTCGTGAGGATGTGCTTGAAGCGCTGGCGGCTCAGGCTATGCCTTTTAAATTAAAGCACGATGCTCCTGTGGTCATTCGGGCCTCAGGTTTTTCTGGTGGGCAGCGTCGCTGGTGGTCGGCCTGGGTTGTGGGGGCGGTGACGTTAGGCGCCATGTGGCTGGTATTTTCTCACGTCCTGCAGGAGCAGGTTACTCTGCTTATTGGACAAGGTTAAGACATGATCCAGTTGCGAGGGATCGTGAACTACGTGCTGGCAACCGTGTTGGCATTGTTGTTGATCTGGGGATTCAGCCCGGTAAGTACCGGTGTGCGAGGCGGTCTTAGCGTTCTGATTTTGGTGTTGGCCATTCCAGGGATCGTTTATGGCTGGCGTCACTATAGCCAACTTGCATCTGATCATTCGGGTATTGACGTGCCTCTACCCCCTGAAAGTTTTCAAGGGCCGGTGGTATTGGTGTGTGGTGATAGTGAGCGATTGTTTGTCGCACGGGGGGCTTCTTGTGAAAGCTCACAGGGCTGGTATCTATGCGTCCAGACACCGGAACATTTTGCGGTTCTGGTTCGCCAAATAGCGGTACAACGTCCGGGTCTTCTGATGCGGGTTTCCGTTATGTTGGCGTTGACCCCGGAACAGCATAACGATGAAGACGCGCTTAAGCACATGCTGCTCAGTTGGCGGCGTGTGGTAATGCAGAGTCGGCGTTGGCTATCAGGAATACCACCGTTATGGTTGTGCTGTTGGTTGAATTATCCTGAGTGTAAAGAAACTGCGCGCTGGTTTATTCGTACGCCTCAGGATGCGGAGGTGCAGTCTGCCACGGGCTTAGACGATTTTTCCCCATTCTCTTCGGAAGAGCGTCCGGCTCGCCATTTTCATCTTACCCATGCCATATGGCTGGATAACTTATTGAATTGGCTAGAAATCGTGCAGGATGATGCCGGGCGTAATGTTCCGTCTCTTTTTTCAGCTTTGCGCGTGGTGTGCTTCACTTCTTTAAGCGGCAGAGAAAATAATCTGTGGCAGCAGCATATTGCCAGTCAGACAACGCTTTCTCCTGCAGTGTCTTCTGAATCCGTTTTACTGCCATTTCCGGATCTGGCTTTGTCTTTTTTATCTCGTCGCCGGGCATTAACGGCATTTCAACGCACAGTAGGCGTGAGTGGCTTGCTGTGTGGTGTTTTTGTTGGTCTGGCGATGCTGTTCAGTTTTATCAATAACCAGCATCTGATCAGAGTCACAAACGATCATCTGACTTTATATAGCCGTCTGACTGGCAATCCCGTCGAACCTAAAATTCAGGCTCAGGACCAACTGCGGCGTGATGTCGAGCGACTTGATCGTTGGTACCAGCGTGGTGAACCGCTTTCTCTTTCAATGGGCCTATATCAGGGTATGAGACTGATTCCTCCGCTTCGGGCGGCTATCAGTGACTGGGTGCCTCCTGCAAAACCGAAGATCGCAGCACCGCAAACCGTCCGTCTCGACAGTATGTCGCTGTTTGATACCGGCAAATGGGCCTTAAAAGCGGATTCAACAAAAATTCTCATCGCCGCACTGGTCAATATCAAAGCCAAACCGGGTTGGCTGATTGTTGTCGCTGGGCATACCGATGATGTTGGCGATGAGAAATCAAATCAGCAACTTTCTCTCAAACGCGCGGAGTCCGTTCGTGACTGGATGCGTGACACCGGCGATGTACCTGAGAGTTGCTTTGCCGTTCAGGGCTACGGTGAATCGCGCCCTGATAAAACAAACGATACGCCGGAAGGCCGGGCTGCCAACCGTCGTGTAGAAATCAGTCTGGTGCCGCAGGCTGATGCCTGTCGGACGCCGGGTATGAAGGAACCGTCACCGGAAGGCGGTGACGCATTAGCGAAGTAAAAAATGGAGAAAGAATTATGGCTATTCCAGTCTACTTATGGCTGAAGGACGACGGCGGCGCGGACATCAAAGGTTCTGTTGATGTGAAAGATCGTGAGGGCAGTATCGAAGTGGTGGCTCAGGAACATAACCTGTACATCCCTACCGATAATAACACCGGTAAGCTGACCGGGACGCGTATTCATACGCCGTTCATGTTCACCAAGGAAATCGATGCATCCAGCCCGTATCTGTACAAGGCTGTTACCACGGGTCAGACCTTGCGCCAGGCGGAATTTAAATGGTATCGCATCAATGATGCGGGTCAGGAAGTGGAGTACTTCAATACGACTTTGCATAACGTCAAAGTCGTGAAAGTAAACCCAGTGATGCACGACATCAAGGACCCTGCCAAGGAGAAGCACAACCACCTGGAGCAGCTTGAGCTGCGCTACGAGAAGATCGTCTGGACATACAAGGATGGCAATATCATCCATTCAGACGCCTGGAACGAGCGTACTACCGCGTAATACCCAAACGGATGAGGATTTCCTCATCCGTTTTTTTTTGCTCTCTGCTGAGCGCTTGGAAAGCACGTTCAGCAGAGAGTGACAACGTCAATATTACCTTATGGGCATTGGATTACGGCCAGGGGCGGTAGCGTGTCTGGATACAGGGAGTCAGGAAGCAAATGGAACATCAGTCAGCAGTGTTATTACGGCGCCTCAAGGCGTTAACAATGCGCTCACGACAACCTGTTAGCCTCTATTCCCGCCCAGTGATGGGACAAAGCGCCGTGGATGTTAACAGTCAGGTGCTGATTACGCTGACCACGGATAACCGCGAGGAGATACGTGACTGGCTACCTGGTGGTCAGCTAAACGGTGATTTTTTAGCGCTAATGCATGTTTATTTAGGTGCCAGAGTAAACGCGAGGCTGCAATTACGCATTCCTCGCTCGGCACTTGCGGATGCTCAACTGACCAGTAGCAAAAGTGAACGAGCCGTACAACTCGGTCGTACAGCGGTGATGCGGCTGGATAATACGAATAACGCAGAAGCAATGAATCAACTTATAACCATTAAACTTGGACTCTGGCAGAGTCTTAAACAAAATATTCAGCGGAGGGAAGCCGATGAGACTGGCGATTATCGCTATTAACGTTGCCGTAATAACCGGAATAGCCAGTTTACTAACCGGATGTGGTTTGACGCAAACGGTATCTGAAAGCACGGTATCATTAACTAAGTCAATTTTTTATAAGGAAATAAAAACGCTGCATTTAGATTTTCTGGCAAGAGAAGCGGTAAATAAAAATGCGCAGGGTATCGCACTTTCAACGGTTGTACGTATTTATCAACTAAAGGATCGTAAGGCATTTGATTCTGCAAATTATCAGTCATTATTTGCAGAGGATAGCACTGTGGTGAAAGCAGATTTAGTGGCACAAAAAGATATCAGAGTCCGTCCGGGTGAAAGCGTTACGCTCGATATTCCATTAGAAACAGAAGCACAATATATCGCTGTAGCAGGCATGTTTATTTCCCCCGAACAATCTGAAGATTCATGGCGAGTAGTATTAAGCCGTGAGGACCTTGATCCTGATAAGGCGCGGATTATTGAATTGAAAACTCAGGGACTGGCGCTCATGCCACTGGAGGACGAATAATGGTCAGACAACCTTCTCTGTATGACATTTTACTCGGGAATTTCGAGGGGGGGCTGCCTTTGCAGGCGGTCAGCGAAAACACACAGGTCATTCTGTCTGTTCTGGACAATATGCAACGCATTCTGAACACTCGCGCTGGCAGCCTCAAGCATCTCCCCGACTACGGCCTGCCAGATATGACGAAGATCCTCCAGGGTATGCCGGGGACAGCCCACCAACTTATCGGCACGCTTTCTCAGGTATTACTGAAGTATGAGCCACGACTCAAAGGTATTCAGGTCACGATGCAGGAACAGGAAGCGCCGGGGCATTTACGTTATTCCATCGATGCTGAACTTCATGATCTTGGCGTTGTTCGCTATGGCACAGATTTTACCCCTGAGGGGCGGGTACTGATTCGTCACTTAAAAAGGCAGGGTTGGCTTGATTCTGGAGTTTATTAACATGGATAAAAACCGAATCAGTACGGGCAGCGATCCGCGTACTTTCGCAGAGTATGGGTTGCTGCGGGATGAAATCAACAAGCTGACGCACCCTGCGCGTCCGGATGTTGACTGGCAAAAGGTTGAGCAGTTAAGCCTGGCGTTGTTCCGTAACAATGGGATCGAACTACAAACCCTTGCCTGGTATACCGTCGCCAGAATACGTAATGCGGATCTTATAGGGCTTGCTGAAGGTTGCGAACTCCTTGAAGCTTTACTCACGTATCACTGGACTACAATATGGCCGCAACAAACCCATGCGCGCATTGACATACTGGCCTGGCTGTCGACCCGACTACAGCAAGAATTGCGTACATTGACGCTGTCATATGCTGATCTCGCGACGGTGTATCGGGTTGAAAAAAGTTTGAAACAGGCCTGTGAAGTATTGCAACGCCTTGAATTGAAGGCGCTAAGCAAACTGGAAACCGTTGTTGCCTGGATGCACAATGCGGCTTTGCGACTGGAGACGTCTGAAGCAGAGTCGGGAGCCGCAGTCGTGATGGCATCCGCACCTGCCTCTGGCGAGCATAAAGAAATGTGCGCTGTTACGGTAAATAATATCTCGACTTCCTTACCTCAACTGGTATTTGTGGTCAATGAAACTGCACCATCCGAGCAAGTGAATACCGCAGGTTTTACCACTCATGTTTCTTCCGGGCGCCGACAGATGTTGCAGGGTTTTGCGACTGGCGTGCTGTTCGCCGCTGTGGTGAGTGTTGGTATTGTTTGGGGGATCAACGCTATGCAGGCTTCGCAGTATGACGTGGTGCAACCGTTACCGATGTCACTGACGCCTGCACAGTTGTCGGTCTTGAAGCAATCTTCAGACCTGGATGAGAAAAAACAGAATGTTTTGGCTTCTACGCAGAAGCAGCTCGATGTTTTACATCACCAGCAACCTTTGTGGTCAAGGGAATATGCCTCAGCGATCGCGCAGCAGGCAGCTACTCTGTGGCCAGAAGAAGCACAGGCTGCTGAGCTCGTCAGCGGATTATATAAACAGTGGGCTACCGAAGCGTTGCCGGATGGCGCATTACAGAACTGGCATCATGCACAGCTGGGGCTGGAGACGTTAACTGCCCAGCTAAATGCGCTTGATGAGCGTAAGGGGAAATATTTAACCGGTTCGGAATTGAAGTCCGCGATTTTTGCTATTCGCCGTCAACTGGATGAAACGCCACCGCCAGAAGAATTACTGCGTAAAATGGACGTAGAATTGAAAACACAAGGGAGTATATCGCCAGCTTTATATCAGCAGCTTGATATGCGCCTGAATCAGCTTCTCAATCGTTATGCGTTGTTGAAACAAAGCGTTAAACGGAGCGAATAATCGCACGACGTTTAATGAATAGCCTGTAGTCCCAGAAAGCAAAAAACCAGCCCGTAGGCTGGTTTTTCTAAATACTGGTGCCCGGACTCGGAATCGAACCAAGGACACGGGGATTTTCAATCCCCTGCTCTACCGACTGAGCTATCCGGGCAACGAGGCGCATTAAAACCGATTCGCTTCTTTTCGTCAACGAAATTTCTTCAAATCAATGCAGACTGCACAATCTATCACCACATTGCTGGTATTGCACGCATTCTCAGGCAAAAAATGCCGTCCACGCGGCGGAAAGCGGCATGGCCAATAGCAGGGCAGGTAGCATATTCACGACGGCAAACATTTTAATTCCGCAGATGCGCAAGCCGGTTGCCAGCAACAGCAAGCCACCTACGGCGCTAAAGTCAGCCATCATGGCAGGCGTCGTCAAAGGCAAGATCAGCGCGGCGCAGGCAGCGAGCGTCAGCTGGATTGCCAGCATCGGCACACAAATGGCGGATACCGCAATCCCCAGCGAACAGGCGAAGATGATAGCGGTGAAGAAATCGAGAAACGACTTCGCGATTAAAATATTCGGATCGCCGGTCATTCCTTCATGTATCGCCCCAAAGATCCCGGTTCCGCTGGCACAAAACAGCACAATGATGGCGACAAAGCTTTGAATAAACGATTCGTGCGTTGCATTGGCATCTGACTTTGAGAAAAGCTGCTGCGCTTTGGCGACCGCCGCATTAATCCCTTTTTCCAGATGGCACAATTCGCCAATCAGTGCGCCGACCAGCGTTGCCAGCACCATAACCGGCAGGTTGGCGCATTTGATTACCAGCAAGATACCAATGCCCAGAGAAGCCAGTCCGAAAATAGAGGTCATTGAGACCCGAATGCGTTCGGGTAAATGCTGGCTGAGCAGCGTGCCGAGAACGCCACCAAGTAAAATAGCGCTGGCATTAATAAAAGGTCCGATTACCACATGAGCTCCTGCATACCCGTTATCGTCTTGATGACGAAGGCAATTTTCGGGGTATATTTATGTTTTCAGATTGCATTATTATGACGCTATTGTCCGGCAAAATGCTTGTTTATCTGTGGGGATATGCATAGGATTTTGTCTTGCGCCTGGTAGTGAAAGGTGCCATGATTGCGCGAATTTTCTCCTGTCTGAATGGGGTTGCCTGGGATGAATCAATTCCCCCTACATCACCTTCAACATCGCCTTTTTGCGCGACGTTCTCCCCTTTCTACGACACATCCTCATTCTCCCTCCATGCGGTGACGGCGGCGTACGCTCACTGCAGGATAACAGTAAGATCAGAGGCTATCTGCTTTTACTGATGTCTGGCGGTCGGGGCTGGTAACCAGTTTGACCAAACATTTCGTGGGATAACGCCGTGTGGCATTGTCCGGGACTTTGACTTTCCCGAAACGGGTTTTTGCGCTTATGAAATCAATGAAAATTGCCGCCAGTGGTGAACTGGTCTCTTGTCTGTCTACCCATCGTCAGGTGGTGTCACTGGACGGTACCGATTTTACTGATGTTGCGGCAGTCGTCATTACCGTTGCGGACAGCCGCAGCGGGATCCTCGCGTTGCTTAAACGCACAGGTTTTCATTTACCGGTGTTTATTTTCTCAGAGGTTACTGTCGAATTGCCTGCGGGTGCAGAGGCGGTTATTGGCGGTAACGCACAGGACTGGTTGGAGCTGGAGTCTGCCGCATGTCGTTATGAGGACGATCTGTTGCCACCATTTTATGACACGCTGACGCAGTATGTCGAAATGGGCAACAGTACTTTTGCCTGCCCAGGCCATCAGCACGGTGAATTTTTTAAGAAACATCCTGCCGGACGGCATTTTTATGAGTTCTTTGGCGAGAATTTGTTTCGCGCGGATATGTGCAATGCTGACGTCAAGTTGGGCGATTTGCTCATTCATGAGGGGTCGGCAAAGCATGCGCAGAAGTTTGCGGCAAAAGTGTTTAATGCAGATAAAACATACTTTGTGCTGAACGGCACCTCTGCTGCCAATAAAGTCGTGACCAACGCGTTACTGACGCGTGGCGATCTGGTGCTGTTTGACCGTAACAATCATAAATCAAACCACCATGGTGCGCTGATCCAGGCCGGCGCTACACCAGTCTATCTGGAGGCGGCGCGTAACCCGTTTGGCTTTATTGGCGGCATTGATGAGCACTGCTTTAATGAAGCGTATCTGCGCGGGCAGATACGCGACGTCGCACCACATAAAGCCGACCAGCCGCGCCCGTTCCGTCTGGCGATTATCCAGTTGGGAACCTATGATGGGACCATTTATAACGCGCGACAGGTGATCGACAAGATCGGCAGTTTGTGCGATTACATTTTGTTTGACTCTGCCTGGGTTGGTTACGAACAATTTATCCCGATGATGGCGGATGGTTCGCCATTGCTACTGGATCTCAAACCCAACGATCCCGGGATTTTTGTCACCCAGTCGGTGCACAAACAGCAGGCCGGGTTCTCACAAACCTCGCAGATCCACAAAAAAGATAACCATATTCGCGGCCAGGCGCGTTTTTGCCCGCACAAACGGTTGAACAATGCCTTTATGCTGCACGCCTCCACCAGCCCGTTTTACCCGCTATTTGCCGCGCTGGACGTTAACGCAAAAATCCATGAAGGTGAGAGCGGACGCCGGTTATGGGCGGAATGCGTGGCGTTAGGAATTGAGGCACGTAAAGCCATTATCGATCGCTGTAAGCTGATTCAGCCCTTTATTCCCCCGATGGTGGGGGGGAAGCCCTGGCAGACATACCCGACGCAGGTTATTGCCAGCGAGCGTCGCTTCTTTAGCTTTGAGCCGGGAGCAAAATGGCATGGTTTTGACGGCTATGCGAGCGATCAGTATTTTGTCGATCCGTGCAAACTGCTGCTGACCACGCCGGGAATTGATGCGCAAACTGGGCAGTATACTGACTTTGGTATACCAGCGACGATCCTCGCACACTACCTGCGAGAGAATGGTATTGTGCCGGAAAAATGCGACCTCAATTCAATCCTGTTCCTGCTGACGCCAGCAGAAAGCGCAGAGAAAATGGCGCAGCTGGTGGCGATGCTGGCTCAGTTTGAACAGCACATTGAGAACGATACGCCGCTGGCAGATGTGCTGCCCACAATCTTCAACAAATACCCGATGCGCTATCGGGATTACACGCTGCGTGAACTGTGTCAGGAAATGCATGACCTGTACGTGAGCTTTGATGTGAAGGATCTGCAAAAAGCGATGTTCCGTCAGGAGAGCTTACCCGCTGTTGCCATGAACCCGCAGGATGCCAACAGTGCTTATATCCGGGGAGATGTTGAGCTGGTGCGCATTAGTGATGCTGCCGGTCGTATCGCGGCAGAAGGTGCGTTGCCTTATCCTCCCGGCGTGTTGTGCGTAGTACCCGGTGAAGTGTGGGGCGGAGCGGTACAGCGTTACTTCCTGGCGCTGGAAGAGGGCGTTAATCTGCTGCCGGGCTTCTCACCTGAACTGCAAGGGGTTTACAGTGAAACGGACGCCGACGGCATTAAGCGTCTGTATGGATATGTTCTGAAATAAAAAACGGATCGCGCGGCCGATACATTTCCGGCAAAAAAAGGGTCACCGTCAGGGGACCCTTTTTAATCAATGAAGATTAGTGTGCGATAGTCTGTGTGCCAGCCGGAGTGCGAACGTGTTTGTACTTAAACAGTGCGACGAAGGCAAAGGCCAGGAACAGTGAGTAGCCCGCGAAGATCAGCCATACGCTCTGCCAGTCAGTAATGCCGTTCAGTGTGAAGTGTTCCACCACTTTACCGCTCACCAGACCACCCAGAATACAGCCAAAGCCGTTGGTCATCATCAGGAACATACCCTGTGCACTGGCGCGAATTTCCGGACGAACTTCTTTTTCCACGAACACCGAACCCGAGATGTTGAAGAAATCGAAGGCGCAGCCGTAAACAATCATCGACAGAACCAGCAGCACGGTACCGAACGGAGTCGGGTCGCCGTAGGCAAACAGACCAAAACGCAGCATCCACGCCACAATACTGATCAGCATAACGTTCTTAATACCGTAACGGCTTAAGAAGAACGGGATGGTCAGGATAAACAGGGTTTCTGAAATCTGCGAGATGGACATCATTACTGACGCATGCTCGACGATGAAGCTACCAGAGAACAGCGGGTTATTATCGAAGCTGTGCAGGAAGGTATTACCGAACATGTTGGTAATTTGCAGTTCTGCGCCCAGCATCATCGAGAAGATGAAGAAAATTGCCATACGCTTGTTTTTAAACAGGGCGAAGGCATCCAAACCCATCATTGATGTCCAGCTCTGATTTTTCTGCTGATTAGCAACCGGAATATGCGGCAGCGTCAGGGTGAACAGTGCCAGCACCACGGACAGAATTGCGCCGATATACAGCTGCATATGGCTCAGTTCAAAGCCTGAGAAGCTTACCGCCCACATGGCCAGAATAAACCCGATGGTGCCCCAGATACGGATTGGCGGGAAGTCGGTGACAATATCCATCCCGGCAGACTGCAGGCGATAGTAAGAAATAGTGTTGATTAACCCCAGCGTTGGCATATAGGCCAGGGAGTTAAGCAGGATCACAAAGAACATGGCTCCAGGCGTGGTGACCTCGGCGGCAGCGAACAGCGTACCCGCACCCACCAGGTGGCAAAGAGCATAAACCCACTTCGCACTGATCCATTTGTCGGCGACGATACCTAACAGCGTAGGCATAAATACGGCGGCAATCCCCAGCGAGCTATAGACTGCGCCAATAGAGGCACCGTCGAATTTAAGGGTGACAAACATATAAGAGCCGAGGGTCGTGAGCCAACTACCCCACAGGCAGAACTGCAGAAAGGAAAGGACTTTCAGCTGCAGCTTAAGATTCATGTTAATTTCCTCACATCGTAATGCGGATGGATGTTTTAAAAAGCACATTTGCCGTTTCAATATGATGTGATTCTATCAATGAGAAGGGGTGTTTTTTTGTTAGCTGTGACAAATATTTGCAAACAATTTCCAATTGCAAAGCAAAATAGTGACGGAGTTAACACTTTTACCCTCTTCTGCCACCAGCTTCACGCGGCCGAAGAGGGTAAACATTACCGACGTCGATAGGATTTTTGTGCAGAATTGACCTTATAAAGGTAGCGGCGTGATTCCGCCGACGGATGTCGGGTGGTTAATGTTTGATAAACGTCTCCCGGCGACATGCTGTTGATGATATTTGCTGCCTGAACTTTATCGCTGGAGAACACGCGCAGCACGCTGCCTGCCCCACCGTTATACGCGGTAATGACGGCGTAACGACGTGAGGTTGGGTTATCGATTCCGCCCAGGTAGACATTGTTGAGCATCGCCAGATAGGCGGTACCGGTATCAATGTTGTTGGCCGGGTCAAACAAGAAGCTACGGCTTGGCGTACCGGAACGGCCCTGTGAGCGGAATACATCCTTCCCGGCACTGTGCTGCACGACCTGCATCAGGCCCAATGCATCAGCATGGCTGACCGCATACGGGTTAAAGGAGGACTCGGTTTGCATGATGGCGAGGATCAGCGCCTCGTCGACGCCATACTTACGCGATGCCTGACGAACCATGCCGATATACTTATGCGCACGCTTATCAAGGTGGTTTGGCACCAGGTTAATTGTCACGCTGTATATAATGCGCAGGCCGTTACTCCGGCTCTTCAGTCGCGTTTGCAGCAGGTAGTTGGCGAAGTTTGTCGCGCGCCCCTCCCAGCGAATAGGCTGACTGGTATTATCAACGACCTGCCCGTAGAGGAACGGCTCTTTGGAAATCTTGATATCGTCGACATCGGAATAGAGATCGATGGAACCCGGATCGTCTCCCATCAGCAAGGTCTTGATTATTGCCCGTCGTAAATGCCCGGCAGGATCTGTCCCGGCGATGGTCTCCACGGTTATGGTACCGTCATCAAAGTTGATGTGGCTGCGGGTTTGATACTGATCGGTATACTTGACGTAGTCCTTCGGACCCGCGATCAGCACTTCTTTAAATCCCCACAAATTCTCAATATTATGGGCAAATTGCCCCATCAGAATATCAAAACCGTTGGTATCCTTGACCCAGGCTTCGTTATAGGAATCGCCTTTTTTGGTCGAACTGGAACAGGAGATGAGCAACGGCGCAATAACGGCAAGCGCGAGAAATTTTTTCATCATTCCGGGGGTGCGTGTTGTGTTGGTTATTTGCAAGGACCAGATTAAATCGTCGGCCGGATAAGCGCAGTGCCATCCGGCAACGGTTCTTATGACTCTGGCGTATAGCCTTCAATGTGCACGTCCTTGCCTTCAAACAGGAAGTTGATCATCTCCTGTTCCAACAGCTTGCGGTGCTCGACGTTCATCATGTTGAGTTTCTTCTCGTTAATCAGCATGGTTTGCTTGTGCTGCCACTGTGCCCATGCTTCTTTCGAAATCTCGTTATAAATGCGTTTTCCCAGATCGCCTGGGTACAGCTGAAAATCCTGACCTTCTGCTTCACGTTGCAGGAAAGTACAAAAAATCGTTCTGCTCATAAAAAATCCTCTTTATCGACCGGCACGTTAAACCTGCGCACCGACGCGTAATTGCTGTAACAAACGCTCCACAGGAGCCGCCAGTCCGACCGACGGCGGTTGCGCTAAGTTATACCAGAGCGCGTTGCCTTCATCCATGCAGGTGGTGAATGAGGACACGGGAAGCCACATAGGCACAATATCTAAGTGGAAATGACTAAAGGTATGGCGAAATGCAGTAAGCTGGGTCAGATTATCTGCGTTAATTTGCCGTTGCGCCAGCCACTGATGCAGTCCATCTTCATCTTCAAACTGCGGAAAACAGTATAATCCGCCCCATAAGCCGCTAGGTGGACGCTGCGCGAGTAACACCTCATCGTTATGCTGCATCAGTAAAAAATAGCCTGTGCGCTCCGGTAACGTCTGCTTGGGCTTTTTACCCGGGTATTGTGCCCAACTTGCATTGGCGGTAGCCACACAGCCATTTTGTAATGGGCACAGGGCGCACTTAGGTTTTGAACGCGTACAGACTAGCGCGCCTAAATCCATCATCGCCTGATTAAATCGTTCAACGCCGTGGGCGGGTGTAACCTGCTCACTCAACGCCCACAGTTTTTTCTCGACCTCTTTTTTCCCCGGCCAGCCGCTGACAGCATAACAGCGTGCCAGCACGCGTTTGACGTTGCCGTCGAGAATCGGAAAATGCTGACCCAAAGAGAGCGAAAGGATCGCGCCTGCGGTAGAGCGTCCAACGCCGGGCAGGGCGGCAACTTCATCAAAGGTTTGCGGGAAGGTGCCGCCATGCAGCGTCGCCACCTGCTGAGCGGCTTTATGCAGATTGCGCGCACGCGCGTAATACCCCAGCCCGGTCCACAAATGCAGGACTTCATCAAGCGGGGCATGGGCTAAATCGGTTATCGTTGGAAAGCGCGCCATAAAGCGTTCAAAATAAGGAATAACGGTCGCAACCTGAGTTTGTTGCAGCATGACTTCAGAAAGCCATACTTTGTAAGGCGTCTTGTCAATTTGCCAGGGCAGCGTTTTCCGCCCGTATTTGTCGTACCAGCTCAACACCTGAGCTGAAAATTGAGACGCTTGCATGATTACCGTTTCATTATTGCTGGGGGCAAGATTGCAGCACAGAGGTCGAAGGGTGTAAACCGGAACTTTCCGCAGCTGACTCTCTTCCTTTACTTGCATCCGGCAACTAACTTTGGATAATGCCCGTTTTCAGAACTCAAACACAGCAGACTAAACTTTTATGAAGAACGACGTCATTTCACCGGAATTTGATGAAAACGGTCGCCCGCTGCGCCGGATTCGTAGTTTTGTTCGTCGCCAGGGGCGACTGACTAAAGGGCAGGAACACGCACTGGAAAACTACTGGCCGGTGATGGGCGTTGAGTTCAGCGAGGCGCCGGTCGATTTTGCTGCGCTGTTTGGCCGTGACGCACCGGTGACGCTTGAAATAGGTTTCGGTATGGGCGCTTCGCTGGTGGCGATGGCCAAAGCGCGTCCGGAACAAAACTTCCTCGGTATTGAGGTTCACTCTCCGGGCGTTGGCGCCTGCCTGGCTTCGGCGCATGAAGAGGGCGTCGAAAACCTGCGCGTGATGTGTCATGACGCCGTTGAAGTGCTGCACAAAATGATTCCTGACAATTCTTTATCGATGGTTCAGCTCTTTTTCCCTGACCCGTGGCATAAAGCACGTCATAATAAACGCCGTATCGTTCAGGTACCGTTTGCTGAGCTGGTGAAGAGTAAGCTGAAGTTGGGCGGTGTTTTCCACATGGCTACCGACTGGGAAGCTTATGCGGAGCACATGCTTGAAGTGATGTCCTCCATTGACGGGTATAAAAACCAGTCTGAGAGTAACGATTATGTACCGCGCCCACCATCGCGCCCGGTAACCAAATTTGAACAACGTGGCCATCGTCTTGGCCACGGCGTATGGGACTTAATGTTCGAGAGGGTGAAATAATGGCAAAGAACCGTAGCCGTCGTCTGCGTAAAAAAATGCATATCGACGAATTCCAGGAAGTCGGATTTTCGGTTGCATGGCGTTTTCCGGAAGGCACATCTGAAGAGCAGGTCGATAAAATCGTTGATGACTTTATCAATGAGGTTATTGAGCCGAACAAGCTGGCCTATGACGGCAGTGGCTATCTGGCCTGGGAAGGTCTGATCTGCCTGCAGGAAATCGGCAAATGCACTGAAGAACATCAGGCAATCGTGCGTAAGTGGCTGGAAGAGCACAAACTTGAAGATGTGCGCACCAGCGAACTTTTCGATATTTGGTGGGACTAAGTAGCACAGGGTCGGCAAATGCCGGCCCGATTTGTATTGAGGGATAGATATGATGCGTAAAACGCTGCTGGCGGCAGTTCTGACGTTCACGGCGATGGCCGCACATGCTGATTATAAGTGCAGCGTCACCCCGCGTGACGATGTGATTGTGACTCCGCAAACGGTGCAGGTGAAGGGTGAAAACGGCGATCTGGTGATCACGCCAGCCGGGAATGTTACCTTCAACGGTAAGCAGTACACCTTAAGCGCCGCACAGCGTGAGCAGGCGAAAGATTATCAGGCGGCGTTGCGTAGCAGCCTGCCGTGGATTGACGACGGCGCCAGAGCGCGCGTCGAGAAAGGTCGCATCGCGCTGGACAAAATTATCGCCAAAGAAGTCGGTGAAAGCAGCAACATGCGCGGTCGTTTAACCAAGCTTGACGCCCAATTGAAAGAGCAGATGAACCGGATCATCGAGCATCGTACTGACGGTCTGACCTTCCATTATAAGGCAATTGATCAGGTCCGTGCTGACGGGCAGCAGTTGGTGAATCAGGCGATGGGTGGCATTCTGCAGGACAGCATCAACGAAATGGGTGCCAAAGCGGTGCTCAAAGGTGGCGGTAACCCACTGCAGGGTGTGCTCGGTAGCCTCGGCGGTTTGCAAACCTCCATCCAGAATGAATGGAAGAACCAAGAGAAAGACTTCCAGCAGTTTGGCAAAGATGTTTGCGCGCGCGTCGTGACGCTGGAAGATGACCGTAAGGCATTGGTTAACGGTCTAAAATAGCATTTACCTCTCTTTAACGGCACAGAAACATTCTGTGCCGTTTTGCTTTGCATTTTCCTTGTTTTTTGATATCCATCTCTAAAAATAACAAATTTATAAATATATAAGTCTGGTTAATTGGAAGAGGTCACATTATTCATCTGTCAGGTTGACATAATGCGGCAAATTCAAATAACCGGAGTAATAACATGGATTTTTTCAGAAAAACGGCACTGGCAGCACTGGTTATGGGGTTCAGCGGCGCAGCGCTCGCATTACCCAATATCACCATTCTGGCTACCGGCGGGACGATTGCTGGTGGCGGTGATTCCGCAACAAAATCCAACTACACGGCGGGTAAAGTTGGCGTAGAAAATCTGGTCGATGCGGTGCCGCAACTGAAAGATATTGCCGTCGTTAAAGGCGAGCAGGTGGTGAATATTGGCTCGCAGGACATGAATGACGACGTCTGGTTAACGCTGGCGAAGAAGATCAACACCGAATGTGATAAAACCGACGGCTTCGTGGTGACCCATGGTACGGATACTATGGAAGAAACCGCGTATTTCCTCGATCTGACCGTCAAGTGCAACAAGCCAGTGGTGTTGGTCGGCGCAATGCGTCCGTCTACGGGTATGAGCGCCGATGGCCCGTTCAACCTGTATAACGCCGTGGTGACCGCGGCGGATAAAGCGTCTGCTAACCGCGGTGTGCTGGTGGTGATGAACGACACTGTCCTGGATGGCCGTGATGTGACCAAGACCAACACCACGGATGTCGCGACCTTCAAAGCCGTCAACTATGGCCCGCTGGGCTATATCCATAACGGTAAAATTGATTACCAGCGTACGCCTGCGCGCAAGCATACTTCCGCAACGCCATTCGATGTCTCTAAGCTGACCGAGCTGCCGAAGGTAGGCATTATCTATAACTACGCTAACGCCTCCGATCTGCCGGCAAAAGCGCTGGTCGATGCCGGATACGCCGGGATTGTGAGTGCTGGTGTGGGTAATGGTAACCTGTATAAAACCATTTTCGATACGCTGGCAACCGCTGCGCACAAAGGCACCGTGGTCGTGCGTTCTTCCCGCGTACCTACTGGCTCCACCACGCAGGATGCTGAAATCGATGATGCGAAGTACGGATTTGTGGCGTCTGGCTCGCTGAACCCACAAAAAGCTCGCGTGCTGCTGCAATTGGCGCTGACACAGACCAAAGATCCTAAACAGATCCAGGAAATGTTTAATCAGTACTAATCGATGAAGGTGGCTGCGCTTATCGACCTAACCCTGTAGGCCTGATAAGCGCAGCGCCATCAGGCAATCCGAATGGTGGCTCAAAGCCTTATCAGGCCAACATTCATTACGGTTTTCCGCGTTACTCCGCCAGAAACAGCTCCAGCAGTGAGTTTAAAAACAGCTTACCGTGCTGGGTAATCTGCCAGTACTCATCGCTCTGCGTCAGATATCCCTGGGCGATAGCCTCATCAATCTGTGCCCGAATCACCTCTTCGGCAAGCCCGGTATAGTGGGTGAATTCCACACGCGGTGCGACCTCCAGCAAGCGGAAGCGGTTCATAAAGAACTCAAATGGCTTATCAGCCTCGGCGACATCACGCTCGCTTTCGAGATAACGTCCCTGCATGTAACCGCGCGGATGTCGGGTTTTGGTGGTGCGCAGGATACGTCCGTCCGGGAAGGTGACCTTGCCGTGAGCCCCGCAGCCAATGCCAAGATAGTCGCCAAAACGCCAGTAGTTCAGGTTGTGCTGGCACTGATATCCCGGTTTTGCATAGGCCGAGGTTTCATATTGCTGATACCCGGCGGCGGTCAGCAACCGGTGGCCTTGCTCAAAAATATCCCACAGGGCGTCATCATCCGGTAGCACCGGCGGGCGCGAACCAAACAACGTGTTGGGCTCAATAGTGAGCTGATACCAGGAGAGATGCGGGGGGTTAAGCTCAATGGCCTGCTGTAAATCGCCCAGCGCTTCTTCCAGCGTTTGATCCGGCAGGCCGTGCATCAAATCGAGGTTAAAGCTGCGCAATCCCAGACCGTCAGCCAGATTCGCCGCGCGTTTGGCTTCTTCTGGCCCGTGAATACGCCCCAGTCGCTCAAGCTTGGCGGTGCTAAAACTTTGCACGCCAATCGAGATGCGGTTAACTCCAGCGCGTTGATAATCGACAAACCGATCGGCTTCCACCGTACCGGGATTGGCTTCCATCGTGATTTCGGCATCCGCCGCCAGATTCAGACGCGCACGCACGCCATCCAGCAGCGTTTGCATTGCCGGGCCAGAGAGCAGGCTCGGCGTACCGCCACCAATAAAAATGGTCTTTACTTCGCGTCCCTGCGCGTAGGCGACGTTGGCATCCAGATCGCTCAGCAGATGCCCAACGTAATCGTCATGGGGAACTTCGCCCTTTAACGCATGCGAGTTGAAGTCGCAGTAGGGGCATTTCTGCACGCACCACGGGATGTGGATATAAAGACTCAGCGGTGGCAACTTAACCATTACGCAGCGCATCCAGCAGCAGTTTTAGTGCCTGTCCACGGTGGGAAATAGCACTCTTTTCTTCGCGGGTCAGTTCGGCTGCGGTTTTACCCTCAGACGGTACAAAGAAGATAGGGTCGTAGCCAAAACCACCGTCTCCGGCAGGCTCACGAGCGATCACGCCCGGCCAGCGTCCGTGACATACAACAGGGGTTGGGTCATCTGCGTGGCGCATATACACCAGTACACAATGGAACTGTGCCTGACGTTTTTCGTCTGGGATATCCTGCAGGGTGTGCAGCAGTTTATCCAGATTTTGTCTGTCAGTCGCATCTTCACCAGAATAGCGAGCAGAATAAATCCCCGGTGCCCCGCCGAGGGCGTCAACGGCCAGGCCGGAATCATCGGCAATGGCCGGCAGACCGGTGATTTGCGCGGCATGACGCGCCTTCAGAATGGCGTTTTCAATAAACGTCAGGCCGGTTTCTTCTGCGGAATCAACGCCCAGATCCGTTTGGGCAACGACATCAAGCCCGAAGTCGCTCAGGAGAGAGGCGAGTTCACGCACTTTACCGGCATTGCCGGTCGCGAGGACAACTTTTTGCATGGGATACCTAATCAGTTAGCGCCGCAATTTCTGGCGGGATCTGTTGCGGATGAATGATTTTAACCTGTTTGTGGCGGCCAAGCTCGCCCTTCTCAATAACGACCTGGCTTTTCGCCACGCGGAACTGTTTACCGAGAAACTTCACCAGATGGCTGTTGGCTTGCCCATCGACCGGTGGGGCGGTAATGGCGACTTTTACTTCGTCGCCATGTAAACCCACAATACTGTCACGGCTGGCTTTAGGCTGAATGTAGAGCCGTAAAACCAGACCGTCATCGCAGGGTGTTACGGCACTCATAGCGCCATCCACAGCCCCGGCAGCAGCATGTTGCCTGTCGCTTGTAACACTTCTGCGATCCCCATGTTGATGACATAGAGCAGCAGCACCAGGATCATCGGGGAGAAGTCGATCCCGCCCATTCCTGGTAGGATACGACGAATAGGACGCAGCAGCGGATCCGCCAGTTGAATCAGTACGTATTCTACAGGGCTGCGGCCCTGGCTGACCCAGCTCATGATGGCCATCACCAGCAGTACCCAGAAAATCAGCAGCCCGATAGTCTTCAGGACGATCAGTACGGCGGCGATCCAGATAATGGGTTGGAACGTGACCACTTTGAACAGCACAATAGCTTTGATAAAGCTGAGCACTAACGCGACCAGTAACGATGCGCTATCAATCGGCCCCATCGGGGGAATAATTCGGCGTAACGGCCCAATAATAGGCTGAGTGATTTTTACAATGAACTGCGAAAACGGATTGTAAAAATCGCAGCGAGACCACTGCATCCACACGCGCAATAGCAGCGCCATGGTATACAGCTCAATTACCGTTGAGAGCAGGAAGGTCAACGTATTCATGGTGTTCCTCAGTTTTCCTTAATTTTTTGTGTAATCACGAGCACCAAAAATGGCAGTGCCAATGCGCACCATCGTGCTACCCGCCGCGATGGCGGCATCCATATCATCAGACATTCCCAACGAGAGCGTATCGACTGTCGGGTAGCGTGTTTTCAACCCGGCAAATGCTACAGCCATTTGCTGTGCAACTTCAAACTGCCTTACATAATCTGACTCAGGCGCCGGGATTGCCATCAGTCCACGCAGGGTAATGCGCGGCAGAGCGGCGACGTCTGCGGCCAGGGCATCAAGCTCTGCCAGCGGAATACCTGACTTGCTGTTCTCATCGCTGATGTTTATTTGAATCAGCACATTTAGCGGCGGTAGGTCTGCCGGGCGCTGTTCGCTGAGTCGGGTGGCGATGCGCAAACGGTCTATCGTGTGGCACCAGTCAAAATGTTCAGCCACCAGACGGCTTTTGTTGGACTGCAACGGGCCGATAAAGTGCCACTGCAGTCCAGTCACGCCGTTTTCGCTGAAGTAGCGGATCTTATCCACGCCTTCCTGAACATAGTTTTCCCCAAAGGCATGCTGCCCGGCAGTAATGGCTTCTTCGATGGCGCTCGCAGGTTTGGTTTTGCTCACTGCAAGCAACGTAACGTCTTCTGAAGACCGCCCGCAACGCGTCGCGGCGGCTGAGATTTTCTCCCTGACATGTGCCAGGTTATGCGCGATATCGTTCATTTTCCGAGGATGTTCATATGAATATGGAAGAAATAGTGGCCCTTAGTGTAAAGCATAACGTGTCGGATCTACACCTGTGCAATGCATGGCCTGCGCGCTGGCGCATATGTGGAAGGGTAGAAATTGCCCCGTTTACCGCGCCTGACGTGGAGAAGCTGCTGATGTTATGGCTCAGTGAGCAACAACAGGTACAGTGGCGGGAAAAGGGTCAGGTTGATTTTGCTATCGCACTGGCGGATTCCCGGCGTTTACGGGCCAGCGCATTTACGCATCAGCAGGGAACGTCACTGGCGCTGAGACTGCTGCCGCTTGATTGCCCGTGCCTGGATGATCTCCAGACGCCCGCTGCGTTGCCAGAACTGCTGCACAGCGAAAACGGGTTGATTCTGGTGACCGGGGCGACGGGCAGCGGTAAGTCGACGACGCTGGCGGCGATGGTGGACTCTCTCAATCAGCACGTTGACGGGCATATTCTGACCTTGGAAGACCCGATTGAATTCCGCTATACCAGCCAGCGTTGTCTGATCCAACAGCGTGAGATTGGCGTGCACTGCCTTTCTTTTGCTGCCGGCCTGCGGGCGGCATTGCGTGAAGATCCTGACGTGATTTTACTGGGGGAACTGCGCGACAGCGAGACGATTCGTCTGGCACTGACGGCGGCGGAAACGGGGCATCTGGTGCTGGCAACGCTGCATACGCGCGGTGCGGCGCAGGCGGTGGAGCGGCTGGTGGATACGTTCCCTGCACAGGAAAAAGACCCGGTGCGTAATCAACTGGCGGGTAGCTTGCGGGCGGTGCTCGCACAAAAACTGGAAGCCGACAGGCAGGGTGGGCGGGTGGCGTTATTTGAACTGCTGGTCTATACGTCGGCTGTGAGTAATCTGATCCGTGAAGGGAAAACCCACCAGCTACCCGGCGTGATACAAACCGGGCAACAGGCGGGTATGCAAACATTTTCCCAGAGCCTGCAGCAGCGTCAGGCGCAAGGCAGGCTGTAAATATGAGCCTTAGTAACCTTGTTCGAAATAGCTTTCGAGAATAACGACGGCAGACGCGGAGTCTACTTTGCCTTTATTCAGCGCGCGGTACCCGCCTTGCTCAAACAGGCCGGAACGTGCTTCGACGGTGCTCAGACGTTCGTCGTGCAGCGTGACCGTGACGCCAAAGCGGCCATGAATACGGTTGGCAAACTTGCGCGCGCGCGCAGTAAGCGGCTGCTCGGTGCCGTCCATATTGAGCGGCAGACCGACAATGATTTCATCCGGTTGCCACTCTTTTAGCAGGCGTTCAATCACGTTCCAGTCTGGCGTGCCGTCCTGCGCTTTGATGGCAGGCAGCGGTCTGGCAGTACCTGTAATGCGCTGACCAATCGCCACGCCAATACTTTTGGTCCCAAAATCAAAGGAGAGTAATGTTTCGCTCATTATGCGTGTCCCGCCACGCCAGGCATGGTCAGGATATCGATCCCGATAAGTTTGGCCGCGTCGCGCCAGCGGTCGGCAATCGGCGTTTTAAACAGAATATTGAGATCCGCGGGGGCGGTGAGCCAGGCGTTATCCAGCAACTCTTGCTCCAGTTGGCCTTTTTCCCATGATGAATACCCCAGGGCGACCAGCACCTCGGAAGGTTGTTCCTGAGTGCCTAAGGTTTCCAGTACATCGCGGGAAGTAGTGATAATGGTGTTGTCCGAAATACGAATGCTGGAGGCGAAGCGTGAAGGAGGGGTATGCAAAATAAACCCACGCTCTTCTGCTAACGGGCCTCCGAGCATCACGGCTTTATCCAGGCGAATCGCCGGATCGCGTGTCTCAGGGGTAATCTTCAGCTTTTCCAGAATCCCTGCAATCTGTAAGTTTTCCAGGGGTTTATTGACGATAATCCCCATTGCGCCATTTTCATTATGTTCGCAAATGTAGACCACGGAACGGCGGAAAATCGGATCCTGGAGAGCAGGCATGGCAATAAGAAAGTGATGCTGTAAATTCATTGTCAGAGGTTCTGTTTCCTGGTTCAAAAAAGCAACAACGGTCAGTATGCGAGGAAAGTGTTAAGTTGTCACCCTCTGAAAATAACATTGCCGGATATCGGCTTCGCCTTATCCGGCCAACGGGGTGCAATTGTAGGCCGGATAAGACACCGTGGCGTCGTCATCCGGCGCAGGCTTACTTGGCTAAGCGAGCTTCAATGGCATCCATCAGCATACCGGTAATGGACACCGGGAACTCCGCCTCAATTTCGCGAATACAGGTTGGGCTGGTGACGTTAATTTCCGTCAGGCGATCGCCGATAATATCCAGACCGACAAAAATCAGTCCTTTAGCTTTCAGCGTTGGCCCGATACGACGTGCAATTTCCCAGTCGCTGTCGGTCAGCGGACGAGGTTCGCCACGGCCACCGGCCGCCAGATTACCACGGGTTTCACCGCCCTGTGGAATGCGTGCCAGGCAGTAGGGAACGGGTTCGCCATCGACCACCAGTACGCGTTTGTCGCCGTCTTTAATCGCCGGCAGGTAGTTCTGCGCCATGCAGTAGCGGGTACCGTGTTCGGTCAGCGTTTCGGCAATTACACCGAGGTTCGGATCGCCTTCCTTCACGCGGAAGATCGATGCACCGCCCATGCCGTCCAGCGGCTTGAGAATGATATCGCTGTGTTTTTGCCAGAAGGCTTTCAGCTGCGCTTTGTTACGCGTGACCAGCGTTTCTGGCGTCAGGTCCGCGAACCAGGCGGTGAACAGCTTTTCGTTACAATCGCGCAGGCTCTGCGGTTTGTTCACGATCAGCGTCCCTTGCTCTTCTGCACGTTCCAGAATATAGGTGGCGTAGATGAATTCGGTATCAAACGGCGGATCCTTACGCATCAGAATGACGTCCAGGTCAGCCAGTGGTAGATCTTGTTCGCTGTTGAACTCATACCATTTGTCGTAGTTCTGCTCTACGCTCAGGGTACGCGTGCGGGCGCGGGCTTCACCGTTAATCAGATAAAGATCGGCCATCTCCATATAGTGAAGTTCGTAACCACGACGTTGTGCTTCCAGCAGCATAGCAAAGCTGGAATCTTTCTTGATGTTGATGCTTGCGATGGGATCCATCACGATGCCGAGCTTGATCATTGTTCTTCTCCGTTAGCCCAGATCGCCAAATCGCACCTGTAGCGCGGTAATGGCGGTGAGCGCAGTTGTCTCAGTACGCAGAACGCGAGGTCCTAACAGAATATCAGTAAACTGATAGCGTGCAGTCATGGCAATTTCATCTGCCGACAGCCCGCCTTCCGGGCCAATCAGCAGTCGGATGCGCTCTACCGGCAGCGGAAGCGTGTTAATACTGGCGCTGGCGCGCGGGTGCAGGTTCAGTTTTAGCCCCTCGTCCTGCTCGGCACACCAGGCTTCCAGATCCATTGCCGGGCGAATTTCAGGCACCCGGTTACGACCGCATTGCTCGCAGGCGGCAATCGCAATTTTCTGCCACTGCTGGAGCTTCTTGTTCAAGCGTTCACTGTCCAGTTTAACGCCGCAGCGCTCAGAAAAAAGTGGCGTAATGAGGCTTACACCCAGTTCAATCGATTTCTGGATAGTAAATTCCATTTTTTCACCGCGCGACATCACCTGCCCAAGATGAATATGCAAGGGAGATTCGCGATCGTCGAGTTCGGCGCTCAGTATCTTCACATCCACGCTTTTCTTGCTGGCGTGGGTGATCTCGGCGTCAAACACCTGGTTGCTGCCGTCAAATAGTTGAAGAGCCTGGCCCGGTCCCATGCGCAGCACGCGACCGATATGGTTGGCGGCATCTTCATACAGTGAAATTTGGCTGCCTGCCGTGAGTGGTTCAGGGTGATAAATGCGAGGAATGCGCATAGTTAACCATCCGCGTCATGGCCCTGGCCGACAAAACGGCAGGGCATGGGTTAAAATATTGACGCTAGTGTAGGTTAGCTCTTTTGCGCCTGGCAAGCGCGTTGCACGTATGGGTTATGGTTGCCCTGTACCTTCGCAATACGTTCGTCGCGTTCGCACTCCCAGTCGGTCACTGGATACTGTTTATTCCAGGCGTTAAAAAGCTGGGTTTGCTGACGGGAAAGCGTCAGGTTGTACTGGTCGCGCATGTAAAAATAGGTGCGCGCGATGGCGCCGCGAGCGCGCGCAGGCGGCTCAGCCACTTTTTCTTTGAAATCGACCTTCATGTCACACTGCCCATACTGGCCTTCGCCGCCGTTCCACTGGCTGTACATAAAGTTCGCGCGATCGCCATTTACTTCACCCACTGCCGGTTGCAGGTTGTGCATATCGCTTTCCATCTTGCGATAGACCGGATCTTTGGCGCAATTTTTACGTCCACCGTCCTGCCAGCACTGGCGTTGATGACCAAATTGCCAGGCCGGAACCACGTGTTCCCATTCAATACGGCTGGCGCGGTTTTCGTTTTTCCGCACTTTATAGCCGCAGGACTCGAGATCCACGACCCCTTTTTTGCCCTGCCAGTTAATTTTACAGCCACAGTAGAAATCGCCGGGCGCATCGACATTAACTTTTACACCAGCGGCTTTCGCCTGGGAGAAACTGTTGATACCTTCGGCGAATGCCGGGCCAGAGAGTGCAGTAGCCAATAACGCCACTGCCATAGAAAGATTACGGTACATCACACACTCCGTGTCAAAACGAGCCCGCAACGTAACGAAAGCGTCGGGCAGATGCAATCAGCTAAATCATATAAGTTCCAGAAATTACTTTTGAGTAACAAGGCGCTATCGGCGGATTATTGTTTGCTTGTTTAGCGCGCCTGCTCATACAGTAGCGTGTCACGAGCGCGAACCAGGGCGTTGCGCAGATTGCCCAGATAACAGCCGTTTTTATCGAATTAATGACCGGGGAAAAAGATGAAGAAAGGGTTGAGCGCGTTTCCGCTTACGCCGCTGAGGGCGGGTGAGGTTGATGAAAATACATGGCTTTCTCTGATTGAGAATATTGCCGGTGCCGGCGTTGATTCCATCGGTGTGCTGGGTTCTACCGGGAGCTATGCCTACCTGACGCGTGAACAGCGCCTACGCGTTACCCGGCTTGCGCTTGAGGCGGCATCTGATATCCCCGTTATTACCAGCATTGGCAGCGTACGAGTCGAAGAAATTCTGCATCTTATGGATGATGCGCAGCAGGCGGGTGTCAGCGGCGTTTTGATGGCCCCGGTCTCTTACCAGCGGCTGAACGTGGATGAAGTTTTTGATCTGTACGATCGAGTCACTCGCGAGCTGTCGGTGCCGCTATGTATTTATGATAATCCCGCCACCACCGGGTTTGAATTTAGC
Source organism: Citrobacter sp. wls829 (assembly GCF_005280825.1). Classification (NCBI taxonomy): domain Bacteria; kingdom Pseudomonadati; phylum Pseudomonadota; class Gammaproteobacteria; order Enterobacterales; family Enterobacteriaceae; genus Citrobacter; species Citrobacter sp. wls829. The sequence continues at coordinate 28,634 of NZ_SZWP01000042.1, forward strand.
GATGACCTGCTTATCGCGCTGTCAAATTTACCGGCTATTGGTTCGATTAAACTGGCTTCATTCACCTCTGAACGGATCACCAAGCTAAAAAACAGTCTTCCGGCAGGCGTCTCTATTGGTGTCAGTGGCGACGGTCAGGCTGCCTCAGGGCTGTTAGCCGGAGGCGATGTCTGGTATTCCGTCCTGGCAGGCTTGTTCCCGCATTATTCACGTGTTTTAGCCAATGCCGCGTTGACGGGAGATCACGTCAAAACCCGGCAACTGGATAGCGCGCTCCAGCCTCTGTGGGCCTTTTATCAACGGCACGGTAGCCTGAGGGTGATCGCGACGGTGGCAGAAATGATGGGGAAAGTGTCTGCGCCTTGTCTCCCCTTTCCGCTGCAAACGCTGAAGGGGGAGGAAAGGCTCTTATTGCAGGAAACGTTGAGTTCATTATCTTTTTTGGATTGATGAACGAGGATGTCAGGCCTTCGCCGGGTTTTCCTGCGGCCCGGGAATCAACGGTTCGCCACAGTGGACGCAGCGGTAGGTGGCCTCACCACGCACAATGCGGTTATGTCGGCGGACGGTCAACTGATGCTCCTGGCACTTGCAGCGGTAAGTAAAGGTATTGCGCTGCACGGATTGCAGTTCGAACTGATGCGTACGCCGGGCCGGAACGCCCAGCACGCTCTTCATCATCCATTTCCACTCTTTCCCGTGAGGCGGTACGCGGCCAAAGTGCTTCCACACCAGCAAATGTGCCAGTTCATGCGGTACGACCTCGTTGATAAACGCCTCGACGTTTTCCATCAGCAGCACCGGGTTGAGGCGAATTTCATTGCTTTGCAGCCACGCAGTACCCGCAGCAGTGCCGCGCTGTTGGTACACAAGCTTAGGTTCCGGATAATTGCGTTCGAGCTTGAGATTGGCGAGGGCAAGTTTTTCCCGCAGGCTGCGCATAACGGCTTGCTGGATGGCGATGGGGAGACGAGAGGTTTTCATAACGCCAGAGGATAGTGCGACAGGAAAAGGACTGCAAGAGGCAGGCTTCCCCCCGCGAGGGGAGGAAGCCGCAGGTGATTAGTCGTGTGCGCCAATTTCGCGCAGTTTACGGCCTTTCATCAGGTTACGTTCAATGTGTTCCAGGGAGACGTTTTTGGTTTCCGGAATCAGCCACAAGGTCAGGAAGATGAACAGGACGTTCAGGCCGCCGTAGACCCAGAAGGTGTTGGCGCTGCCCAGCGAGTTCAGCATCGTCAGGAAGGTTGCGCCGACGATCATGTTGGCAATCCAGTTGGTTGCGGTAGAGCAGGTGATACCGAAATCGCGGCCTTTCAGCGGCTGGATTTCAGAGCACAGTACCCAAATCAGCGGACCGGCACTCATCGCGAAGCCAACGATAAACATCAGCAGCATCAGTACGGCAAAGTACTGGGCGGCAGCGGAGTGGATACCAATGTGCATCATTGTGCCCAGCACGCCCATACCGATAGCCATCACGATAAAGCCGAGGATCAGCGTCGGTTTACGGCCCCAGCGGTCAACCAGGCCAATGGCGATAAAGGTCGCCAGCACGTTGGTCAAACCCACGATAACGGTGCCCCACATCTGCTCAGTGGTGTTGGTATAACCCGCCAGTTCAAAGATTTTTGGTGCGTAGTACATGATGACGTTCATCCCGGTGAACTGCTGCATCACCTGTAACAGTACGCCAAGGAATACCGCGCGGCGGAAGTTGCTGTTTTCTTTAAACAGCGCCCAACCGCTTTGTTTTACCTGCAGGCTTTCACGAATTTCATCCAGCTCGCGTTTCGCTTCTGCACTGGTATCACGCAGACGCAACAGCACGCGTTCGGCATCGACGAAGCGACGTTTAGCGGCGAACCAGCGCGGGCTGTCCGGCAGGAAGAATACGCCAACCAGCAGCAGCAGGGCAGGAATGATGATCACGCCCAGCATCCAGCGCCATGCACCGCTATAGCTAAAGGCGGTATCGGATAGATAGGCCCCGAGGATCCCGATGGTAATCATCAGCTGATACATGGAAATCATACTGCCACGAATTTTTTCCGGTGCAATTTCAGACAGATACAGTGGCGCAGTGTAAGACGCAACGCCCACGGCCAGACCCAGCAGGATACGGGAGAGAAGCAGTACTTCTACGTTAGGCGCCGCGGCGGAGAACAGCGAGCCGGCGACAAACAGGATCGCGCCGATCATCAGGCTTTTTTTTCGTCCAAGCTTGAAGGAGAGCCAGCCGCTGCCGACAGCACCTACAGCTGCGCCAAACATCATGGAGCTGACCACCCATTCCTGAGTGTGCGGGGTAATTTGAAACTCGTCGGTGATGAACGGTAATGCACCGGCAATCACGCCGATATCCAGGCCAAAAAGTAATCCTGCCAGGGCGGCAAGAAAGCAGACAAAAAATGTCATGGCTTTGTTGGAACGCCCCTGTTTTTTATTCCCAGGCATGATGCCCTCCAGGTTGGGTAACTTATTTTTGTTGATGTTAAGGGTAGGTGAGTACGGGGTGAAAAAATGAGATTAATATCACATTAGTGTAATCGCTTACACTGGCATTCACGGCTGTTATAAGTTAATTATTTGAAAAATATGCAGTTTCATAAAAATGAAAAATGAGTGATTGCCTGGAATTAAGACGATACTGAAAAGTAATGTAACAATAATGAAAATGTAGAAATTAAGGGATGTAAAATCAATTCATTATGATAATTACTGGATGTAATCGCTTTCATTTGCATTGAAAGTCAGGGAGGAGAGGGACGTTAAGGTACAGCTAAAAAAAAGACCAGCCTTAAGGCTGGTCCTGGTAAGCGGGGGTATTCAGTAAATTACTTCAGTCCGGCAGCTTCGCGCAGCTGTTGCGCTTTGTCGGTTTTTTCCCATGGGAAATGTTCGCGACCAAAGTGGCCGTAGGCTGCGGTTTCTTTATAGATCGGGTGCAGCAGATCCAGCATCTGGATCAGGCCGTATGGACGCAGGTCGAAGAACTCACGCACCAGCAGGGTCAGCTGTTCAGTTGGCACTTTCTCGGTACCGAAGGTTTCGACCATGATAGAGGTAGGTTCTGCCACGCCAATAGCGTAGGAAACCTGAATCTCACAGCGGTCAGCCAGACCGGCAGCCACGATATTTTTCGCAACATAGCGGGCTGCGTAGGCTGCAGAACGGTCAACTTTAGACGGATCTTTACCTGAGAATGCGCCGCCACCGTGACGCGCCATGCCGCCGTAGGTATCAACGATAATCTTACGACCGGTCAGACCGCAGTCACCCATTGGGCCACCGATAACGAAACGGCCGGTTGGGTTGATGAAGAATTTGGTCGATGCGCTCAACCACTCGGTCGGCAGTACCGGCTTGATGATCTCTTCCATCACTGCTTCTTGCAGTGTTTTCTGGTCAACATCTTGAGAGTGCTGAGTAGACAGAACCACCGCATCAATACCGACAATTTTGCCATCGTCATACTGGAAGGTGACCTGGCTTTTCGCATCTGGGCGCAGCCACGACAGGGTGCCGTTTTTACGCACTTCAGCCTGACGTTGTACCAGACGGTGAGCGTAAGTGATTGGTGCCGGCATCAACACGTCGGTTTCGTTGGTGGCATAACCAAACATCAGACCCTGATCGCCCGCGCCCTGTTCCAGCGGATCGGCCCGGTCAACGCCCTGGTTGATATCCGGGGACTGTTTACCGATAGCGCTCAGTACTGCGCAAGAGTTAGCGTCAAAGCCCATGTCGGAATGCACATAGCCAATTTCGCGAACCGTATTACGCGTGATCTCTTCGATGTCGACCCATGCGCTGGTGGTGATTTCACCGCCAACTAAAACCATACCGGTTTTGACATAGGTTTCGCAGGCGACGCGTGCTTTCGGATCCTGTTCGAGGATTGCATCCAGCACGGCATCAGAGATTTGGTCAGCGATTTTGTCAGGATGCCCTTCTGATACGGACTCGGACGTAAAAAGGTGTTTTGCCATATTTAATTTCACCTAAGGAGAATTTGGTTAGCTCAAACTGTCGAGTGGAATAGCCATGTGTAGAAGATTCTACCATGAGTCTGCAGATTTCGGACACTGGCAGTCTGAGTGTTAATCGGTATAGATGGATTAACATCTGGACGGCTATTTTAGGACAGTTCTTCGCCCGATTTCCAGCTTTTTTTGACTACGGTCGCATTGTACCGAAAATGTAACTGGAAATTTTTCCTGACGGTGCTGGCAATGCGCGCATTTATCTTTTGCTTTTTCGTACTCTTATCGGTATAAAACGCGGCGCGCGGCTTATACAAAAAGCACACGACGTTTTCATCGTGTCGCCACTTCCAGCCGGGTTAACACTTTAGCTTTAGCTTTGGCTTGTGGGTTCGTTCCGTCTGGAGCGACCGTGGAGGTGATACGAGATAATGAACCGTTGTATTCTGCTGAATCTGCCACACCGTTCAGGTGTGCATATGTCCCCCGCAATCTGCATCTCTGCTTTGCATACCTGTCGATGTTATATACATAAAATCATTCATGCTGCGTCGAGGCTGCATGAAGGATGAAGTGTATACCCATCCCGGCGTATCTCAGGACTCAAGAGCCGGTAACGGTCACTAAGGACTGAACAAGGGCGCTCTTGGTAAACAAGAGTTTTCTCGTGGTTTCGCCGAACTGTCAGTATTACGTTCGGTAACGTGTTTACAATGAAATGATAAAGAAACCGGTCGCACAGTCGGAGCGTCAGCACTATCTGCTGGAAAATCTGCCTGTTTATGGGTTGTTATCGCTTCTTCGGATTGCGATAGTAGTCAACTGTTTTACACTTGTTAATAAAATTTGAGGTTCGCTATGTCTGACGACATTTCTATGGGTTCGCCTTCGTCAGCAGGCGGACAGGGTGTACTACGCTCCATGCAGGAGGTTGCAATGAGTTCCCAGGAAGCCAGCAAGATGCTGCGTACCTACAATATTGCCTGGTGGGGTAATAACTACTATGACGTCAACGAACTCGGTCACATTAGCGTGTGTCCGGACCCTGACGTCCCGGAAGCACGTGTTGATCTTGCCGAGCTGGTAAAAGCTCGCGAAGCGCAGGGGCAACGTCTGCCTGCGCTGTTCTGTTTCCCACAGATCCTGCAACACCGTCTGCGTTCGATTAACGCCGCATTCAAACGCGCCCGCGAATCTTACGGCTACAAGGGTGATTATTTCCTCGTTTATCCGATCAAGGTTAATCAGCACCGTCGTGTGATTGAATCGCTGATTCACTCCGGTGAGCCGCTGGGACTGGAAGCCGGTTCTAAGGCCGAACTGATGGCGGTTCTGGCGCATGCGGGCATGACCCGCAGCGTGATTGTCTGTAATGGTTACAAAGACCGCGAATACATTCGTCTGGCGCTGATTGGCGAGAAGATGGGCCACAAGGTCTATCTGGTCATTGAGAAGATGTCTGAAATCGCGATCGTGCTGGATGAAGCCGAACGGCTGAATGTGGTCCCGCGTCTGGGCGTGCGTGCGCGTCTGGCCTCGCAAGGTTCTGGTAAATGGCAGTCCTCCGGTGGTGAAAAATCCAAGTTCGGCCTGGCGGCGAACCAGGTACTGCAACTGGTGGAAATTCTGCGCGAACGCGGTCGTCTGGACAGCATTCAATTGCTGCACTTCCATCTCGGTTCACAGATGGCGAACATTCGCGATATCGCCACCGGCGTACGTGAATCTGCGCGTTTCTACGTTGAGCTGCACAAACTGGGCGTAAACATCCAGTGCTTCGATGTGGGTGGTGGCCTCGGCGTGGACTATGAAGGGACACGCTCGCAGTCTGACTGTTCGGTCAACTACGGTCTGAACGAATACGCCAACAATATTATCTGGGCGATTGGCGATGCCTGTGAAGAACACGGTCTGCCGCATCCGACGGTAATTACCGAGTCCGGTCGTGCGGTAACCGCGCACCATACCGTGCTGGTGTCTAACATCATCGGCGTTGAGCGTAGCGAACACACCGAAGCTACGCCTCCGGCTGACGATGCGCCGCGTGCCCTGCAAAGCATGTGGGAAACCTGGCAGGAGATGCACGAACCGGGCACCCGCCGTTCGCTGCGTGAATGGCTGCACGACAGTCAGATGGATTTGCACGATGTTCACATTGGCTATTCATCCGGAACCTTCAGCCTGCAGGAGCGCGCGTGGGCAGAGCAGCTGTATCTGAACATGTGCCATGACGTGCAGAAACAGCTCGACCCGAGCAACCGCGCGCACCGTCCGATCATCGACGAACTGCAGGAGCGTATGGCGGATAAGATTTACGTCAACTTCTCACTGTTCCAGTCGATGCCGGATGCGTGGGGGATCGATCAGCTGTTCCCGGTCATGCCGCTGGAAGGACTGAACCAGGTCCCTGAGCGCCGTGCGGTGCTGCTGGATATTACCTGCGACTCTGACGGTGCTATTGACCACTATGTTGACGGCGATGGTATTGCTACCACCATGCCGATGCCGGAGTACGATCCTGAGAACCCGCCGATGCTGGGCTTCTTTATGGTTGGCGCGTACCAGGAAATCCTTGGCAACATGCACAACCTGTTCGGCGATACCGAAGCGGTCGACGTATTTGTCTTCCCGGATGGTAGCGTTGAAGTTGAGCTGTCTGATGAAGGGGATACCGTCGCGGACATGTTGCAGTACGTGCAGCTGGATCCAAAAACGTTGCTGACCCACTTCCGCGATCAGGTTAAACAGACCGATCTGGACGATGCGCTGCAACAGCAGTTCCTCGAAGAGTTCGAGGCTGGACTGTACGGCTATACCTATCTCGAAGACGAGTAAGGTTGTTCTGGGTCGCTTGAACCTGGACAAATTAGCGGCGATAATTCGCCCATACACGTAGTCACGTAAATCAATCCCTTCCTCGTCGGGCTTAACGACGCGGAGGGGATTTTTTTTAACCGATTTTATAAGAGGTCAGTACATGAGCACCTTAGGTCATCAATACGACAACTCCTTGGTTTCTAACGCCTTTGGTTTTTTACGTCTGCCGATGAATTTCCAGCCCTACGACAGCGATGCCGACTGGGTTATTACCGGCGTACCGTTTGATATGGCGACGTCTGGTCGTGCGGGTGGGCGTCATGGTCCGGCAGCGATCCGTCAGGTGTCGACCAATCTGGCCTGGGAGCACAACCGCTTCCCGTGGAATTTTGACATGCGTGAACGCCTGAACGTCGTGGACTGCGGCGATCTGGTGTATGCGTTTGGCGATGCGCGTGAAATGAGTGAAAAATTGCAGGCGCATGCTGAAAAGCTGCTTTCTGCCGGCAAGCGCATGCTCTCCTTCGGCGGTGACCACTTCGTCACGCTGCCGCTGCTGCGCGCGCACGCTAAGCACTTTGGTAAAATGGCGCTGGTGCACTTTGATGCCCACACCGACACCTATGCTAACGGCTGTGAATTTGACCACGGCACCATGTTCTATACCGCGCCGAACGAAGGCCTGATCGATCCGAACCATTCCGTGCAGATCGGTATTCGGACCGAGTTTGACAAAGACAACGGCTTTACCGTACTGGATGCCTGCCAGGTGAACGATCGCAGCGTGGATGACATCATTGCGCAGGTGAAGCAGATTGTCGGTGACATGCCGGTTTACCTGACCTTTGATATCGACTGCCTGGATCCGGCGTTTGCTCCGGGTACGGGTACGCCAGTGATCGGCGGTCTGACGTCGGATCGTGCGATCAAACTGGTGCGTGGCCTGAAGGATCTAAATATTGTCGGGATGGATGTAGTCGAAGTGGCCCCGGCCTACGATCAGTCTGAGATCACCGCGCTGGCAGCAGCAACGCTGGCACTGGAGATGTTGTATATCCAGGCGGCGAAGAAAGGCGAATAACGGATTTCGGACAATTTTGCCGGATGTCGCTGACGCTAATCCGGCCTACATTGTTGTTGAATCTGTAGGCCGGATAGGCGTTTACGCAGCCATCCGGCACTGTTTGAAGATTACTTAATTCCGTCTGCGCTCATGCGGTCGCGAATATGTTGCGCACGTTCGGCGGAGGCTGGATGGTCGTCAAACATTGAGCTTTGACGACCGGCTTCCAGTTTTGCCAGTTTCTCAAAGCTGGTGGCTAAGCCTGCCGGATTAATACCGCGTTTGCGCAACAAATCATACGAGTAATCATCCGCTTCGGATTCCTGACGTTGGGAGAACTGCGAGTTCACCAGTTTTTCTCCCAGATCGCCAAGCTGAGACTGCGACAAGCTGCCGACGATGCCGCCCGCAGAGGCCGCTGCGGCACGCACGGCGTTGGTTCCCAGCGCAACTTGCATTCCTTTCTTCACGTGACCCAGCGCAACGTGGCCCATTTCGTGACCAATAACCGCCTCAACTTCGTTATCGGTCATCATATCCATCAGGCCGCTGTACACGCGGATGCAGCCATTTGCCATCGCAAACGCGTTAACGTCTTTCGCCACATAGACTTTGTAATTCACCGGCTGGCCGTTGATGTTATCGCCTAGCGCAGCGGCGATTTTGCTCAGTCGTTTGGTATATTCACTGCTGGCAGGAGCAATGGTCGCTTTGCTGTCCATATCCTGGCAGGCTTGGTTGCTCAGCGCGATGACCTGAGCATCGCTCAGACTGTAGGCCTGGAAAGCACCTGCGCCAGATGAAAGTAGTCCGTTGGAGTCCATATTCTGGCAGCCGGTCAATGCCGTTGCCATGCTCATAGCAAGCAGTAAAGCGCGAATTTTCATTTTTTCTCTTCCGCACGAAGTCAGGATTATTCTAAAAAATGCGTCGTTTGCAGGTAATGCGACGCTCAACCTAAGTATAAAGAAAAGAACAACAAGCGGGCGAGAAGATTGCGCAACATGCGTGCAGGATCCAGAGATTTCTGAAGCGGTAAAAGGATGCTCCATGTACATGGCACGCGGCTTGGGTTACATTGTTGGCACTTTTTTCCGGCGTAGCCCAAAACGCTCTGTCGTCAAGTCGTTCCGGGCACAGCCTTCATTATCCGATCTGGAGTCAAAATGTCCTCACGTAAAGAGCTTGCCAATGCTATTCGTGCGCTGAGCATGGACGCAGTACAGAAAGCCAAATCCGGTCATCCGGGTGCCCCGATGGGTATGGCTGACATTGCCGAAGTCCTGTGGCGTGATTTCCTGAACCACAACCCAAATAACCCGTCCTGGGCTGACCGTGACCGCTTCGTGTTGTCAAACGGTCACGGCTCAATGCTGATTTATAGTTTGCTGCACCTCTCCGGCTACGACCTGCCGATGTCTGAGCTGCAGAACTTCCGTCAGCTGCACTCCAAAACGCCGGGTCACCCGGAAGTGGGTTATACCGCGGGTGTGGAAACGACTACCGGTCCGCTGGGTCAGGGCATCGCTAACGCGGTGGGTATGGCTATCGCTGAAAAAACGCTGGCGGCGCAGTTTAACCGTCCAGGTCACGACATTGTTGACCACTTCACCTACGCCTTCATGGGCGACGGCTGCATGATGGAAGGTATCTCTCACGAGGTATGTTCTCTGGCTGGTACGCTGAAGCTGGGCAAACTGATTGCGTTCTACGATGACAACGGTATTTCTATCGATGGTCACGTTGAAGGCTGGTTCACTGATGACACCGCGAAGCGTTTCGAAGCTTACGGCTGGCACGTGGTGCGTGGCGTTGATGGCCATGATGCTGATGCGATTAAGCGCGCAGTAGAAGAAGCCCGCGCAGTGACCGACAAACCGTCCCTGCTGATGTGCAAAACCATCATCGGTTTCGGTTCCCCGAACAAAGCTGGCACCCACGACTCTCACGGTGCACCGCTGGGCGACGCAGAAATTGCACTGACCCGCGAGCAGCTGGGCTGGAAATACGCGCCGTTTGAAATCCCGTCTGAAATCTACGCACAGTGGGATGCGAAAGAAGCAGGTCAGGTTAAAGAAGCGGCGTGGAACGAGAAATTCGCTGCTTATGCGAAAGCCTTCCCGCAGGAAGCCGCTGAATTTACCCGTCGTATGAAAGGTGAAATGCCATCTGACTTCGATGCGAAAGCGAATGAGTTCATTGCTAAACTGCAGGCCAATCCGTCCAAAATCGCCAGCCGTAAAGCATCCCAGAACGCTATTGAAGCGTTTGGTCATTTACTGCCAGAATTCCTCGGTGGTTCCGCTGACCTCGCCCCATCTAACCTGACTATCTGGTCTGGTTCTAAAGCCATTAACGAAGACGCTGCTGGTAACTACATCCATTACGGTGTTCGTGAATTTGGTATGACCGCTATCGCTAACGGTATCGCGCTGCACGGTGGTTTCCTGCCGTACACCTCTACCTTCCTGATGTTCGTTGAATATGCCCGTAATGCGGTGCGTATGGCGGCACTCATGAAACAGCGTCAAGTGATGGTCTATACCCACGATTCCATCGGTTTGGGCGAAGATGGCCCGACTCACCAGCCGGTAGAGCAGGTTGCTTCTCTGCGCGTGACCCCGAACATGAGCACATGGCGTCCATGTGACCAGGTTGAATCTGCGGTAGCGTGGAAATACGGCGTTGAGCGTCAGGACGGTCCGACCGCGCTGATCCTCTCCCGTCAGAACCTGGCACAGCAGGAGCGTACTGAAGAGCAGCTGGCAAACATCGCACGCGGTGGTTATGTGCTGAAAGATTGCGCCGGCCAGCCTGAGCTGATCTTCATTGCTACCGGTTCTGAAGTTGAACTGGCGGTGGCTGCATGGGACAAACTGACGGCGGAAGGCGTTAAAGCGCGCGTGGTCTCCATGCCGTCTACCGATGCATTCGACAAGCAGGATGCCGCTTATCGTGAATCCGTGCTGCCGAAAGCTGTCTCTGCTCGCGTGGCAATTGAAGCGGGCATCGCGGACTACTGGTTCAAATACGTGGGCCTGAACGGCGCTATCATCGGTATGACCACCTTTGGAGAGTCTGCTCCGGCTGAGCTGCTGTTTGAAGAGTTTGGCTTCACCGTAGACAACGTGGTTGCGAAAGCCAAAGAACTGCTGTAATTACGATTACAACGGTATAACGGGTCGCTCAGGCGGCCCGTTTTTTTTGTGCGTCAGATTTTTTCTTGGCGTAGCTGACCCGTTTCAAGGCGCACTACGCGAGAAAAATGACGCTGCGTAAATGCAACGTCATGGCTGATCGCGACCACGCTAGTGCCTCGTGCGCGGCACACCGCGAGCCAGTTCTCAAATATCGCCAGCCAGTGTGCGTCAAAATCCCGGCTCGGTTCATCAAGCAGGAGAAGGGCCGGTGCCATGGCTTCAAGGCTGGCGACGGCGACCATACGTCGTTGCGCGGTGTGCAGATCCAGCGGATGAGCGTCGGCGACGTCCGCTAACTGACATAACTGCAGGGCTGCTGCAGTACGTTGCGCAATCTCCGCGGCGGGACGCTTTTGCAGTCGCAATCCAAAGGCGACTTCCTCTACGACCTTGCTGTGAAAAATTTGGTTTTCGGCTTCCTGAAACAATACGCCGAGCACCTTAGCTCTTTCGCGGTTTTTCAGTTGCGCAATCGACCTGTCACTCAAGGTTATCGTGCCAGATGAGGGGGGCAGAAGGCCCGCCATGATGCGCAGCAGCGTGGATTTTCCCGCGCCATTATCGCCCGTCAGCGCCAGCCATTCACCGGCGTTAAGATTAAGCGAGATGTTGTGCAGGCAGTTATAAGAGGCATTCGGCCAGCGATACGTCACCTGGTTAAGCGTTAGCATTGTGGGGATAGCGCTCCGTCACGCAGTTGCCATGCCTGCTGACAATGGCTGATAAAAGGGGTGTGGTCTCGTTCGAAAAGCACAATCAACGCCTGTTGCTCCTGCGCCCATTGATGCAACCGATCCAGCAACATACTGGTGGCCTGCGCCGTCAGACGACTGAATGCTTCATCCAGAATCAATATTCTGGGTTGCATGGCTAGCGCGCTGGCAATGACCACCCGCTGTGTTTCTCCGCCGGAAAGCGTTCCTGGATGGCGATGGCGCAACGACTGGCATTCCGTCAGTGTGAGTGCGGCGTCAATTCGACGCATAATTTCAGCCTCCTGCAGGCAGAGGTTCTCCGGGCCGAATGCCACTTCTTCCTCCACGCTGAATGTGCAGCCAGAAAGCTGCAGATAAGGCGATTGCTGCACCAGTTGGATGGTACACGACTGCTCGACGAGTGACAGTTGTCCGACAGGATTTCCCAGCAACTTTCCTTTCCCTTCAATCTCTCCGGGAAGAAAATCGGGGTACCAGCCTGCCATCAGCTGTGCCAGCGTACTTTTTCCGCTGCCGTTATCACCGAAAATTGCCACCATTCCGGGTTCTGCATAGTGGAAGTCAAAGCAGGCTGGTGGGCGCGTGGCGTGCGTCGGGAGATAGCGAAACTGCTCTAGCGTAACCATATCCACACTCCTGTTTCGACCAGCATGGCGAGTACCATCGTGTAGCGGGCAATGCGTTGTAAGGTGCTGTCCTCCGGTGCCCATAACGTTGTGCGTCTACGATGCAAACGAAAGGCCCGCATGTCCAGTGCCGCCCCGCGAACCACCAGATCGTTAAGCGCATTATGCGTGAGTGGCACGATCAGCGCCGGCGTGGCGCGCAGCCGTTGATACCAGTGCTCGTCCAACGGCACGCCGCGCGCGCGCTGGGCTTCGTGAATAATCGCCAACTGGCGTTTGAGTTGCTCAACAACCAGCAGCGGGCCTGCAAACAGGTAGGCAACGCCGGGTGGCAGGCGGGAGGCAAACAGGGCGCGAATAAACCGCGATACCGGCACGTACTGCATCCACAGCTGTGACGTTGACACAATTGCCAGGATCCGCAACCACAGCGTGATGGCATCGGCCCACCGTTGTGGCGTGCGCGGTTGTCCGCTTATCCATTCGGTCAACCAGCCACCGTGGACCAGCCACAATCCAACGCCCAGGGGCACCATCAACCAGACGACATATTTCGCCCGGGGACGCGTGGCTGGCATACAGAGTAAGAACAGGAACACGACCGTGCTGTAAACGGTAAGCGGTATTCCCGCGGGTAGCAGCAATGTGGAACATGCGGCCAGCGCCCACAGGGTTAACGAGGTAAACGGGTGCATTTAGCGCACAGCAGACATCGTTGGAAAATGACGTGTGGTGCGCAATGGAAGCTGGCGCAACAGTACCCAAACAATCACGGCGGTGAGAATTTTATCTACCAGATTGGCGCCAATCACCGTGACAGCCACCGACTCAACCAGACCCTCGCCAACCGAGTGCATCCAGGCAACAAATAAATCAGCGCCGCTGCCGGTCACGCCGCCAAACAAGGTGGTGCGGATAGGTACGGCAACGACAGTGACGGCCAGGGTAATGATCACGCCGCTGAACACCACTTTCGGTAAGGTACGAAACCATCCTGCTCGTGCTAGCCATCCTGCGACCAGCCCGATAACCATGGTTACCGGCGCGAAGGCGGCAGCGATCGGATCGGTGAGTAACCCCCACAGCAGGTTGGTGAGTAATCCCGTTAACATTCCCACAATCGGGCCTAATAGCACCGCGCTGATAATGGTGCCGATGGAGTCGAGAAAAATAGGCAGTTTCACCATGCTGATGAGCTGTCCACCGACCATATTGATGGCAATGGCAATAACAATCAGTACCAGTGACTGGCTGGAAAATTGGCGACGCGCCATAGAAAACCTCTTTAAAGTGAAGCGTTAACGGGATGTGATAACCAGTTCGTCATAGCCGGAAACGACACAAGGTTGGCGGCTAAACGCCAGCTCTGTAAGATCGCCAATCACCAGTTCCAGCGTGGTGCGCACGGTACAGCCTGGCATCATGTGGCCTCCCAACATCGCGCCCTGTGGGTCAGAAACCGCAAGATGCAGGTGCTCGCCGGTCAGTTCCAGCGTGCCGTTCAGGGAGATAATTTCCCAGGTGCCGGTGAGCAATGTGGTTTCTTCCTGACCCGCGAAGCGTAAGGCAACGTGGGTTAAACTTCCGGTACAACCGGCAATCCAGGCGGCATGTAATTGATGCTGTTGGATAAAATCGTGCAGTCGGGAAAAGACTTCCTGGCCAGGGAGTAAACGCAGCGCATGAAAGCGAGCTGCAGAGGCGTGAGGAGAGTATGTGACCATAGGTTGAGGGACTCCGAGACTCGGACGTAGCGCTGATAATATAGACGCTGGCTAGGGTGCTTTCTGATATAAATCAGGATTTGTGACACGGCAACGAAATAATCTTGCTACGCTTATTCGCAATTCTGGAATATGGAATAAATTTAGCGGGGCAGAGCGTTAAAATGTGATGTAAGTCAGATAACGGTGTTCTGTTGCTGGACAATCATTCCTTTTATTCCTTGTTTCGCTTATTCTAGCTGAAGCGTTTCAGTCGATTAAATGTTCGACAATTAATCAAACAGTCGCAGTTTGCGACAGGTAAGGTTTCCCTGAGCGATTTGCTGCATTACTCTGTCAGCCACATCGTTTCTGAGAAATCCTTGCAGGAGACCTATGACCGTACGCGTAGCGATTAATGGTTTCGGTCGCATCGGGCGCAACGTGGTTCGTGCTTTGTATGAATCCGGGCGTCGGGCGGAAATCACCGTGGTGGCCATCAACGAATTGGCGAGTGCTGAAGGCATGGCGCATTTGTTGAAATATGACACCAGCCATGGACGTTTTGCCTGGGATGTTCGCCAGGAACGCGACCAGCTCATTGTTGGCGACGACGCGATTCGCATTCTGCATGAGCGAACACTCGATGCGCTTCCGTGGCGCGAACTGGGTGTTGACGTCGTGCTGGACTGTACGGGGGTCTTCGGTAGCCGCGAACACGGCGAAGCGCATATTGCCGCAGGTGCAAAAAAAGTGCTCTTTTCACATCCTGGTAGTCACGACATCGACGCAACCGTTGTGTTTGGCGTTAATCAGGATCAGCTGCGCGCTGAAGACCGGATCGTTTCCAACGCCTCCTGCACCACGAATTGCATTATTCCTGTTATTAAATTGTTGGATGATGCTTACGGCATCGAGTCCGGCACCGTTACGACGATCCACTCCGCGATGCACGATCAACAGGTTATTGATGCCTATCATCCCGACCTGCGTCGTACGCGAGCAGCCAGTCAGTCGATTATTCCCGTTGATACCAAACTGGCGGCGGGGATCACACGAATTTTTCCACAATTTAACGATCGTTTTGAAGCGATTGCGGTGCGTGTACCGACCATAAATGTGACGGCGATCGACTTAAGCGTGACGGTGAAAAAACCAGTAAAAGCGAGTGAAGTCAACCAGTTGCTGCAAAAAGCAGCACAAGGTGCATTTCATGGTATAGTTGACTATACGGAATTACCGTTGGTCTCTGTAGATTTTAACCACGACCCGCACAGCGCCATCGTTGATGGTACGCAAACGCGCGTAAGTGGTGCTCACCTGATCAAAACATTGGTCTGGTGCGATAATGAATGGGGCTTTGCTAACCGCATGCTCGACACAACGTTAGCGATGGCTGCTATTGGTTTCAGGTAAGGCGCGTGAGCGCTTGCAAAACTTTAAGAATCAACGAGAGGATTCACCATGTCTGTAATTAAGATGACCGATCTGGATCTTGCTGGTAAACGTGTTTTTATCCGTGCGGATCTGAACGTACCAGTTAAAGAAGGGAAAGTAACCAGCGATGCGCGTATCCGTGCGTCTCTGCCGACCATCGAACTGGCCCTGAAACAGGGTGCAAAAGTGATGGTAACTTCCCACCTGGGTCGTCCTACCGAAGGCGAGTACAACGAAGAATTCTCTCTGCTGCCGGTTGTTAACTACCTGAAAGACAAACTGTCTAACCCGGTTCGTCTGGTAAAAGATTACCTCGACGGCGTTGACGTTGCAGCCGGTGAACTGGTGGTTCTGGAAAACGTTCGCTTTAACAAAGGCGAGAAGAAAGACGACGAAGCACTGTCTAAAAAATACGCTGCACTGTGCGATGTATTCGTCATGGATGCTTTCGGTACGGCTCACCGTGCGCAGGCTTCTACTCACGGTATCGCGAAATTCGCTGACGTTGCTTGCGCGGGTCCGCTGCTGGCCGCTGAGCTGGACGCACTGGGTAAAGCTCTGAAAGAACCGGCTCGTCCGATGGTTGCTATCGTTGGTGGTTCTAAAGTTTCTACCAAACTGACCGTTCTGGACTCTCTGTCTAAAATTGCTGACCAGCTGATCGTCGGCGGTGGTATCGCCAACACCTTCGTTGCCGCGCAAGGCCACAACGTGGGTAAATCCCTGTACGAAGCAGACCTGGTTGATGAAGCCAAGCGCCTGCTGACTCTCTGCGACATCCCGGTACCGGCTGACGTTCGCGTAGCAACTGAGTTCTCTGAAACTGCGCCTGCAACGCTGAAATCTGTTAACGACGTGAAAGAAGACGAGCAGATCCTGGATATCGGTGACGCATCTGCACAGCAACTGGCTGAAATCCTGAAGAATGCAAAAACCATTCTGTGGAACGGCCCGGTTGGCGTGTTTGAATTCCCGAACTTCCGCAAAGGGACTGAAATCGTGGCTAACGCCATTGCCGACAGCGAAGCATTCTCTATCGCTGGCGGCGGCGACACCCTGGCGGCTATCGACCTGTTCGGCATCGCTGACAAAATCTCCTACATCTCCACTGGTGGCGGCGCATTCCTCGAGTTCGTGGAAGGCAAAGTTCTGCCAGCAGTAGCCATGCTCGAAGAGCGTGCTAAGAAGTAATTCAGTTCAGGCGGGGTGACCCGCCTGTTTTTCAGCGCGCTTAAACGCTCGCGAACCTTCTTCAACGGTCGAAGATACAGATACAGGACTACGTAACATGTCTAAAATTTTTGATTTCGTAAAACCGGGCGTCATCACTGGCGACGACGTACAGAAAGTTTTCCAGGTAGCAAAAGAAAACAACTTTGCACTGCCAGCCGTTAACTGCGTCGGTACCGACTCCATCAACGCCGTTCTGGAAACCGCTGCAAAAGTTAAAGCACCGGTAATCGTTCAGTTCTCCAACGGTGGCGCTGCATTCATCGCGGGTAAAGGCGTGAAGTCTGACGTTCCTCAGGGCGCGGCAATCCTCGGTGCTATCTCTGGTGCGCATCACGTTCACCAGATGGCTGAACATTACGGTGTTCCGGTTATCCTGCACACTGACCACTGCGCGAAGAAACTGCTGCCGTGGATCGACGGTCTGTTGGACGCGGGTGAAAAACACTTCGCAGCAACCGGCAAACCGCTGTTCTCTTCTCACATGATCGACCTGTCTGAAGAGTCTCTGGAAGAGAACATCGAAATCTGCTCCAAATACCTGGCGCGCATGTCCAAAATGGACATGACTCTGGAAATCGAACTGGGTTGCACCGGTGGTGAAGAAGACGGCGTGGACAACAGCCACATGGACGCTTCTGCACTGTACACCCAGCCAGAAGACGTTGATTACGCGTTCACCGAGCTGAGCAAAATCAGCCCGCGTTTCACTATCGCGGCATCCTTCGGTAACGTACACGGCGTGTACAAACCAGGTAACGTGGTTCTGACCCCGACTATCCTGCGTGACTCTCAGGACTATGTTTCTAAGAAACATAACCTGCCGCACAACAGCCTGAACTTCGTCTTCCACGGCGGTTCCGGTTCTACTGCTCAGGAAATCAAAGACTCCGTAAGCTACGGCGTAGTGAAAATGAACATCGATACCGATACCCAATGGGCGACCTGGGAAGGTGTTCTGAACTACTACAAAGCAAACGAAGCTTACCTGCAGGGTCAGTTGGGTAACCCGAAAGGCGAAGATCAGCCGAACAAGAAATACTACGATCCGCGCGTATGGCTGCGTGCTGGTCAGGCAACCATGATCACCCGTCTGGAACAGGCTTTCAAAGAACTGAACGCGGTTGACGTTCTGTAATTTACGCCGTTCAACATGACATCAGGCCCGCAAATGCGGGCCTTTTTTATTGTCATTTCTCGCGGTAGTCGACAGAGAATTATGTGATCTATTTGGCAAAAATGGCGTTTATTGTTTACCCTTGTCAAATTGCCCGTCCCGGTGGGGCGGCTTTCTTTCTCCCGTTTGGGTAAGCAAAAAAGGAATAGTGAATGGAAGATTTGAATGTTGTCGACAGCATAAACGGTGCGGGTACCTGGCTGGTGCGTAACCAGGAGCTGCTGTTGAGCTATGCCGTCAACATCGTTGCGGCTATCGCTATTGTCATCATCGGGATGATTGTGGCTCGGGTTGTGTCCAACACCATTAACCGTGTGATGGTGGCGCGTCAAATTGATGCGACCGTGGCTGATTTTCTCTCTGCGCTGGTGCGTTACGGTATTATTGCCTTTACGTTGATTGCTGCGCTGGGCCGCGTGGGCGTGCAGACAGCCTCTGTTATCGCCGTGCTCGGTGCCGCCGGTTTAGCCGTCGGTCTGGCTTTGCAAGGCTCGCTGTCTAACCTCGCCGCAGGCGTTCTGCTGGTGATGTTCCGTCCGTTCCGCGCAGGCGAATATGTCGATCTTGGCGGCGTAGCGGGTACCGTGCTCAATGTGCAGATTTTCTCTACCACCATGCGTACCGTAGACGGAAAAATTGTGGTGATCCCCAACGGGAAAATCATTGCCGGTAATATCATTAACTTCTCTCGTGAACCGGTTCGTCGCAACGAATTTATTATTGGGGTGGCGTATGACTCTGATATCGACCAGGTTAAACAAATCCTCACCGATATCATTCAGTCTGACGAGCGTATCCTGAAAGACCGTGAAATGACAGTGCGCCTGAATGAGCTCGGGGCGTCCTCGATTAATTTCGTGGTGCGCGTCTGGAGCAACAGTAGCGATCTGCAAAGCGTCTACTGGGACGTACTGGAACGCATTAAGCGTGAGTTTGATGCTCACGGCATCAGCTTCCCGTATCCGCAAATGGATGTGAATTTCAAGCGCGTGAAAGCAAACGCGGCAGAATAATCACGAGCCCGGTGGCGCTACCGCTTACCGGGCCTACAAAACCTGTAGGCCGGATAAGGCGTCAGCCGCCATCCGGCGTTTTCCCTCCGGGTATTAATTCCTCTTATACCTGATTAATATTATCAATTTCCGCTAATGATTATCCCGCGTTATAGTCTGCGCTTAAGAGAAACAGTTCGGGATATTCAACGTGTTATCATATTATTTTCAAGGGCTTGCGCTTGGCGCAGCGATGATACTTCCGCTCGGTCCGCAAAATGCTTTCGTGATGAATCAGGGTATTCGTCGCCAGTATCACATTATGATCGCCTTACTTTGTGCCATCAGCGATTTACTGCTGATCTGCGCGGGGATCTTTGGCGGCAGCGCCTTGCTGATGCAATCGCCATGGCTGATGGCGCTGGTAACCTGGGGCGGCGTGGCGTTCTTACTCTGGTACGGTTTCGGCGCGTTAAAAACGGCGATGAGCAGTAATCTGGAGCTGGCCAGTGCCGAGGTGATGAAGCAGGGGCGCTGGAAAATTATCGCTACGATGCTGGCGGTGACGTGGCTTAACCCGCATGTCTATCTCGATACCTTCGTGGTGCTGGGCAGTCTTGGCGGTCAACTGGACGTCGAGCCGAAGCGCTGGTTTGCTCTGGGTACTGTTAGCGCATCGTTCCTGTGGTTCTTTGGCCTGGCGCTGCTGGCGGCCTGGCTGGCGCCGCGTCTACGCACCGCCAAAGCACAACGAATCATCAATACGCTGGTGGGACTCGTGATGTGGTTTATTGCTTTTCAACTGGCAAAAGAAGGCGTTGCGCACGTAGATGCGCTGTTCAACTAAGTGTTGTCTGATGGACAACAGGCTGAGATCCGCTAAGCTTGCCTGCATGCGCCCTGAGTTTCGGGGTAAATAATGAAACATGGAGGAACGACAGTGAAGTTCAAAATAATGGCCCTGGCGGCATTAGTCGGATTCAGTGCACTCTCAGTACAGGCAAATGAATTGCCGAATGGACCGCACATCGTGACTTCCGGAACGGCAAGCGTGGACGCGACACCTGATATTGCGACGCTGGCAATTGAAGTCAACGTGGCGGCAAAGGATGCGGCCTCAGCAAAGAAACAGGCTGACGAACGCGTCGCGCAATACCTTTCCTTCCTGGAACAAAACCAGATAGCGAAAAAAGACATCAGCTCTGCAAACCTGCGTACCCAGCCGGATTACGATTACCAGAATGGTAAAAGCGTACTCAAAGGCTATCGTGCGGTGCGCACCGTTGAGGTGACTCTGCGTCAACTGGACAAACTCAACGCGCTGCTGGATGGCGCGCTGAAAGCGGGTCTGAACGAGATTCGTTCAGTGTCGCTGGGTGTTGCCCAGCCGGATGCCTACAAAGATAAAGCGCGTAAAGCGGCCATTGATGATGCGATTCATCAGGCTGAACAACTGGCGGCGGGCTTTAACAGCAAACTCGGCCCGGTTTACAGCGTGCGCTACCACGTGTCGAATTATCAGCCAAGCCCAATGGTACGGATGATGAAAGCCGACGCAGCGCCTGCAGCATCGGCGCAGGAAACCTACGAGCAGCCGGTCATTCAGTTTGACGATCAGGTCGATGTGGTCTTCCAGATAGAGCCTGCGGCAAGTCAGCCAGCGGCAACACCTGCCAAAACGCAGTAATCTTTTCAGACCCGGCTTTTCAGCCGGGTTTTTTATGTGATCAACTGTAAAAATGCGACCGCGTCGTGCGTCTTTTTTGGGGCTGCATGAGGATATGCCATAGTGATTTTATGAGGTGACTATGGATATTTTTATCTCGAAAAAGATGCGTAATTTTATTCTGCTGGCGCAAACCAATAATATCGCCAGAGCAGCAGAAAAAATCCACATGACCGCATCGCCCTTTGGCAAAAGCATTGCTGCACTGGAAGATCAAATCGGCTATACGCTGTTTACCCGTAAAGACAACAACATCAGTCTCAACAAAGCCGGGCAGGAGCTGTATCAAAAACTGTTTCCCGTCTATCAGCGTTTGTCCGCCATTGATAACGAAATCCATACTTCCTCGCGTCGTTCGCGTGAAATCGTTATTGGCATCGACAATACCTATCCGACCATCATTTTCGACCAGTTGATTAGCCTTGGTGATAAATATGAAGGCGTGACGGCTCAGGCCGTTGAATTCAGTGAGAATGGGGTGATTGATAATCTGTTCGACCGACAGCTGGATTTTATTATTTCGCCGCAGCATGTTTCTTCGCGCGTCCAGGAGCTGGAAAATCTGGCGGTGAGCGAACTGCCTCCCCTGCGCCTGGGGTTCCTGGTGTCCCGTCGTTACGAAGAAAAGCAGCCTCAGGATCTGCTGCGGGAATTACCCTGGCTGCAAATGCGCTTCCAGAACCGCGCCAATTTTGAAGCCATGCTGGATGCCTACATGCGGCCCAGTGGGATCAATCCAACCATTATCTATCGTCCATATAGCTTTATGGCTAAGGTGAGTGCGGTGGAGCGCGGACATTTTCTGACGGTGATCCCCCATTTTGCCTGGCGGCTGGTGAATCCGGCAACGCTGAAATATTTTGATGCGCCCGGCAGCCCGATGTTCATGCAGGAATTTCTCTATTCGCTGAAAAATCATCGTTATACCGCCACGATGCTCCAGCATATTGCTGAAGATCGTGACGGTACGGCAGATTAACCCAGCATTGATCCTGTTTCGAGCAGGTTGCGGTGCAGATCAAATGCGTGGCTGAGATCGTGATGAATATGCCCGCCGGGTGCCTGTTCCAGATAGCGATGCAGGTAGTCGCGGTACAGCGGGTGCGCGCAGTTGTCGATGATGGTGTGCGCTCGTTGCAGCGGCGATAACCCACGAAGATCGGCAATCCCTTGTTCTGTAACGATCACTTTGACGCTGTGTTCGCTGTGATCGACGTGGCTGCACATCGGGACGATCGTCGAGATTTTCCCGTCTTTGGCAATCGACGGGGCCATAAAAATAGACAGATAGGCGTTGCGCTCAAAATCCCCGCTGCCGCCGATGCCGTTCATCAGGTTTACCCCTGCAACGTGCGTGGAGTTGGCATGGCCATAGATATCAAACTCCAGGCCGACATTCAGCGCAATCACCCCCAGCCGGCGGATGATCTCCGGGTTATTGGAGATCTCCTGCGGGCGCAGCACAATGCGGCTGGCGAAGAAATCCATATTGGCATAAATCTTCTGCAGTGAGGCGGCGGAAATCGTCAGGCTGGAGGCGCTGGCACCGGTAATCTTGCCCGTTTCCAGCAGATTTACGACCGACTCCTGCAGTACCTCGGAGTACATCATAAAGGGGGGAATTTCCGGATTCTCGCCCAGTCGCGCCATCACCGCGTTATTAATATTGCCGACGCCGCTTTGCAAGGGAAGAAACTCAGGTGGAATACGTTTGTGCGCCATTTCCGCCAGCAGAAAGCTCACCACGTTATCGGCAATTTTCTGGCAGAGCGGATTGGTTTTATCCGACGCACTGCCGGCATCGGGCAGGTTCGTTTCCACCAGAGCGACGATTTTTTTCGGGTCTATCTGGACGCACTGGCTGCCGATGCGATCCATGGTATGAAAAATGGGGACGCTGTTACGACGCGGCGGCGCGCCTGGTATCACAATGTCGGCCAGTTCCGCTACGCGTGGATTGTGATAATGATTCAGCTCAATAATGACTTTTTTCGCCCGTAGCAGCCAGGTTGGCGCATTGCCGATCCCGCTGGTCAGCCAGATCCTGCCGTCCGGCGCAATGGCTGAGGCCTCTATAACAGCAACATCAATCTCGCCAAAGAAGCCGTAATTAACCATCTGTGCGACTTCACTGAGATGGAGATCGACAAACCGCACCTGGCCTTGATTAATTTTCTGACGCAGGCCTGATGAGGTTTGATAAGGCGCGCGCCAGGAAACGGCATCCGCCTCAGAGAGCGCGTCATCTGCGGCAGCGCTAATTGACGCGCCGGTCAGCAGGCGGATCTGAAAAGGCTGCCCGACCTGATGCAGTTCGCTGGCTTGCCGGGCAATCGCTGCGGGTAACGCCTTTGGTGAACCCGCAGGTGTAAAGCCGCTGAACGCCACCATATCATCATGCTGAATAATTTCTGCCGCCTGTTCGGCGCTCATCCGTTTCATGGCTTTTCCTTTAGCTGACCGCGATTAATGGCCGACGAAATTCGGTTTCCGTTTTTCTAAAAACGCATTCATCCCTTCCTGATAGTCATTGCTGTCGTAAACCGCACGGCGCATGCCCTGGATGCGTTCAAATTCATCGGAATTCATGGTGTGCGCTTCGCCCAGCACGCGCAGTTCTTCTTTGATCACGGCAATCGCCAGCGGCGCTTTTTCTGAGATGTGATGCGCCATTTGCAGAGTAAAATCTTCCAGCTCGTCGACGGCGACCACATGGTTGAGAATACCTACCGCCAGCGCGCGCTGGGCGGTAATCGGTAGGGCGGTGAAAATCAGCTCTTTGACGATATGAAAACCCGCATCACGGGTCAGGTTGTGAATACCCACCAGGTTATATGGCACGCCGAGATTGACCGGCGTCATCGAGAACGTCGAGGTCTCGGCAGAGATGATGAGATCGGAACTCATGATCATCTCGAATGCACCGCCCCAGACGCTGCCTTCAACCATCGAGATAATAGGTTTCGGGTACTTTTGGATCATGCGGGTGATCTGGCGCAGCGGATCGTCATAGGACAGCGGATCGCGACGTCCGGTAGGGAGTTCATGAATATCATGTCCAGCAGAGAACACTTTGGCCCCGCTCGGTGCGCGCAGAATAATACAGCGAATTTCTGGACGATTGAGATCGTTCAGCGCCAGCATAAGATCGTCAATAAACACTTTGCTCAGGGCGTTAAGCTTGCGGGCATAGTTGAATTCAATGACCGCGACTTTCTGGATGATGACGACGTTGACGTATTGATAGGACATAATGTTCTCTTTAATCAAAGTAATGATGTTGGATAAATTCGCTGATGTGTCGCAGGCCGGTACGTGGCGAAAGGTCATTGTTCCTGACCGAGCGCAGCGTTTGCTGGAAATAGCGATCGAAATCAGTGCGGGAAAATAACAGGTGCAGCGCCTCTTCTTCGGCCTGTTTCTGTAACCAGTCCACCGCTTGCTGCTGGCGTACTTTTTCCAGCCGACCGCTGGCTGTAAGGCATGTTTTAAAATCGATTATGGCCTGCCAGATTTCTTCAATGCCGCGTTTTTCCAGCGCGCTGCAGGCCAGAGCCTGCGGCTGCCACTCGTCATACTTGCGGCGGAGAATGTGCAGGGCGGAATCATACATATGGCGGGTGATGGCGACGTTGGCGCGGTTGTCCCCGTCATCCTTGTTGATGATGACCAGATCCGCCATCTCCATGATGCCTTTTTTGATGCCCTGCAGATCGTCACCGCCACCGGCTATTTGCAGCGAGAGAAAGCAATCAACCATGCTGGCGACTTCTGTTTCGGACTGCCCAACGCCGACGGTTTCGACGATCACTACGTCGAAGCCTGCCGCTTCGCACAGCAGCATTAATTCCCGGGCGCGCTGGCTGGCACCGCCCAAATGCCCGCTGGAAGGAACCGGTCGAATAAACGCGGCATCCGCACGCGCCAGTTCCGTCATACGGGTTTTATCGCCCAGAATGCTACCGCCGCTGACCGGACTGCTGGGATCGACAGCGATCACCGCCACCCGTAATCCCTTACGGATCAGTAGCATGCCAAAGGCTTCCAGAAAGGTGCTTTTCCCCGCGCCCGGCGTGCCGGTAATGCCCAGACGCAGGGCGTTACCGGTGAACGGTATAATGGCGTCCAGCAGCTGTGTGCTGAGTAGCTGATGACGCGGATGCTGGCTCTCGACCAGCGTCATGGCCTGGGCGAGCGTGGCGCGCTCCCCCAGACGTAAACGCTGGATGCTATCAGCCAGCGTGGCGCTGCTAATCATGGTGCTGACCAATGCGGGTTAATACATCGCGTACGCTGTCGAGCATCGGCGTACCGGGACCATAAATAGCGGCGACACCTCGCGCTTGCAGGAAGGCGTAATCCTGCGGTGGGATGACGCCGCCGGCTACCACGCAAATGTCCTCGCGCCCCCAGCTTTTGAGCGCCGCCACCAGTTCGGGGATCAACGTTTTATGACCCGCCGCCAGTGAAGAGGCGCCAACCACGTGCACATCGTTTTCTACCGCCAGGCGAGCGATCTCTTCCGGCGTGGAGAACATCGGGCTGAGGTCAACATCGAAACCGAGATCGGAATAGGCGCTGGCGATCACTTTGGCGCCGCGATCGTGACCGTCCTGACCCATCTTAGCGACCAGAATGCGCGGGCGGCGGCCGTTATCGGCGAGAAATTTTTCAGTTTGCGCAACAATGGCGTCAAACTCGTCGGCGGATTTTTCAGACTGGTGGTAGCTTTGCGCAATCACTCCGGTGACACACTGGCTGGGTACTAGGTAACGGTCAAAAGCGGACTCCAGTGCGTCAGAGATTTCACCCAGCGTGGCGCGAACGCGCGCGGCATCTATTGCGGCGGCGAGCAGGTTTTCATTGTGCCGCGCTGCGTGGGTCAAAGCTTTCAGCGTGGCTTTCACCGCAATATCGTCACGGGTCGCGCGGATGTGTTGCAGCGAGGCAATCTGCTCGTTGCGCACCTTGACGTTGTCGATTTCCAATACCGACGTGGCGTCTTCTTTATCCAGCTTGTATTTGTTCACGCCAACGATAACGCGCTGACCCTGGTCGATGAGTGATTGTTCGCGGGCGGAAGCTTCTTCGATCATCCGTTTTGGTAACCCCGCTTCTATCGCTTTCGCCATTCCACCCGCTTCATCGATCTGTTCGATGATCGCCCGTGCTTGCTTAACGATCTGATCGGTCAGTGACTCCACATAATACGATCCGGCCAGCGGATCGACGGTGCGGCAGATCTCCGACTCCTCCTGAATGATGATCTGCGTATTGCGTGCGATGCGGGCAGAAAAGTCAGTCGGCAGGCCGAGCGCTTCATCAAAGGCGTTGGTGTGCAAAGACTGAGTACCGCCCAGGGTTGCACCCAGCGCTTCGATGGTGGTGCGCACCACGTTGTTGTACGGATCCTGCTCGGTCAGGCTCCAGCCGGAGGTCTGACAGTGGGTACGTAGCGCCAGAGATTTTGGGTTGGTGGCGCCAAAACCGCTGACCGCCTCGCTCCACAGATAGCGCGCGGCGCGCAGCATGGCGACGTTCATAAACAGATCCATGCCAATGCCGAAGAAGAATGACAGTCGTGGGGCGAAATCATCAATTTTCAGTCCGGCGGACAGCGCGGCCTTGATGTACTCAATCCCGTCGGCCAGGGTAAACGCCACCTGCTGCACGCAGTTGGCACCCGCTTCACCCATGTGATATCCGCTGATGCTGATGGTATTAAAGCGCGGCATATTGTCAGAACACCAGGCAATGATGTCAGCGATAATGCGCATAGAGGGCTTGGGCGGGTAAATATAGGTGTTGCGGCATAGGTACTCTTTCAGAATATCGTTTTGTATCGTGCCAGTGAGCAGCTCTGGCGCGACACCTTGCTCCTGCGCTGCCACGATATAAAACGCCATCACCGGGAGTACCGCGCCGTTCATGGTCATGGATACCGACATCTTATCCAGTGGGATCTGGTCGAACAGTACCTTCATATCTTCGACGGTATCTATAGCCACGCCCGCTTTGCCGACGTCGCCTGCCACGCGCGGGTTATCTGAGTCGTAGCCGCGATGGGTGGCGAGGTCAAAGGCGACGGAAAGCCCTTTTTGTCCGGCGGCGAGATTGCGGCGATAAAACGCGTTAGATTCTTTGGCGGTAGAGAACCCGGCGTACTGGCGAATAGTCCACGGCTGCGCGGTATACATGGTGGCGCGTGGGCCACGAACGTAAGGCGCCAGGCCGGGGAGGGTGCCCGTCACTTCCAGGTTGTCGAGATCAGCCTCGGTGTACAGCGGCTTAATGGCAATCCCTTCTGCCGTCTGTTTTACCAGCGAGTCGACGGTTTTTTCCCGTCGGCTGAGTTCTTTGTTGGCGAGCGTTTGCCACGCCTGCATATTGGCCATTTTTTGCTCCGTATTATGCAATAAGTTGAATCTTTGCGAATACGGTGAGCTTTTTCAGCTGGCTTGTCGCCAGCAAAAAATAGCCAATAAGACGTCGTTTTTTGCCGCGTGGCGTGTTTTATTTTGTGATGGATTTCAAAGACGTGGCGGGAATAGCATGAAAAGAGGGTATAAGGTTGTAGGCCGGATAAGGCGTTACGCCGCCATCCGGCACTCAGGGGCAATAAATGCTTTAATCCTGACGCAGCACATTGTGTCCGTAGGCCAGCAGCGCATCGGTGACGTTGCGCATCATGCGGCTTTCCGGTGCAAAGCGATGCCAATAGAGCATCCGACGCTGGAACAGGCCTGGCGTTAAGTCGATAAGCTCGCCGCTTTCCAGCTCTTTCTCGATCTGCAGGTGTGGGATCATGCAGCAGGTTGTCCCCTGGCGCGCCAGCTGCACAAAGGCTTCCGACGAGTTAACGATGTGGCACGGCACGCTGCCCGGTGGCAGATCGAAGTTTTGTTGCAGAAAAGCCTGATGCATGTCGTCGAGATGGTCAAACGCAACCGCCGGCGCTTTTAGCAGGGCAGAACGGGTGACGCCATTCGGAAAGTAGCGCTCGGCAAAAGGTTTTGAGCCGACAAACAGGTAGTCCAGCGCGCCGAGTTTATCCACCAGACAGCTTGGTAGCGCCTGATGTTGAATACTCACCGCGCCCACCACTTCACCGCGGCGCAGGCGTTCCTGAGTGCGTGTTTCATCTTCAACCTGCAGGTTCAGACGAATCGGTGAGTTTGCCAGCACAGGGGCCAGCGCCGGGAGTAGCCAGGTGGCCAGACTGTCGGCGTTGACGGCTAGGGAGAGCAGCAGCGGCGTCGAGCCGGTTTGTTCATCTCCCAGCCACTCGTCTTCCAGCAGTTCAACCTGACGCAACAGTGCCAGCAGCTTTTGCCCTTGCTCGGTTGGGCGAGGCGGTACGGTACGCACCAGCAGCGGTTGTCCGAACATATTCTCAAGCTGTTTTATGCGTTGTGAAACCGCGGATTGTGTGATGCATAGCTTTTGCGCAGCGCGCTCAAATCCCCGTTCACGAATAACCGCATCCAGTGCTTGTAGTGTTCTGTAGTCCGGACGTTTCATTGCTCTGACGTACTCCTGATATTTTTGCGTGTTCTGCACTATGACACAATTTTAGGTTGGGTACAGACGAAATCCGCCGTCTGCGAGCGGGTGTGGGGACATTTTTCTACGCAATGTTCTATAATGCGCGTGAATTTCCACACCACATTCACACCACAGGCGAAACGATCATGACGCAGGATGAACTGAAAAAAGCAGTAGGATGGGCGGCACTTCAGTATGTACAGCCCGGCACCATTGTGGGCGTAGGTACCGGTTCAACAGCCGCACACTTTATTGATGCGCTGGGCACCATGAAAGGTCAGATTGAAGGTGCGGTGTCCAGTTCGGACGCTTCCACTGAAAAACTCAAAAGCCTCGGTATTCACGTGTTCGATCTTAACGAAGTGGACAGCCTTGGCGTGTACGTTGATGGCGCGGACGAAATCAACGGTCACATGCAAATGATCAAAGGCGGCGGCGCAGCGCTGACCCGCGAAAAGATCATTGCCTCCGTCGCTAAGAAATTTATCTGCATCGCCGACGCGTCCAAAGAAGTCGATATTCTGGGTAACTTCCCGCTGCCGGTAGAAGTGATCCCGATGGCGCGTAGTGCGGTTGCTCGTCAGTTGGTGAAGCTGGGCGGTCGTCCTGAATACCGTCAGGGTGTGGTTACTGATAACGGCAACGTCATCCTTGACGTGCACGGTCTGGAGATCCTTGACGCTGTGGCGATGGAAAACGCCATCAACGCAATCCCGGGCGTTGTGACCGTGGGTCTGTTTGCCAACCGTGGGGCGGACGTTGCGCTGATCGGCACAGCAGATGGCGTGAAAACTATCGTAAAATGATCTGACGACCGGGATCTTCTGTCGTTAAAAAAATTTTGGCAGGGCAAATTTGGTGACTTGTGTCACGTTTACAATATTGTCCTGCCGATCCCTCCAAAGAAAAAGTTATCACCAGAATTTTACTCTGACATTTCCCGCTGAATGACACTTCTTCAGCACGACGACGCAAACGTTCATATTGCCGCAATATTTTTTTTTGATATGTTGAAGAGGCGGATGAAAATCCCATACACAACACATCAGATTGAACTAAAAAAAGACAGGGTCGGGGAAATGGCAAAGGTATCACTGGAGAAAGAAAAGATTAAGTTTCTGCTGGTTGAAGGTGTGCATCAAAAAGCACTGGAAAGCCTTCGTGCGGCAGGTTACACCAACATCGAGTTTCACAAAGGCGCTCTGGACACTGAACAGCTGAAAGAGTCCATCCGTGATGCCCATTTTATTGGCCTGCGATCCCGTACTCATCTGACTGAAGATGTGATTGACGCCGCAGAGAAACTGGTCGCGATTGGTTGCTTCTGTATTGGCACCAATCAGGTTGATCTGGGTGCGGCGGCAAAACGCGGGATCCCCGTGTTTAACGCACCATTCTCTAACACCCGCTCCGTTGCCGAACTGGTAATTGGCGAACTGTTGCTGCTGCTGCGCGGCGTGCCGGAAGCGAACGCTAAGGCGCACCGTGGCGTGTGGAACAAACTGGCTACCGGCTCTTTTGAAGCGCGTGGCAAAAAACTGGGGATTATTGGTTACGGCCACATTGGTACCCAGTTGGGCATTCTGGCGGAATCGCTGGGGATGCACGTCTATTTCTATGATATTGAAAACAAACTCCCGCTGGGTAACGCCACCCAGGTACAGCATCTTTCCGACCTGCTCAATATGAGCGATGTGGTCAGCCTTCACGTGCCGGAAAATGCCTCCACCAAGAATATGATGGGCGCACAAGAGATTGCCCTGATGAAGCCGGGTGCGCTGCTGATCAACGCCGCGCGCGGCACGGTTGTTGATATTCCTGCGCTGTGCGATGCGTTAGCCACTAAGCATCTGGCTGGCGCAGCAATCGACGTCTTCCCGACGGAGCCGGCGAGCAACAGCGATCCGTTTACGTCCCCGCTGTGTGATTTTGACAACGTGATCCTGACGCCGCACATCGGCGGTTCAACGCTGGAAGCGCAGGAAAACATTGGTCTGGAAGTGGCAGGTAAGCTGACGAAGTATTCCGATAACGGCTCTACGCTGTCGGCGGTTAACTTCCCGGAAGTGTCGCTGCCGCTGCACGGCGGTCGTCGTCTGATGCACATTCACGAAAACCGACCAGGCGTGCTGACCGCGCTGAACCAAATCTTTGCCGAGCAGGGCGTTAACATTGCCGCGCAGTATCTGCAAACTTCCGCGCAGGTGGGGTATGTGGTTATTGATATCGAGGCAGATGAGGATGTGGCGGAGAAAGCGCTGCTGGCGATGAAAGCCATTCCGGGAACGATTCGCGCGCGTATGCTGTACTAATTATTGGTACATCATGCCGGGTGGCGACTGCGTCTTAACCGACCTACGAGATGATTCGTAGGCCTGATAAGCGTAGCGCCATCTGGCAATTCAAGGCTACCATTCCCATACTTTTGACGGTGTTACCACCGCGGGCAGCGGAATATCCCACTCTTCGACCGGTAACTTCTCCACTCGCTGGCAATCATGTGCGTAGCCCACCGGCTGGATCTGATGCTGCTGCCAGTTTTGTAACGTGCGATCGTAAAAACCACCGCCCATGCCTAAGCGCTGTCCGTCTTCATCAAACGCCACGAGCGGCGTAATCAATACATCCAGCTTTGATAACGGCAAAACGTCGCGCACATCGAGTCGCGGCTCCTGGATTTTGAGTCGGTTAGTTACCAGATCACTGTGCGGATGATAGTGCAGAAACAGTAAATTACCGCGGCTAAACGGATGTAGAACCGGGAGATAGACACGCTTGCCCGCACGCCACAGTTGTTCGATCAGCGGTTGAGTATCAAGTTCGCCATCAAAAGAGAGAAATACCGCCACGGTGTGGGCGAGTACAACAGGGGGGAAGCTCAGCATTCTGCTCGCGGCCTGCTGACCGAAATGGCGTTGTTGCTCAGGCGTTAGCGCACGGCGACGTTGCCGAATCAGTTGACGAATTTCTTGCCGGGATAAAGGAAGTTCAGAAAGTAGTGTCATGGCTGTTGCCAGGTAGAAGGGAATCTCCGAGATGCCGCCGCAGGCTGTAACCCTTGAACCCTTG
Source organism: Citrobacter sp. wls829 (assembly GCF_005280825.1). Lineage (NCBI taxonomy): Bacteria > Pseudomonadati > Pseudomonadota > Gammaproteobacteria > Enterobacterales > Enterobacteriaceae > Citrobacter > Citrobacter sp. wls829. Next base: position 59,921 of record NZ_SZWP01000042.1, read on the forward strand.
GTTCAAGGTGAATGTGTCGTCACAGTTTTAAGGCTTCTCGGACGAACCGAGCATGCTCACCAACCGTGGAGCGCCACATTCTTGTGGTATGAAATATCGGCTCAGGGGACTGGCCCGCTTGCAAACATCTCAGAGAAATTTTGTCTTCACGGTCACTCTACCACAGTAAACCGAAAAGTGTTATTCAAAGTTTTGGCCCGTTTTTTCGGTTATGCGACCCTGATCAAGCAACGCCTGTTCAATGGTTTGTTGTAGCATCCGAATACGTTGTTCCATGCTCGCCGCGTAGTCACGCGTCTTCGCTTTTTCCTGAGTTAATTCATAGCTGATGTTCAACGCGGCGATGAAAACCAGCTGCTCAGTATTTGTGACTCTAGTGCGAACTTTCAGATCTTGCAATCGCTGATTCAGATCGTCCGCAGCCTGATTCAACGCATCTTGTTGTTCAGGCGGGCAATTCACTCGCAGTGAACGGCCAAAAATTTGGATATCGACGGGTTGTGCAGACATGCCACCTTCCTGCTGATTGACTGCGCTGCCTTCGTCTCCAGACCTTGGGTCCGCGAAGGGGCGACACTATAGCTACCCTGGTATGAACATACAAGCCCTTTTCTGGTCCACCAGGGCCCAAAGTGGTAGCATAACATGAATATCCTCCCTTTGATGACGAATGCTTATGTCCATACAGAACGAAATGCCTGGTTACACCGATGTTAGCCAGTTTTTGAACCAACAAGGGGCTGGATTAACCCCGGCCGAAATGCACGGTTTGATCAGCGGGATGATTTGCGGCGGCAACAACGACAGCTCATGGCAGCCGCTGTTGCACGACCTGACCAACGAAGGTTTGGCCTTTGGCCATGAGCTGGCTCAGGCACTGATCAAAATGCACGCGGCGACCAGCGACGCCCTGGAAGACGACGGCTTCCTTTTTCAGCTTTATCTGCCTGAAGGCGACGGCGTTAGCGTGTTCGATCGTGCCGACGCGCTGGCGGGCTGGGTCAATCACTTTTTGCTGGGCCTCGGGGTTACGCAGCCCAAGCTCGACAAAGTGACCGGCGAAACCGGCGAAGCGATTGACGACCTGCGCAATATCGCCCAGTTGGGATATGACGAAGACGAAGATCAGGAAGAGCTGGAAATGTCGCTTGAAGAGATCATCGAGTACGTGCGTGTTGCTGCGCTGTTGTGCCATGACACGTTTACGCGTCAGCAACCGACCGCGCCGGAAGTACGTAAACCGACACTGCACTAAGTAACGAGAACGCCAGGGAGAGTGTTATGACTCAGCAAGAATACTTACGCCGTCGCCAGGCATTACTGGCGCACATGCAGCCAGGCAGCGCTGCGCTGATTTTCGCGGCCCCAGAAGCGACGCGCAGTGCGGACAGTGAATATCCGTACCGCCAGAGCAGCGACTTTTGGTACTTCACCGGTTTTAACGAACCTGAAGCCGTGCTGGTGCTGATTAAAAGTAATGACACTCATAACCATAGCGTTTTGTTCAACCGGGTACGTGACCTGACGGCGGAGATCTGGTTTGGTCGCCGTCTGGGACAAGATGCTGCCCCCGAGAAACTGGGTGTTGATCGGGCGTTAGCGTTCAGCGAAATCAACCAACAGCTGCATCAGTTGCTTAACGGTCTGGACACGGTGTACCACGCTCAGGGCGAATATGCCTGGGCGGATGAGATTGTGTTTACGGCGATGGATAAGCTGCGCAAAGGCGCCAGACAAAATATGAAAGCCCCTGCGGCGATTATCGACTGGCGTCCGATGGTGCACGAGATGCGTCTGTTCAAATCGCCGGAAGAGATAGCAATCATGCGTCGCGCCGGTGAAATCAGCGCGCTGGCGCATACCCGCGCGATGGAAAAATGTCGTCCGGGAATGTTCGAGTATCAGTTGGAAGGGGAGATCCATCATGAGTTTACCCGTCATGGTGCGCGTTATCCTTCCTATAACACCATTGTCGGCAGCGGTGTAAACGGCTGCATCCTGCATTACACCGAAAACGAAAGTGAAATGCGCGATGGCGATTTGGTGCTGATTGACGCCGGATGCGAATACAAAGGTTACGCTGGCGACATTACCCGCACCTTCCCGGTCAACGGGAAGTTCACTCCCGCCCAGCGCGAGATCTATGACATCGTGCTGGAGTCACTGGAAACCAGCCTGCGTTTGTATCGTCCGGGGACGTCCATCCAGGAGGTGACGGGAGAGGTGGTGCGCATCATGATTACCGGTCTGGTAAAACTGGGTATTCTGCACGGCGATGTCGATCAACTGATTGCCGACAACGCGCAGCGTCCTTTCTTTATGCATGGCCTGAGCCATTGGCTGGGTCTGGATGTCCACGACGTTGGCGTTTATGGTCAGGATCGCTCGCGTATCCTCGAACCGGGGATGGTGCTTACCGTCGAGCCAGGACTGTATATCGCGCCGGACGCCGACGTACCACCGGCTTATCGCGGAATTGGCATTCGTATTGAAGATGACATCCTGATTACCGAAGACGGTAATGAAAACCTCACCGCCAGCGTAGTGAAAAAGGCGGATGATATTGAAGCCCTGATGGCTGCGGCGCGACTGAAATGAGCGTGATTATTGTCGGTGGTGGTATGGTTGGAGCGACTCTGGCGCTGGCTATTTCAGAGCTGAGTCATGGGACGCTGCCGGTCCATCTTATTGAAGCGAGCGAGCCGGATACTGACCGCCATCCGGGATTTGACGCTCGGGCGATTGCGTTGGCCGCAGGCACCTGCCAGCAGTTGGCGCGAATTGGCGTCTGGCAGGCCATTGCCGATTGCGCAACCCCGATCAAAACGGTGCACGTCAGCGACCGTGGACATGCCGGGTGTGTGACGCTTGATGCACAGGAATACCGTATCCCTGCGCTGGGTCAGGTGGTGGAACTGCATGACGTCGGGCTGCGTCTGTTTGCGCTGTTGCGCAAAGCGCGCGGCGTCACGCTACATTGCCCTGACCGGGTGGCCAGCGTGTCGCGCACTCAGCAGCACGTTGAGGTCACGCTGGAGAATGGCGAGGTGATTACCGGTCGTGTACTGGTAGCCGCTGACGGCACACGCTCTGCGCTGGCGACCGCCTGCGGCGTTGACTGGCAGCAGCAGCCTTACGAACAACTGGCGGTGATTGCCAACGTTACCACCTCCGTCCCGCATAACGGACGAGCGTTTGAACGTTTCACGCAGCATGGCCCGCTGGCCATGTTACCGATGTCAGAAGAGCGCTGCTCGCTGGTGTGGTGTCATCCGCTGGAAAAGCGAGATGAGATCATGGCCTGGTCCGACGAACAGTTTTGTCGTGAACTGCAAACGACGTTTGGCTGGCGGCTGGGGCGCATTACGCAAGCCGGTCAACGTAGCGCCTATCCGCTGTCTTTAACCACCGCGGTGAAGGCGATTAGCCATCGCACCGTGCTGGTGGGCAACGCGGCGCAGACCCTGCATCCTATTGCCGGTCAAGGTTTTAATCTCGGCCTGCGCGATGTCATGAGCCTTGCCGAAACGTTGACGCAGGCACAGTTTGCAGCCGAAGACGTGGGTGATTATGCGGTGCTGTCGCGCTATCAGCAGCGTCGTGAGACCGATCGCGAAACAACGATTGGCGTGACCAACAGCCTGGTGTATCTGTTTGCCAATCGCTGGGCACCGCTGGTTGTTGGACGTAACGTGGGTCTTATGGCGATGGAATTATTGACGCCAGCCCGCGATGCGTTGGCAGAGCGGACCCTGGGCTGGGTCGCACGATAAATATAGCCAGTAGGCCTGATAAGCGTAGCGCCATCAGGAAAATGCAATGGCAATCATGCCGGATGGCGGCTTCGCCTGATCCGGCCTACGGTATTTGATAGTCCCGTTTTCAGGAGCAAACAGTGCAAAGTGTTGATGTAGCAATTGTTGGTGGCGGCATGGTGGGACTGGCGGTTGCCTGCGGCTTGCAGGGCAGCGGGTTACGCGTTGCCGTATTAGAACAACATGTTCCGCAGCCTCTGGCGGCGGATGCACCTCCTCAGCTTCGCGTGTCGGCCATTAACGCCGCCAGCGAAAAACTACTGACCCGTCTTGGCGTATGGTCAGACATTGTCGCCCGTCGGGCTTGCTGCTACCACGGGATGGAAGTCTGGGACAAAGACAGCTTTGGGCGCATCGAATTTGATGACCAAAGCATGGGCTACAGCCATTTAGGACATATCGTTGAAAATTCGGTGGTCCACTACGCGCTGTGGCAAAAGGCGCAGCAGTCGGCGGATATTACGCTAATGGCTCCGGCAGAACTTCAGCAAGTGGCCTGGGGGGAGAACGAAGCTTTTCTGACCCTGAAGGATGGCTCGATGCTGACTGCGCGCCTGGTCATTGGCGCGGACGGCGCAAACTCCTGGTTGCGTAACAAAGCGGATATCCCGCTGACCTTCTGGGATTATCGCCATCATGCGCTGGTGGCAACCATTCGTACCGAGGACGCGCACGGTGCAGTTGCCCGCCAGGCGTTCCATGGCGAAGGCATTCTGGCGTTCTTACCGCTCAGCGATCCGCATTTGTGCTCTATCGTCTGGTCACTCTCGCCGCAGGAAGCAGAGCGCATGCAACTGGCAAGTGTTGACGCGTTTAATCAGGCGCTGAATATCGCCTTTGATAATCGGCTGGGACTATGTCGCGTTGAAAGTGAACGTCAGGTGTTTCCGCTAACGGGGCGCTATGCCCGCCAGTTTGCCGCGCACCGCCTGGCGCTGGTCGGTGATGCGGCACATACCATCCATCCGCTGGCAGGACAGGGGGTTAACCTCGGTTTTATGGATGCTGCGGAGCTGATTGATGAGCTAAAACGTCTGCAACGCCAGGGGAAAGACATCGGTCAGTACCTCTATCTGCGTCGCTACGAGCGTAGCCGTAAGCACAGTGCAGCGGTGATGCTGGCCGGTATGCAGGGGTTCCGTGAACTGTTTGCTGGCGCGAACCCAGCGAAGAAACTGCTGCGTGATATTGGTCTGAAACTGGCCGATACCCTGCCAGGCGTAAAACCACAACTCATCCGTCAGGCGATGGGATTAAACGATCTTCCTGAGTGGTTGCGCTAACGTCCGTCAGGACAATTTTAAGAGTTTGAGACCCGTCACACTTTCCTCTCCCGGCCTGCGCGCCGGGATGCTTCTCTCATTTGAAATAATCTAATTTCACGCTTCTTTTCGCATTAGTTTTTTTAATATTACTATTTTCTCATAACGCCATTTTTGACATTTTTTCCACATTTAATATGGATTGATGACGATTTGTTTCGTTTTATCTATCTGTTGCTCTGATTTTATGGCGGTTAATTGGTTTTTTATTCTGTCGTCGATCTGGGCATTTTTAGCCATAAGCTAATGTGATGGTTAATTTTGCCTTATGGTTTAGCGTCTGTTTCAGTGGTAAGTTCAAGACAAAGAGAACGTTTGCGTCGCAGCCCCCGGAGCGGCTGCGGTGCTGGGTTTCGTGGTGAACATTTCACCGCGAAAGAGTTGATAGCCCCGCTTATTCAACGAGGAAAAGATGGCTCAACAGACTCCTTTGTACGAACAACACACGCTATGCGGCGCGCGCATGGTTGATTTCCATGGCTGGATGATGCCTCTGCATTACGGTTCTCAGCTCGACGAGCACCACGCTGTTCGCACCGATGCCGGTATGTTTGATGTGTCGCACATGACCATCGTCGACCTGCGCGGCAGTCGCACCCGGGAGTTCTTGCGTTATCTGCTGGCAAACGACGTCGCGAAGCTAACGAAAACCGGTAAAGCCCTTTACTCCGGTATGCTCAATGCGTCGGGCGGTGTGATTGATGACCTGATCGTCTACTACTTCACTGAAGATTTCTTCCGCCTCGTTGTTAACTCCGCCACCCGCGAAAAAGACCTCTCCTGGATAACCCAACGCGCTGAACCTTACGCTATCGACATCACCGTTCGTGATGACTTGTCGATGATTGCGGTGCAGGGACCGAATGCTCAGGCTAAAGCCGCCACGCTGTTTACTGAAGAACAGCGCCATGCGGTAGAAGGCATGAAGCCGTTCTTTGGCGTGCAGGCGGGTGATTTGTTTATCGCCACCACTGGCTATACCGGCGAAGCAGGCTATGAAATTGCCCTGCCGAATGAAAAAGCCGCGGATTTCTGGCGTGCGCTGGTCGACGCAGGCGTACAGCCATGTGGTCTGGGCGCACGCGATACGCTGCGTCTGGAAGCCGGTATGAACCTGTACAGCCAGGAAATGGACGAGGGTATTTCTCCGCTGGCCGCCAACATGGGCTGGACCATCGCGTGGGAACCGGCTGACCGCGACTTCATTGGTCGCGAAGCGCTGGAAATGCAGCGTGAAAAAGGTCACCAGCAGCTGGTTGGCCTGGTAATGACCGAGAAAGGCGTACTGCGTAATGAACTGCCGGTGCGTTTCACCGATGCGGCGGGCAATGCGCATGAAGGCATTATCACCAGTGGTACGTTCTCTCCGACGCTGGGCTACAGCATTGCACTGGCGCGCGTACCTGCGGGTATAGGCGAGACGGCAATCGTGCAGATCCGTAACCGTGAAATGCCGGTAAAAGTGACTAAACCTGTTTTTGTGCGTAACGGCAAAGCCGTCGCGTGATTCATCCTTTTTGGAGATTGATTGATGAGCAACGTACCAGCAGAACTGAAATACAGTAAAGAACACGAATGGCTGCGCAAAGAAGCAGACGGCTCTTACACCGTAGGGATCACCGAACATGCTCAGGAACTGCTGGGTGACATGGTGTTCGTTGACCTGCCAGAAGTGGGTGCCACTGTTAGCGCGGGCGACGACTGCGCGGTTGCGGAATCCGTAAAAGCGGCTTCCGATATCTATGCGCCAGTGGGCGGTGAGATTGTGGCGGTGAATGACGCGCTCAGCGACTCCCCGGAACTGGTGAACAGCGAGCCGTATACCGGCGGCTGGATCTTCAAGATCAAAGCCAGCGACGAAAGCGAGATCGAATCACTGCTGGATGCCACTGCGTACGAGGCATTACTGGAAGACGAATAAGATTGTGCCGGATGGCACTGCGTTTATCCGGCCTACGGTTTTATGTAGGCCCGGTAAGCGTCAGCACCACCGGGCAATTGAGTTAGAGACAATCACGATTCACTGCACGTTTCAGGAACCATCGCCCATGACACAGACGTTAAGCCAGCTTGAAAACAGCGGCGCTTTCATTGAACGCCATATCGGACCGGACGCCGCGCAGCAGCAAGAAATGCTGAATGCGGTTGGCGCCGAGTCGTTAAACGCGCTGATCGGCCAGATTGTGCCGAAAGACATTCAGCTCGCAACCCCGCCACAGGTGGGCGAGGCGGCGACCGAATACGCTGCGCTGGCAGAGTTAAAAGCCATCGCCGGGCGTAACAAGCGCTTCACGTCCTACATTGGCATGGGTTATACCGCCGTGCAGTTACCGCCGGTTATCCTGCGTAATATGCTGGAAAACCCGGGTTGGTACACCGCATATACGCCGTATCAACCAGAAGTCTCCCAGGGCCGTCTGGAAGCACTGCTTAACTTCCAGCAGGTGACGTTGGATCTGACCGGTCTGGATATGGCTTCCGCTTCTCTGCTGGATGAAGCCACCGCGGCTGCCGAAGCCATGGCGATGGCAAAACGCGTCAGTAAACTGAAAAACGCCAACCGCTTCTTTGTGGCGTCTGATGTTCATCCGCAAACGCTGGATGTTGTCCGTACCCGTGCGGAAACCTTCGGCTTTGATGTCATCGTTGACGACGCAGCAAAAGCGCTGGATCACCAGGATGTCTTCGGGGTGCTGCTGCAACAAGTGGGCACTACCGGTGAAGTTCACGACTACAGCGCGCTGATTGCTGAACTGAAAGCGCGTAAAGTGGTGGTCAGCGTAGCGGCCGATTTTATGGCGCTGGTTCTGCTGACTGCGCCGGGCAAACAGGGCGCGGACATTGTTTTCGGCTCCGCTCAGCGCTTTGGCGTACCGATGGGTTACGGCGGCCCGCACGCGGCATTCTTTGCTGCCAAAGACGAATTCAAACGCTCCATGCCAGGCCGTATTATCGGCGTCTCCAAAGATGCCGCAGGTAATACCGCTCTGCGCATGGCGATGCAGACTCGCGAGCAGCATATCCGCCGTGAGAAAGCGAACTCCAATATTTGTACCTCGCAGGTACTGCTGGCAAACATCGCCAGCCTGTATGCCGTTTACCACGGTCCAGTCGGACTGAAGCGCATTGCGAACCGCATCCACCGCCTGACCGATATTCTGGCCGCGGGTCTGCAACAGAAAGGGTTGAAGCTGCGTCATGCGCACTACTTTGACACCCTGTGTGTCGAAGTCGCTGATAAAGCGGCCGTGCTGGCGCGTGCCGAAGCGGCAGAAATCAACCTGCGCAGCGATATTCATAACGCCGTAGGCATTACGCTCGACGAAACCACCACCCGTGAAAATGTGGTGCAGTTGTTTAATGTTCTGCTGGGCGACAGCCACGGCCTGAACATCGATACGCTGGATAAAGACGTGGCGCTCGACAGCCGTTCTATTCAGGACAGCATGCTGCGTGATGATGCGATCCTGAGTCATCCGGTGTTCAATCGCTACCACAGCGAAACTGAGATGATGCGCTACATGCACTCGCTGGAACGTAAAGATCTGGCGCTGAATCAGGCAATGATCCCACTGGGTTCCTGCACCATGAAGCTGAACGCGGCCGCCGAGATGATCCCTATCACCTGGCCTGAATTTGCTGAACTGCACCCGTTCTGCCCACCAGAGCAGGCGGAAGGGTATCAGCAGATGATTGGTCAGCTTTCTGAGTGGCTGGTAAAACTGACCGGTTATGACGCCGTCTGCATGCAGCCGAACTCCGGCGCACAGGGTGAATATGCGGGCCTGCTGGCGATTCGTCACTATCACGAAAGCCGTAACGAAGGTCATCGCGATATCTGCCTGATCCCGGCCTCTGCTCACGGTACTAACCCAGCTTCCGCCCAGATGGCGGGAATGCAGGTGGTCGTGGTGGCCTGTGATAAAAACGGCAACATCGATCTTGGCGATCTGCGCGAAAAAGCGGCGCAGGCGGGTGAAAACCTGTCCTGCATTATGGTGACCTATCCATCCACCCACGGCGTGTACGAAGAAACGATCCGTGAAGTATGCGAAGTCGTGCATCAGTTTGGTGGCCAGGTTTACCTCGATGGCGCGAACATGAACGCTCAGGTCGGTATCACCACGCCAGGCTTTATCGGCGCGGATGTTTCACACCTCAACCTGCATAAAACCTTCTGCATTCCGCACGGCGGCGGCGGCCCGGGTATGGGGCCGATCGGCGTTAAATCGCATCTCGCACCGTTTGTGCCGGGTCACAGTGTGGTACAGATTGAAGGCATGCTCACCCGTCAGGGCGCGGTATCTGCCGCACCGTTCGGTAGCGCCTCCATTCTGCCAATCAGCTGGATGTACATCCGCATGATGGGCGCTGAAGGTCTGAAGCAGGCAAGCCAGGTGGCAATTCTTAATGCCAACTACATTGCCAGCCGTCTGAAAGATGCCTACCCGGTTCTGTATACCGGTCGCGATGGCCGTGTGGCGCACGAGTGTATTCTCGACATTCGTCCACTGAAAGAAGAGACCGGCATCAGCGAGCTGGATATTGCCAAGCGCCTGATCGACTACGGTTTCCATGCGCCAACCATGTCGTTCCCGGTAGCGGGTACGCTGATGGTGGAGCCGACGGAATCTGAAGGTAAAGTGGAATTAGATCGCTTTATTGATGCGATGCTGGCAATCCGCACAGAGATCGATCGTGTGAAAGCAGGCGAGTGGCCACTGGAAGATAACCCGCTGGTTAACGCGCCACACACCCAGAACGAGCTGGTGGCGGAGTGGAATCACGGTTACAGCCGTGAAATCGCGGTGTTCCCGGCTGGCGTGGCAAATAAATACTGGCCAACGGTGAAACGTCTTGATGACGTTTACGGTGACCGTAATCTATTCTGCTCCTGCGTGCCGATGAGCGAATATCAGTAACTTTTCCGCGTAGTAAAGTAGTGTATAGGCCGGGTAAGGCGAAGCCGCCTCCCGGCTTTTTCATATCTGGAGGTATCCATGGGAATCGCACTTGTTACTGGCGGAAGTCGCGGTATTGGGCGCGCAACCGCGCTACAGCTGGCAGAAGAGGGTTACACCGTTGCGGTTAACTTCCATCACAATATTCGTGCCGCAACCGAGGTGGTGAATCACATTGCGTCGGCAGGCGGCAAAGCATTTGCCCTGCGGGCGGATATCAGCGATGAAAGCCAGGTTGTGGCAATGTTTGAGGCGATCGACCGAGAAGGTGAACCACTGGCTGCGCTGGTGAACAATGCCGGGATTTTGTTCGAGCAGAGCACGGTAGAAAACTTTACTGCCGAACGCATCAACCGCGTAATGGCAACCAACGTTACCGGCTATTTCCTGTGTTGTCGGGAAGCGGTTAAGCGGATGTCGTTGAAGCATGGCGGTAAGGGCGGGGCGATTGTTAACGTCTCGTCAGCAGCATCAAGGCTGGGCGCTCCATTTGAATATATCGACTATGCAGCGTCGAAAGGGGCGGTAGATACGTTGACGACGGGGTTAGCGCTGGAGGTGGCGGCGCAGGGTATCCGTGTGAACGGCGTGCGTCCTGGCCTAATCTACACCGACATGCATGCGTCTGGTGGGGAGCCCGGACGGGTTGATCGCGTAAAGTCGATGTTACCGATGCAGCGTGGCGGACAACCGGAAGAAGTGGCGCAGGCTATCACCTGGCTACTGAGTGAGAAGGCGTCTTACGTAACGGGCAGTTTTCTGGAGCTGGCGGGTGGGAAGTAGCGCGTTGATTGCCGGATGGCGCATCGCTTATCGGCCTACGGGAAATTAACGTGTAGGCTGGATAAGGCGTTTACGCCGCCATCCGGCAAAAATCACAGATTTTCGCCGTTGCTGGCGATCACCTCTTTGTACCAGTTGAAGCTTTTCTTGCGTGAACGCGACATATCTCCGGTGCCATCGTCGTGCTTGTTCACGTAAATAAAGCCGTAGCGTTTACTGTACTGACCGGTTGTGAACGACACGCAGTCAATGCAGCCCCACGGTGTGTAGCCCATCAAATCTACGCCATCGTACGTTACTGCTTTCATCATCTCTTCAACGTGGGCACGTAGATAGTCGATGCGATAGTCATCGTTGATGCTGCCATCTTCTTCTACTTTGTCGTACGCACCAAAGCCGTTTTCAACGATAAACAGCGGCTTCTGATAGCGTTCGTACAGCTCACATAAGGCATAGCGCAGGCCGACGGGATCTATCTGCCAGCCCCAGTCGGAGGCTTTAACGTGTGGGTTGGGGACGCTGCCTTCGAAGCCGGAAATCGCGTCACCGCTGCCACCTTCCGCTTTTACGGCGTTGGTCATGTAGTAGCTGAATCCGAGATAGTCGCAGGTACCTTCACGCAGGATCTGTTTGTCGCCTGTTTCCATTTTGATATTGAATTCACGACGCTCCCATTCGTTCAGCACATAAGAGGGGTAATAACCGCGTAGCTGGACGTCGGTGAAGACGTAGCGTTCACGCATCGACTCCTGCGCAAACATCATATCCTCGGGTTTACAGGAGAAGGGGTACAGCGGCACCATCGCCAGCATGCAGCCGACTTTCATTTCAGGATTAATGCGCCGTGCCGCCTTCACCGCCAGCGCGCTGGCAACAAACTGGTGGTGCAGCACCTGATACAGCGTTTCTTCCGGGTTCTCATGCTCGGTGTACACCACGCCGGAACAGCAATAGCCAAACAGCGGCGCACGCCAGTTACGCTGGTTGTTGATCTCATTAAAGGTCATCCAATATTTGACCTTGTGCTTGTAGCGCTCAAAGACCACTTCGGCAAAACGAACGAAGAAATCGACCACTTTGCGGTTGGTCCAGCTACCGTACTGCTGTACCAGATGTAGCGGCATTTCGAAGTGGGAGAGGGTAATAACCGGCTCAATGTTGTACTTGAGCAGCTCGTCGAACATGTCGTCGTAAAACTTCAGCCCTTCTTCATTTGGCTGAGTTTCGTCACCTCGCGGGAAGATTCGGGTCCAGGCAATAGACGTACGGAAGCATTTGAAGCCCATTTCAGCAAACAGCTTTATGTCTTCTTTGTAATGACTGTAAAAATCGACGGCTTCGTGGTTTGGATAGTACTTGCCTGGAATGACGCTCTGGGTGATTTCGCGTGGAACACCGTGTGCGCCGCCGGTCAGCACGTCACAAATGCTTGGCCCTTTGCCGCCTTTGTTCCAGCCGCCTTCAACCTGATGCGCCGCAACCGCGCCACCCCATAAAAAATCTTTCGGTAAAGTCAGTTTTTTCATTTGCGCTCAGTCTCAAATTAATACCATTTGATTTTGAGTCTAACAAAGGAAAGTTAAATGTCACGATATAACAAAATAGGCTTAATGTGATTTGTTACATCAAAAAAACAGTTTGTTTTTTTATGCCAATTTTTTCGCCAGTTTGCGACCCAGTGACTCCAGAATATAAATTACGGGGATTTGTGTGGTTATATCATAGACCCCCGCAATGCGGGTTTGCGGCACATGCCAGGAGAGGTTAAAGTCGGCCAGTTTCGCCAGGCGTGAGTGCTCGTGGCTGGTAACCGACAACACTTTGCAGTTGTGGAGGCTAAACTGGCTGGCGAAACGCAGGATCTCCTCGGTTTCGCCGGAGACGGATAGGACAATTGCCAACGCGTTTCGGGCCATATCATTGGTCACCGGGAAATAGGGATCGTCAATATGGTTGCTGAATTTCCCGACATTTGAGAAAAATCGTGCACCATATTTAGCTAAGGCGCCGGATGTTCCCGCGCCAACGAATATAATACGCTCGGAGGACAATATAATATCAACAGCCTGATCGAGTAATGTGTCGAATTCGTCGTTATTCACGCCCTTAAAGAAGCTGATTATTTCGCTGGCACCGAAATTAGCCTGTTGCGGTTCATTCTGCTCTAAATATAATTTAAAGCGTACGCGAAACTCAGAGTAGCCCTCACAGTTAAGTTTGCGGCAAAAGCGCAGAACGGTGGTGGTTGAAACCCCTACGGCATCAGCCAGTTCGCGAATGGTCATGTACATGACTTTGTCACGGTTCTTGATGACATAGTTGTAGACCAACATCTCAAGATTATTGAGACTGGCGATGGCGGCGTGGGAGAACATACTCACAATGGCAATACTCACTCATCAGACTTCATCTACAGGGAATAATAACATGCAGCCAAATGACATCACTTTTTTTCAGCGTTTCCAGGATGACATTCTGGCCGGACGCAAGACTATCACTATTCGCGATGAGTCTGAGTCCCACTTCAAAACCGGAGACATTCTGCGGGTTGGACGCTTCGAAGATGACGGTTACTTCTGCACTATAGAAGTGGTAGGCACCTCGACCGTGACGTTGGATACGCTGAGTGAAAAACATGCTCAGCAGGAAAATATGACCCTTGATGAGCTTAAACGTGTGATTACAGAGATCTATCCAAATCAGACGCAGTTTTATGTGATTGATTTTAAATGCGTTTAATTTAAGGAATGCACTTGTTAGCTGAAAAATAAAATATAACTAATTGATTTTTATATGTTATTTATTGGTTGATATTTATTTTAGCTAACATGTGTTCACTGGAACCATTCTCAGTTACGCTAGAAGCGCAATCACGAAAGTGTTCGTTTTTTGGGAGTAAGCTATGGTTCAGAAGCCATTAATTGCGCAGGGGTATTCTCTGGCAGAGGAAATCGCCAACAGCATCAGCCACGGTATTGGGCTGGTGTTTGGGATTATCGGACTGGTGCTGTTGCTGGTTCAGGCAGTAGATACCAATGCCAGTGCTATGGCCATTACCAGCTATAGCCTGTACGGCGGCAGCATGATTTTGCTGTTCCTGGCTTCAACCCTGTATCACGCGATACCCCATCAGCGAGCGAAACTCTGGCTGAAGAAATTCGACCATTGCGCTATTTATCTGCTGATTGCCGGAACCTATACGCCATTTCTGCTGGTGGGGCTGGACTCACCGTTGGCGCGTGGCCTGATGGTGGTGATCTGGAGCCTGGCGCTGCTCGGTATTCTGTTCAAATTGACCATTGCCCACCGCTTTAAAATTTTGTCGCTGGTGACCTATCTGACCATGGGCTGGCTGTCATTGATTGTGGTGTATCAACTGGCGGTTAAACTGGCTGCTGGGGGCGTAACGCTGCTGGCGGTAGGTGGCGTGGTCTATTCACTGGGCGTCATTTTCTACGTCTGCAAACGTATCCCTTACAACCATGCAATCTGGCATGGATTCGTGCTGGGTGGCAGCGTGTGCCATTTCCTGGCCATCTATCTGTACGTGGGGCAGGCGTAATCATCATTGCCTGGTGGCGCTGCGCTTACCGGGCCTACAAAACCCTCGACCCGGTAAGGTGAAGTCGCTACCTGGCGATTTACTCTTCCAGCGAATACGGCAGCGGTACTATATGCAGCGTTTTCGCGTCGTCGCGCACGCGGAATACGCTGTCGGCTTCCATGTCGTTATTCATCACCACCTGCACCAGTACCTGACCGTCCGCCAGTTGTACTGCCGCAAGTACGGTGCCGGTTCGGCGCCAGTTCTCTCCCATTTTCAGTTCCAGGTCTTCACCCGCTTCCGGCACCCGACTGGCTGAACCTGCCAGTGTCCACAGCGCTCGTTTGTTAGCGCCGCGGAATTTCGCCCGTGCGACCATTTCCTGACCGGTATAGCAGCCTTTTTTGAAGCTGATCCCACCCAAGGCCTGCAGGTTGGTGGCCTGTGGAATGAACTGCCCGCTGTTGGCGGTATCAATTACTGCGATACCGGCTTCGATATCCAGCGCCAGCCACTGTTGGCTGTTGTTCAACTCCGCTTCACCACGCAGTTTTTCTACCAGCGTTTCCGCCGTGGCTGCATCGGTAATCAGCAGGAAGCGTTCGGCCGGGTGTTCAAACCACAATATCGTGGAAGAGCCTTCGGTAATCACCTGCTTATCGCGGGTTGGCAGTTCGCTAAAGAGATTGTCCAGCGCGGCACGCGCCTGGAATCCTGCAACGCCCAGCAGCACGCGTTCGTCGTCCGGTGCAATCACCACTTTTGAGAAGACGGCATATTTTTTCAGTTCGGTAAGCTGGGCATCGCGCAGGCTACGGCGCTCAAGCCACGCGAAGCCTTCACCCAGGCGGAAGAGGCGCAGGTTGCTCCACATTTTGCCTTTGGCATCACAGTGGGCAGCCAGCACATGCTGATGTTCGGTCAGCTGACTGACATCAGCAGTAACTTGGCCCTGAATATACTTCTCACTGTCGGTGCCGGTAATGGTCGCGAGTGCCCAGTCATCAAGCGTCATCAGCGTCAGAGGCAAACGTGTTGACGCACAAGGCTGACGAGGAGGAAAAGATGTAAAAGCCATAATAATGTCCTGATTTGCTTAACGCAGTAATAATGACTAATGGTAAAAGAGCTATGGCCCATTGCAAGCGGTTTAAACATCCTATTTGTGCCATATTTTAATCTTTGCGAGGAGACATCCATAATTGATGAACCCTTTGACTTAATGTGGTTTTATTTAGCGATCGTGCTTCCGTTTACTGATATTCCCGTAAAAGAGCGTGAAAAACACGTTACAATAGCCGGGTACTTCGTTTTCGCGAGACAGGAAGAAGAACATGGATATTAACAACAAAGCACGTATTCATTGGGCATGCCGTCGCGGTATGCGTGAGCTGGACATTTCGATCATGCCGTTTTTCGAACATGAGTATGACAACTTAAGTGATGACGAAAAGCGCATTTTTATCCGTTTGCTGGAATGTGATGACCCCGATTTATTTAACTGGTTGATGAATCACGGGAAGCCGGCTGATGCACAGCTGGAGCAAATGGTACGGCTTATCCAGACACGGAATCGGGAACGTGGTCCAGTGGCAATCTGATTTACGCGTCTCCTGGCGCGCACAGTGGATTTCGTTGCTCATTCATGGGCTAGTGGCGGTGCTTATTTTATTGATGCCATGGCCACTGAGTTACACCCCTTTATGGTTGATTTTGCTCTCTCTGGTGGTGTTCGATTGCGTGCGCAGTCAGCGCCGTATCAACGCTTGTCAGGGAGAGATTAGACTATTGATGGATGGCCGCCTGCGTTGGCAAGGGCAAGAGTGGTCGATTGTTAGCGCACCCTGGATGATAAAAACGGGCATGATGTTGCGTTTGCGGTCAAGTACAGGAAAGCGTCAGCATCTGTGGCTGGCGGCGGACAGTATGGATGATGCCGAATGGCGGGATTTGCGTCGGTTGATATTACAACCGTCAATGCAGAAATAGCGCTGACGGTAAGGTTACAGACCTTCACCGTCAGTCAGCAGATGCTCAGGACCAGTGTTCGGCCATTTCGCCAAGAATTTGCTCACACCATGCCTGGATGCGTTCATCGCTAAGATCGTACTGGTTGGTTTCATCCAGGGCAAGGCCGACAAACAGTTGCCCATCGGCAATAACAGGTTTATCGCTGGTAAATTCGTAGCCTTCTGTTGGCCAGTAACCGACAAACTTCACCCCTTTCGTGACCAGCTTGTCGTGCAGCATTCCCAGCGCATCCAGGAACCATTCACCGTAACCCAACTGATCGCCCATGCCGTAGAGAGCAACAATTTTGCCTTCCAGGTTGAGGTCATCCAACTGATCCCAGACGGCTTCCCAGTCCTCCTGGATTTCGCCGAAATCCCAGGTTGGGATACCTAAAATGAGCACGTCGTACTGCTCCATTAAGGTCGGAGAATCATCCTTGAGGTTGTGTAATGTCACCAGCTCGGGACCAAGAATATCGCGGATTTTCTCTGCTGCCATCTCGGTGTAGCACGTGCTGGAACCGTAAAAAAGACCCATGTTCATTACTAAACGTCTCAATTCTGCTGTAGCGTTGCGCGTAGTGTATCAGAATCGCCGCAATCACGGCACAATGAGGCATAATGCATCAAAAATGAGAATGAAATAAGGGGCGCGAGTGGAACAAGATCTGGCGCGCATCGAGCAATTTCTTGATGCCCTGTGGCTGGAACGCAATCTGGCGGAAAACACATTAAGTGCGTATCGTCGCGATCTAACCATGCTTGTTGAATGGCTACACCATCGCGGTGTTTCTCTGACGACGGTACAGAGCGATGACCTGCAAGCACTGCTGGCCGAGCGAATGGAGGGGGGGTATAAAGCCACCAGTTCCGCGCGTTTGTTAAGTGCAATGCGGCGATTTTTTCAACATCTCTATCGCGAGAAATTCCGCGATGATGATCCCAGCGCTTCGCTGGCTTCACCTAAGCTACCACAGCGTTTGCCAAAAGATCTCAGTGAGGCGCAGGTCGAGCGACTGCTGCAGACCCCGCTGATTGACCAGCCGCTGGAACTCCGAGACAAAGCCATGCTCGAAGTCTTATATGCCACCGGTTTGCGCGTTTCTGAGCTGGTGGGGCTGACGATGAGTGATGTCAGCCTGCGTCAGGGCGTTGTGCGGGTCATTGGTAAAGGTAATAAAGAGCGGCTGGTACCGTTGGGTGAAGAGGCTGTGTATTGGCTGGAAACCTATCTGGAGCACGGACGACCATGGTTGCTCAATGGCGTCTCCATTGATGTGCTGTTTCCCAGCCAGCGTGCGCAGCAGATGACACGCCAGACCTTCTGGCATCGAATTAAACACTATGCTGTGTTAGCGGGAATCGACAGCGAGAAGCTGTCGCCACACGTACTGCGGCATGCTTTTGCCACGCATTTGCTTAACCATGGCGCTGATTTGCGTGTGGTGCAGATGCTGCTAGGTCATAGCGATCTCTCTACCACACAAATTTATACCCATGTCGCAACGGAGCGCTTGCGTCAATTACATCAACAGCATCACCCGCGTGCGTGAGTGCTGACAGGAAAGGATAGGTTATGAAAAAAAGTTTTATGATGCTCACCCTGCTGGCGACGGCGTTTTCAGGCATGGTGCAGGCAGACGACGCGGCGATTCGTCAGTCATTAACGAAGCTGGGTGTACAAAGCACAGAAATTCAACCTGCTCCGATTGCGGGAATGAAAACTGTACTGACCAACAGCGGCGTGTTGTACGTCACCGAAGACGGCAAGCACATTATTCAGGGACCGATGTATGACGTGAGCGGTGCAAGTCCGGTTAACGTCACCAATCAACTGCTGATGAAGCAGCTGAACGCGCTGGAAAAAGAGATGATCATCTATAAAGCGCCGCAGGAAAAACACGTTATTACCATTTTCACCGACATCACCTGCGGCTATTGCCACAAGCTGCATGAAGAGATGAAAGACTACAACGCACTGGGAATTACCGTGCGTTATCTGGCCTTCCCTCGCCAGGGACTGGAAAGCCAGGCCGAGCAGGACATGAAATCCATCTGGTGTGCGTCAGATAAAAACAAAGCGTTTGATGATGCCATGGCGGGTAAAAGTGTGAAGCCGGCAACTTGTAATGTGGATATTGCTGACCATTACGCGCTGGGTGTGCAGTTTGGTGTAAGCGGCACGCCGGCGATCGTTCTGAGCAATGGCTATGTTGTTCCTGGCTATCAGGGACCGAAAGAGATGAAAGCGTTCCTCGACGCGCACCAAAAACAGACCAGCGGTAAATAATTCGCGTGAAACAACAGATACAACTTCGTCGTCGTGAAGCCGACGAGACTAGTGACCTGCCTGCCGATCTGCCGCCTCTGTTGCGTCGTTTGTACGCCAGCCGCGGTGTGCGTAGCGCGCAGGAGCTTGAGCGTAGCGTCAAAGGCATGTTGCCGTGGCAGCAATTGAGCGGTGTCGAAAAGGCGGTGGAGATCCTCTATAACGCTTTTCGTGAAGGCACCCGCATTATCGTGGTGGGGGATTTTGACGCCGATGGCGCAACCAGCACGGCGCTGAGCATTCTGGCGATGCGAGCATTGGGATGTAGCAACATTGACTACCTGGTGCCCAACCGTTTTGAAGACGGTTATGGTTTGAGCCCGGAGGTGGTGGATCAGGCACATGCCCGCGGCGCTCAGCTGATCGTCACCGTCGACAACGGCATCTCTTCCCATGCCGGCGTTGAGCATGCCAGAACGCTGGGGATCCCGGTAGTGGTTACCGATCACCACCTGCCCGGCGATACTCTGCCGGGCGCAGTGGCGATTATTAATCCTAACCTGCACGACTGTACGTTCCCGTCGAAATCACTGGCGGGCGTCGGCGTGGCTTTTTATCTGATGCTGGCTCTGCGTACTTTTCTTCGTGATAAGGGCTGGTTTGATGAGCAAGGTATCACCCCGCCAAACCTCGCAGATCTGCTTGATCTGGTTGCGCTAGGTACGGTGGCCGATGTTGTCCCGCTGGACGCTAATAACCGCATCCTGACGTGGCAAGGCTTGAGCCGTATTCGCGCAGGGAAATGTCGTCCTGGCATTAAAGCGCTGCTTGAGATTTCAAATCGCGACCCGCAGAAATTGGCCGCCAGCGATTTAGGCTTTGCACTGGGGCCACGCCTGAATGCGGCAGGCCGCCTGGATGATATGTCCGTTGGCGTGGCGCTGTTGCTGTGCGACAACATTGGCTACGCGCGGGTGCTTGCCAGTGAACTGGACGCGCTCAACCAGACGCGGAAAGAGATAGAGCAGGGCATGCAGACGGAAGCGCTGACCCTGTGCGAGAAGCTTGAGCGCAGCAGCGAGACACTGCCTGGCGGGCTGGCGATGTATCACCCCGAGTGGCATCAGGGCGTAGTAGGGATCCTGGCGTCACGCATTAAAGAGCGTTTTCACCGTCCGGTGATCGCTTTTGCACCAGCTGGAGACGGCACCCTTAAAGGGTCGGGGCGCTCGATTCAGGGCCTGCACATGCGAGATGCACTGGAGCGACTGGATACCCTTTACCCGGGCATGATCCTTAAGTTCGGCGGCCACGCCATGGCGGCAGGATTATCGCTGGAAGAAGCACAGTTTGAGTGCTTCCAGCAGCGTTTTGGTGAGCTGGTGACCGAGTGGCTCGATCCTGCCTTACTGCAGGGCGAAGTGGTCTCCGATGGCCCGCTAAGCGCGGCGGAGATGACCATGGAAGTCGCACAAATGCTGCGTGATGCAGGACCGTGGGGGCAAATGTTCCCGGAGCCGCTGTTTGACGGGCGCTTTCGCCTGCTTCAGCAGCGTCTGGTTGGCGAGCGTCATCTGAAGGTGATGGTTGAACCCGTCGACGGCGGACCGCTGCTGGACGGTATTGCGTTTAACGTTGATACCGCTATCTGGCCGGATAACGGCGTTCGTGAAGTCACGCTGGCCTATAAGCTGGATATTAACGAGTTTCGCGGCAACCGCTCATTGCAAATTATTATCGATAATATCTGGCCACTTTAGCGTCACTATATCTATAAAAAAGAGCGTGGATTGGTTACAATCCCGCTCTTATAACCGCATTTTGACTCGTCCAATAAAAGAAAACAGACCATGTTTGAAATTAATCCGGTAAATAACCGCATTCAGGACCTCACGGAACGCTCTGACGTTCTTAGGGGGTATCTTTGACTATGATGCCAAGAAAGAGCGTCTGGAAGAAGTAAACGCCGAGCTGGAACAGCCGGACGTCTGGAACGAACCCGAACGCGCGCAGGCGCTGGGCAAAGAACGTTCTTCCCTTGAGGCCATTGTCGACACGCTCGACCAAATGAGCCAGGGCCTGGAGGATGTCTCCGGCCTGTTAGAACTGGCTATAGAAGCCGACGACGAAGAAACCTTTAACGAAGCCGTTGCCGAACTCGATACGCTGGAAGAAAAGCTGGCGCAGCTGGAGTTCCGTCGTATGTTCTCCGGTGAATATGACAGCGCAGATTGCTATCTCGATATTCAGGCCGGTTCTGGCGGCACCGAAGCGCAGGACTGGGCCAGCATGCTGATGCGCATGTATCTGCGTTGGGCTGAAACACGCGGCTTTAAGACTGAAATTATTGAAGAATCTGAAGGTGAAGTGGCGGGTATTAAATCCGTGACCATCAGAATCGCTGGCGAATATGCTTACGGCTGGCTGCGTACTGAAACCGGCGTACACCGCCTGGTACGTAAGAGTCCGTTTGACTCCGGCGGTCGCCGCCATACGTCGTTCAGCTCTGCGTTTGTCTACCCGGAAGTTGACGATGACATTGATATCGAAATCAACCCGGCAGACCTGCGCATCGATGTTTACCGCGCTTCAGGTGCGGGTGGTCAGCACGTTAACCGTACAGAATCTGCGGTGCGTATTACCCATATCCCGACCGGGATTGTGACACAGTGCCAGAACGACCGTTCCCAGCACAAGAACAAAGACCAGGCCATGAAGCAGATGAAAGCGAAGCTTTATGAACTGGAAATGCAGAAGAAGAATGCCGAGAAGCAGGCGATGGAAGACACCAAGTCCGACATCGGCTGGGGTAGCCAGATTCGTTCTTATGTCCTGGATGACTCCCGCATTAAAGATCTGCGTACCGGGGTTGAAACCCGTAACACGCAGGCGGTGCTGGATGGCAGCCTGGATCAATTTATCGAAGCAAGTTTGAAAGCAGGGTTATGAGGAACCAACATGTCTGAACAACACGCACAGGGCGCTGACGCGGTAGCCGACCTTAACAATGAACTGAAAACGCGCCGTGAGAAGCTGGCTAACCTGCGCGAGCAGGGGAGCCCGTTCCCGAACGATTTCCGTCGCGATCACACCTCAGACCAACTGCACGCTGACTTCGACGCGAAAGAAAACGAAGAGCTGGAAGCGCTGAACATTGAGGTATCCGTTGCCGGTCGTATGATGACCCGCCGCATTATGGGGAAAGCCTCATTCGTTACGCTGCAGGACGTTGGTGGCCGCATTCAGCTGTACGTTGCGCGTGACGATCTGCCGGAAGGCATTTACAACGAGCAGTTCAAAAAATGGGATCTGGGCGATATCCTCGGCGCGAAAGGTAAGTTGTTTAAGACTAAAACCGGCGAGCTGTCCATCCATTGCACCGAGCTGCGTCTGCTGACTAAAGCGCTGCGTCCGCTGCCGGACAAATTCCATGGCCTGCAGGATCAGGAAGCGCGTTACCGTCAGCGCTACCTGGATCTCATCTCTAACGATGAATCTCGCAACACCTTTAAAGTGCGCTCACAGATCATGGCGGGTATTCGTCAGTTCATGGTTGGCCGTGGCTTTATGGAAGTGGAAACCCCGATGATGCAGGTGATCCCTGGCGGTGCCGCTGCACGCCCGTTCATCACCCATCATAACGCGCTGGATCTGGACATGTACCTGCGTATTGCGCCGGAACTGTACCTCAAGCGTCTGGTGGTTGGCGGCTTCGAACGTGTGTTCGAAATTAACCGTAACTTCCGTAACGAAGGCATCTCCGTTCGTCATAACCCAGAGTTCACCATGATGGAACTCTATATGGCTTATGCGGACTACAAAGACCTGATCGAACTGACCGAATCGCTGTTCCGCACGCTGGCGCAGGACGTTCTGGGAACCACCGAAGTGCCTTACGGCGAAGAAGTCTTCGACTTTGGTAAACCGTTCGAAAAACTGACCATGCGTGAAGCCATTCAGAAATACCGTCCGGAAACCAACATGGCGGATCTGGACAACTTCGACTCTGCTAAAGCGATTGCTGAATCTATCGGCATCAAGGTTGAGAAGAGCTGGGGTCTGGGTCGTATCGTGACGGAGATCTTTGAAGAAGTGGCGGAAGCGCACCTGATTCAGCCGACCTTCATTACCGAGTACCCGGCAGAGGTTTCTCCGTTGGCTCGTCGTAACGATGACAACCCGGAAATTACTGACCGCTTCGAATTCTTCATTGGTGGACGCGAAATCGGTAACGGTTTCAGCGAGCTGAACGATGCAGAAGATCAGGCGCAGCGTTTCCAGGATCAGGTTAACGCCAAAGATGCGGGCGATGACGAAGCGATGTTCTACGACGAAGACTACGTTACCGCTCTGGAACACGGTCTGCCGCCGACAGCCGGTCTTGGGATTGGTATCGACCGTATGGTTATGCTGTTCACCAACAGCCATACCATCCGTGACGTGATCCTGTTCCCGGCGATGCGTCCGGTTAAATAAGATGTGAAATGCCGGATCGCGCCACGCTTTTCCGGCCTACGATAAGCATGATTTGTAGGCCGGATAAAACGCTTTCGCGTTGCCATCCGGCAATCAATTACGGTTAGCAAACTCGCGTAATAATTCGCGCGCTTTATCGTTAGATGCCTGCATTACCATCCACGGGCTGAAGGCCCACGGTGTGGCATCCAGCGCACGTAAGACATCCTCAAGTTCACTCCACTGCTCATCCATTACTTCATCCGTGTTTGGCCGTCGCGCACTGATAACTCGTGCGGCATAGACCGGGCAAACTTCGTTTTCCACAATCCCACTGGGGTCTGCAGCGCGGTAACGAAAATCAGGATACACGGGCGTGAGTTCGGCTACCTCCACACCCAGTTCGAAACGAGCGCGACGGATGATGGCGTCTGCAGTAGTTTCACCGGACTGCGGATGGCCGCAGACCGAGTTAGTCCAGACGCCTGGCCAGGCTTTTTTGTGTAGCGAACGCCGGGTCACCAACAGTTGGCCCTGGTCGTTAAAGAGCCAGCAGGAGAAGGCAGAGTGTAGGGGCGTTGTAGCGGTATGCGCCGCATACTTTTCCAGTGTTCCGCAGGGCTGGTCCTGCTCATTCAACAAAATGACATGTTCCTGTCGCATCGCATCCACCATTAATCTTGAGCATCACTATTATATGCCTAATTGTGGCCGATTGATTATCCGTCGGTGTGAAATGCCTGAACGGACGATTCGTGCCGCGATATGATTTGGCATCCGGCATCGGACTGCTATGATAAAGCGTCTTAAAATGTTGCGAGGAATTGTTTTGAGTGCGGGACGCCTGATGAGAAAACGCTTTGTTATCACAATAATGTTGCTGAGCAGCCTGATCGTCGCGGGATGTTCAAGCTCATCTGATTCCGGTTCTGGTTCTACCTATACCGTTAAGCGGGGAGATACGCTGTATGGTATTTCACGTGCGACAGGGACCAGCGTCAAAGAGATCGCGCGCCTGAACAACATTTCTCCCCCCTATACCATAGAAGTTGGGCAAAAGCTTAAGGTCAGCGGTGGCGCGAAAACCAGCACGGCATCGGCGAAAACAAAATCTAAATCGAAATCCTCCACCAAAACGGCAGCAGTCAGACCGTCTTCTTCTGTGCCACAGTCATCCTGGCCACCGGTAGGGCAACGCTGTTGGCAGTGGCCAGCGAGTGGGAAGGTGATACTGCCATACTCCACGGCCGAAGGTGGCAACAAGGGGATTGATATCTCTGCCGCGCGCGGCACGCCTGTTTATGCGGCTGGAGCCGGGAAGGTGGTCTATGTCGGCAATCAGCTGCGCGGCTACGGCAACCTCGTGATGATAAAACATGGCGAAGATTACATTACCGCCTACGCCCATAACGATACGCTGTTGGTTAACAACGGGCAAACAGTGAAAGCCGGGCAGAAAATTGCCACCATGGGCAGCTCTGATGCGGCTTCGGTGCGCCTGCATTTCCAGATCCGTTATCGCGCTACGGCTATCGATCCGCAGCGCTATTTGCCGCCGCAGGGCAGCAAACCAAAATGCTGACGGTGAATTAATCGCCAGTCAGTCGATCAGCCCCTTGCCAGGAAGTGTGTAAGGTTTATAATCCCTTACGCACTTCAATGCGGGCGTAGTTCAATGGTAGAACGAGAGCTTCCCAAGCTCTATACGAGGGTTCGATTCCCTTCGCCCGCTCCAGCTATTTCCACTCTAAAATATTCTTTAGAATCAATAAGCTAAAAGCGGATGTAACCAGTGTTACCTTTAAAGGTACCCACGGGGCTACTCATTGCTGCTGCGATCTGGTATGTGGTTAGGGAGCATATCAAATAGCTGGCGGTGGTTCCACGTTCTTACCGCGATAGCCCAACAATGAACAAAAAGCCGAGCACCCGGCATAACTCCTACAGCTTTCAGTGAAGCGCATTTTTGCCGATGCTCCCACATGCCACACGTCGAGATGACGTTGCAGGGAATAAACAGGTTTTATGGTGGTTACGGTACTTGCAAACCATATGCAAGCTCTGCCAGCGTCTCAGCCACGCTCCCGAAAGGGTACACGGCGATCCTGATAAACTTCACTGTCTGACATAACCCCCGATGAAGTCGCTACGCTCCGCACGTTGTCTTACCACCAACGGGCTTTATGGCTTGTATTGTCTGAAATCTTGTAATGAGTTAATTCTCAAGGCTTCTCGATATTTACTAAAGTACCAAAAAGGCCACGACTGAAAAGTACTGCACTCAGGCGAGGGGGTGTCCCCCACTCAAAGGAAGCCTTTCCCCCGTGTGCCTCTCTGGGCTGGGTGGCTGTGGAACGTTTGAAAGAACAGTGCTGTGTGTGTTCTGCTGGGGATTCACTTTGCTGGTCTATCAGAATTCACGTACAGACGCTTGTTCAGCTTCTGAGCGAGGTTGTTCGTGCGTGGGTACAGTGCCGTTTGTTATGTGCGGTGCAGCTTCCTGTATCAACCCTCGGCATTCTTCAATCTGTGAAGGGGTTTGCTTCTCTTCCTGCTGGTCGCTCTCTCATCTCTCACTAGCTCTGCTTGTTGCTACGCTTATCGTTCGTTCGTCGTTCGCTACACGTAGCACTCTCTATCGTCACTCAGTCAGATTCTCATTCTTTGTATCTTCGCTTCGTTCCTGCCTAGTCTTTCCGTTCTTGTCCGATCCTTTATCTTTTCTCTTTGTAGTGCGGAACTATATTTTTTTATTATTATTATTCAGTTAATTAAGGTCTTTACCTTGAAAGCCTTTGCAGTCTCATATGGGTATACCTGAGTGACATATCATTACCAAGTATCCTACAGGTATAAATAAAACCCTATTGACTACACATTGTTGATGTGATCTCTTATAAGTCTAGTTGTGATATTTCATTGAGACTTAGGGGGAAGCATGGCACACAACGCGCTTATTTATTGCCGCGCCAGTACAGCAGAGCAACACGCAGACCGGGCACTGCACTCACTTCAAGAGTTTGCCAGTGATAGCGGGTGGTCTGTGCGGGCAGAGTACATCGAGAATGCTAGCGGTGCGAGACTGGCACGCCCTGAACTGATGCGTTTGCTGGATGATGCGAAGGCCGGGGAGGTCTTGCTTGTCGAGAGCATCGACAGGCTAAGCCGCCTTACACAAAAGGAATGGGCGACACTGAAACAGAGGATTCAGGATAAAGGGCTGATTATCGTTGCCATTGACTTGCCAACCTCATGGCAGCTACTGAACGATACAGCGTCAGAGCTAACAGATGGCATCCTGAGAGCCGTTAATGCAATGCTGATTGATATCCTAGCAACGATGGCACGAGTGGACTATGAGACACGTAGGACACGCCAAGCGCAGGGCATCGAGCGTGCTAAAGCCGAGGGGAAATATAACGGGAAGTCCAAGGACGAGAGTGCCCGTGAAACTGTCCGCGATATGCTGACCGTTGGTAACAAACCGGAATACATCATGAAAGCTGCCGGAATAAGCCGCGCGACTTTTTACCGGATAAAGCGTGAAATACAGGCCGAGAAATAGGCGGAACAGGCTGATTTTAGAATTCTGTAACTCATTGAATTTACTATGTGGTAATTAGAACATCACTTGTAAGGGGAAGGAAGCGAGTACCGACTAGGGTTGTAGAAATCCTGTCTTACAAACGATGGTAATTAGAATATCACTCTCTAGGGAAGGAGGCGAAGTCCGCACAAAACGCTTTCACACCCTCCTGTAATTCTCCGTGGCACGTGTGCTCGGGGTAAATCCACTGGTGCAACCTCAGACTTAATCCCAGCACCACACCCCGCACCGTAACCAAAGGAGAAATATGTTTCAGACCGATGATCTGCCAAACCAGTTCGACGACACTCCCACCGATTTAAAAAAAACTGACCGCATTATGTGGGGCGCATTCAAGAGGGGTTACGTCCCAACGGCTAACGACCTTCAAGCCCCATCAATGAAGGCGCTGTACGAACGCTACAGGGCGCAGCACGGACGAGATGATTTAAAGGCTGCGATAGCTGAGAAGCTACGCGCAGAGAGCGCTATACGACGTATTGCCATGCAGAACCCCAATCGTATTAGCCTAAACCAATCCCAAGTCACCCACGCAGTAAGAACCTCACTAGACGTTTACTGCACTGGCGAGACTCGACCATCGGTACAAATCGTGCGTGATCTGTTACCCGGAAAGGATGTTAAGCCCGTGATGAATAGACCTCAGCAGCGTAAACGTATGAAGAAAGCCCTCAAAGCCAATGCAAGCCATCCGGCTGTAGTTACCGCACAAAAGCAGGGAAACCCTATTCGTATGGATGCCGATACATTGTCGAGTGGCCTGCTGAGCTTACAGAACGCGGCTATGGTAGTGCGTAAGCTGGATGAGCATGAGAAGCGCCTGGGTGATATGGAGTCCCGCCTGAAAGAGCTGGAGGCATTCAAGGCTAACACCGAGAAGCGCCACGCTATTGAGGACTCAGGACAGACACCAGAGCAACGGGTACTTGAGCTGCGTAAACAGGGTTTAGGCTACAAAGCTATCAGCACTGCTACCGGAACGTCACAGAGCACCGTACGTAACTGGATTAAGGCACACGGTCTGTAATCGGAGGGGTGTCAGATTTGGCACCCTTTGGCACCCCCATAAACCCCAAAAAGTCTTACTTACTAAAGTAAGTATATAGCTACACCTCTCCCTGTCATGTCATACTCAACAACACTTCTAAGAAGTGTCTCAATAAATCACCGCATATTATACATGGTGAGAACTGCACCATCCCACAAAGTAAATCAAGAAATCTGTTTACCCACACAGGTAAATACTTATCGTAATAACAAAGGAGTCAGAATGAATAATTCAAATAGTTTTAATAGCACCTTCCCAACTGGCAAACACTCACGAGTCGGGACTGGATACCAAAATACTTTCGATGTTAAATCGAAGCGCACTGCATTTAGTCCATCTCAGCGCCAACGTATTCCAGAGTTGGGCAGAGAACTCCGCTCCGCAACTGGAAAGAAACGAGAGCGGTTAATGGCTGAGTTCGATGAGATGCTTGATTCGGTTAATCCAACACCCGCAGATATCAGGATGATCACTCAGTACGCTAAAACGGGTAGCAGCACAGCAGATGAATTATCAACTGATGACGCAGGAAAACTACAAGAAATTAGCCGATACCTCCCCAACGAATAGTATTAAGTTTGAAGTGTAAATTTATAATGTGTACACCAGACCTTTACCAAACCGATTTAAACAAGAAGTGATTTAGACGTAATCTATAAATAAATAGTGCAGATACAGACCCGCTTAATTTCTCGGGTGATACTGCACGTCTAAATATTACCTATTCCATAAGGAAACCAATAATGATTAATTCAGTTAACAAAGCAGTAAATACATCCGTAAACACATCTGTTAACACTCCAGCCGGTACCGTAGTACTACCGTCTCCTTATGCTGAGAAGCCCTCAGAAACGGCCTCTGTGCCATTCTCAGAGGCGCTTTGTACCAGCAGTACCTTAGCCCTTTTCCAGCGAATCCAAGCCGCACAGCAGCACGCAGAGCTTCCAGCGATCCAGCCTGAGCCAGCTTTCCCAGAGGGTGTCAGTTCGTGGATGATCGAAAACTCGAGTAGCGTTGTGCAACCGTTGAAATCGGCATTGATTAACGCACATATCCAGACTGAGGCCGATATTCTTTATCTGGTTCAGGCGGTATGTACCGCTCTGGTTAATCAGGCGAACCGATATCGCAACTTAGTTATTACGCAGAACGCAGCAGGGAAAGCACAGGCTAATTCCGATGCTGTAGGCGAAGAACTGAAACGGGCTTTACTGGCATTTATGCAACGCGAGCAGTTACAGAAACAGTTCTCTCCAGATGAGATGGCAGCGCTCACCGAGCATGTCCAGAAGGGCAACTACAAGTTTGCCCAGAATCTAGCAGGACAAGACGTGCGTTTCCTTGCTGATTCTCCTGATTGGCAAACCAAGGCTGATGCATTAGCTAGTATCCCAAATGCGTCAGCGGTAACGGTGTCTATCCTCCCAACTGAAACAATCGGCAATCAAGTGGCTGTTATTCCTTCTGGTAATGGTTGGACGCTGAACGTGTGGGCAAACGGCTGGCACCCGGTGCAGTGTTCGGATAATACAAAGGCTACCGCTATTCAGGAGCGTAAGCACAAGCTAGAGTTCGACAAAGCGTTACAACGTTCCCGCCCCGTTATTACCGGCATGTTCCCCGACCTAATTCAACAAGCGGTAGAGGCTGAGCAGCATGTACCAGCAGATTAACGGAGCGAATAAGCCAAACGCTAAACAGAACGGTAGGGGCCGCGCAGCCCCTGCACCACTCCAAAACGGGCAGCACCCAACGAACCGAGAGTTGCAGTTAATGCAACTTGGCTATCCCGAGTACCAACAACGGCTCAGCAGCATTCAGCAGCATAACCCCGCTCGATACAACGCCATTATGGATAAGCAGAAACTCTTCACTAGTGGTGACTTCCGGTGTGTGAAATGTGGGGGTGTCGAGCAGTACACCCGGAATCTGGCTTGCCGTGGTTGCTGTATTAAACGTAGCAAGGCGGTGTTTGTTCTTCTCGAATCGCCTTACATCCTGAATCCCGAGTACCGGTATATCCCCGATGAGGTGGCCTCAGAGCGGTATCAGGAGCGCGTGCAGGCGAAGCAGTACCTCGATTGGTTCAGGGGCGAGTTAATGCTGGTGCGTGTCCAGTGCGGTCAGTGGCTGCTAGAGCGTGGCGTGCTGTTTCAGCCGGGCAAGGGTGGACGTTCTCAGGGAGTGCAGTATCTCCAGCCTAACCAGAAACGACACGCTGAGTTTATGAACAATCCCGAGTATCGGGAAATCTTGAATTATATCGAAAACACTATAGGAGAAAGGCCATGAACGGTGATCTTGGTTGTTCATTACAAGAAGCTATTGCCCTTAACCGCATTTTAAAGCTGTGTAGCGATGCACCGTCGGGGCTGGCGTGGCGAGCACGCTCTGGGAAAGGTAAAGCGAATAAGCGGGAAGGCGACCCAGCAGGCGGTTTAAATAGAACGGGTGGGCGGGATTATCGAGTCATGGTGAACGGGAGGCGGTGGACTGCTCCCGCCGCCGTTCGGATTCTGCTGAGTCTGGAATCTGTCCAGCGAATCAAAAAGGAGGTTTGATGCTGTACACAAAACAAAAGGCGCTGCCTACGCAGGTACCAGCGCTTCACGAGTCGCTTTGCTTAGCCAATGATTCTCCATCCGGTATTCGTTATCGCGTGTCCAGTTCGCTTGGTGTTCACGTCCCGACTTGTGTTGCGGGATTACCCACAGTGATATCGTCATGGCCTCCTGATGTGGCTGAGACGTTCAGAGGCCAGCACTTGCACCCGTTAGATTATGAAGTGTCAGTACAAACAGGTTGGGATATCCAAGAGATAGGCGAGGGCTTGTGGGACGTTAATCCCTTGCTAGAAACATTCCCTGCTGCTGAGGTTCGCGCTGCTTTGAAGCACTTGGAGCTTGAGCATGAGATTCAGTTGCTAACGCGAATTGTTGAGACTGATAAAGAGCAAGTGCAGAAAAAAGACGTTAAAAAAGTATCTAGGTTCAATGGTCAGAGCGCCGATTAAGGGGCTACATATCGCCGCAACGTATTTTAACTTCAAAAATAATATACTCCATTGATTTAAAATTCAATCAAACTTGTACCGGTATATCGTCTTATACGTTGGTAATAGCAATCGTGCCTCTAACTCAAATCATCAGTTGGTATAATGTGGTACGATACTGCTGTCACCAATACCCCCCCCCTATACTATTACCGTGCTGTTAAGTCTCAATCAAAAAAATTTAACCTTGCTCTGCTTCTTGTACATGTTAATCGTTCATGAAAGTAATGCTCCATAATATGGGTGTTCAGTGTTTTTAAATTTATGAGCGGTTAACATGGTTTTAGATTGCAGGGTGTTCCTCATAGGTTTACTGATATTGATTTCTATTGTTGGTTTGTTTTTTGTTGCTCAATATAAACTCAATGTATTTTAAGGAGTGTCTTATTATAAGTAATGATAAGGGGAATGATATTATAGTTAATTGCTTCGCAGTCGATACAGAATCTCCGAGCGGTTTAACTTGGAAGCGTGCCCTATCCCAGAGAGTTAAAATCGGTGCTTGTGCCGGGACTCTCGGTAAAGATGGTTATTGGTCTGTTCAATTAAAAGGAAAGAAGTACGCTGTACATCGTATTATCTGGTCTGTTATCAACGGTACTATTCCTGCTGGGCATTGTATCGACCATATAGACGGGGATAGAGGTAATAACAATATCCTGAATCTGCGATTAGCTACCAGAGCGCAGAACAACCAGAATGCACGTAAATGTATTACAGGTAATAATCTACCCAAGGGAATTAGTGTTAATAAAACAAATGGGGTTTATTGTGCTCAAGTACAAAGTGACGGGAAGCGGTGGCGTAAGCATGGGAAGAACCTTGAGCAACTTACCCATGAGGTTCAATTAGCCCGTACAATCTCACACGGGCAATTCGCATGTCATGGATAGATTTATTTATTATCTTCTAGGGCGGGGCAGCGGGGCGTTGTTAAGTCACTGCACCGCCCAATATTTCGACCGTAAATAATAAACTCCCTCGGCTTGGTTGGGTAGTATTTATCGAATAAAGTTATCGTTTCATTTAGTAACTGATTGCAAGAGTCAGGGGAGGCGGTGACGAGATGCCCGTTGACTTCTAATAAGCAACCGAGACTATAGTACCAGCCGTTAAAGCGTTTAATATTAACCTCACGTAAAGAAATATTATCAGTGCCGCTTCCAATATAATATGATGCTTCATCATTCATTGGAGCGCGAGAGAATACAAATAGAATGCTTACTACAAAGCCCAGTGCGATAAGTTGGGCTGCTATTGAGATAGCCCGCCCTTTAATTATGAATACCTTGAGCATACTAGCCCCTTGCTGAATGGGATTGTTATAATACAGGTACAGTTGTGCCGTTATGTTCCGTAATCTAGGCGGCAACCACTGTGCATTAATAATTTATCCTCCCCAGCGTATTCCATTTTCTTCGATAGCGTACGGGATGTTTGGATGCGCTGCTTCCCATACTTTTAGAAATAGGCCTATGTGTTTTGAGCAAGTGCCGGGATAAGCAGATAACCCGTCCGTTGTTTCTATGACACAGGCGTTTGAGTTCTCCTCGGTCAGGTTCTTTGCTGCGGGATAAACAGCGAAAGTATCTATAAAGCGGATTGTTACGGCACCTAGATCGTTGGCATTTACAGACGGTGCGCCATACAACACACTAAAAACTAAAATACTCAGCCTAAATATTCTCATACAGATTCCCTTTTCATGGGCAGATTGGTTTTTGATCTCAATACTGCCAGTAGCGAGAAGGCATTGATAATTGGTTTGATAGATCAATACTCGTTAATCGATCGGTTTAATCGATCATCTTTGGTGAGCTTCCACATGGTAAATCGCTTGTACCAGTGACACATAATCGGCTAGTTCTGATAGAAGTGCACCAGAGCTGTAAGTTTTGAATGATTCAGTCTTGCCCCTTTCATGACCAACAATCTGTGCAATCCTATCCTCCGGTACGCCAGCGCGGTCTAAGGCAGTAATGAACATTCCGCGCAGACTATGAAAGCATTGTCTGTCTGTGGCATTGGGTAAAACCTTATCCCGTAGGCGGGTGAATTGCTGGCTGTACCACGGCCCCCTTTTACCATCGAGTCGCTTTATCAAATTTGACTGAGGTAACAGGTACTCGCCTAGCTCGCCTTGCTGGTTCAATTGTTTGCATCTGGTGATGACGCTTTGTAACGCTGGGTGCATTGGTACAACCCGTACGCCTGCTTTTGTTTTAGCTGCTCGCACGCTAAAGCACATAACACCCTCGATTTCTGAGGCGTCAGAGATCCGTAGAGAGGCGATTTCATCTAGCCGCATACCCGAGTAAAGCCCGATTAAAATAACGTCCTGTAGATCGTCTGAGGCGTTATTAAGTAGGGTATTTATTTCATCCGGGGTGAATGCTTCATAGCTTTTTATTGTTTGCTTGGCCTCTAGTCTATGCCCGGTAAATGGGGAGGCCGCTGGTATATCGTCGTAGCAACGGCGGGCGTACTCGTACACCGTGTTTAATCCTGATAAATAATTCTGGATAGTCTGCTTGGATTTCTTAGGCTTGAGCGCTCGAATAAATCCCGTTACCTCGGTGCGGCTGATGCCTGTCAGTTCGGTATCAGAAACGTTTAGATACTTGAGAAATAAACGAGAGGCTAGGGCATGTTTGCTTATTGTGCTGGGGCTTCGAGATTGTTTGTACTCGGTGAGGTACTCATTCGTAACGGCCTTTAGCATGACCCTTTGGTCTGAAAGCGCTTGTGCTGATTCTCCTAGTTGTTGTATAGCGTGGATAGCGCGATTTAATAATACCGCTCCGGTATCAATTGCGTGCTTTTCCTTTACGTGGTTCCACTCAACAACTAGGCGGTCTCGAACTACTCTCGCTTTCAGGACGTCTCGTTGCCCTGTGCTTTTCTTAAATAGCTTTCGTCCATCGGTTAAGTGGCGCATATGCCTAGGGACTGATATTTGAAACATCCAAAGGCCTGTTTCATGTTTGTACAGGTACTGGTTCTTGTTGCTGCTACCCATAGCGCTACCCCGTGTGGTGATGTATATTCACCGCACCAGCAATGGGGTTCGGCACTTTCGGCTATACAAGAAAGTACTTTTGTTCGATTCCCTTCGCCCGCTCCAAACTCAAGTCTTCTGAAGTCTACCAAACTCAATTTTCCCTTGATAAATCAGCAGTTATAGCATTCTATTAGTCTATTGAACTCAATTGTACTCCCCCAGGGTCAAGCTCAATGTGGGGGTATGGATGGGGGTATAATTGTACCCCCTGCTGAGAGGTACCCCCAATGAAGCTGACAGCTCGTCAGGTTGAAACTGCAAAACCTAAAGATAAGCCCTACAAACTCGCTGATGGTGGTGGTCTTTACCTGCTGGTTAATCCCAACGGTAAAAGATACTGGCGTCTCAAATACCGTTCGCTAGGTAAAGAGAAGCTGCTCGCTATTGGCGTTTACCCCGATGTTTCTTTAGCTGAAGCCAGAAATAAGCGTGAGGATGCAAAAAGGACATTAGCGGCTGGCAACGATCCTTCTCTTGAACGGAAAATTGAGAAACTTAGTCGTCAACAAGATGCAGAAAACTCTTTTGAGGCTATCACGCGGGAGTGGTATCAGCGTCGCTATGACCGCTGGTCTGTCTCCTACCGCGAAGAAATGTTGAGAACCTTTGAAAAGGATGTGTTCCCTTATATCGGTCACCGGCCAATCAAAGATATCAAACCGATGGAGTTGCTTGCTGTTCTTTCAAAGATAGAAGTTCGAGGAGCAACTGAGAAGGTCCGTAAGGTTCGCCAGCGTTGTGGAGAGGTCTGGAAGTATGCCGTTGTGACTGGCAGGGCTGAGTACAATCCAGCTCCTGATCTAGCCAGCGCAGTAGCTCCCCATGAGAAAGAGCACTATGCTTTTTTGACCCAGGATGAATTGCCAGAGTTTCTTCAAACTCTGAACACCTACGCAGGTAGTGTACTTGTTAAAATAGCGATGCAATTACTTATTTTGACTGGAGTAAGGCCTGGGGAATTGAGGCAAGCGGAGTGGCAGGAGTTTGATTTTGAGCGGAAGGTTTGGAACGTGCCAGCAGAGCGCATGAAAATGCGCCGCCCTCATCTGGTTCCGTTATCAAGCCAGGTAATTGACTTGCTTAATCAGCTTAAACCCATGACGGGAGCGGGAACGTTGCTGTTCCCAGGACGTAATAATCCAAAGAAACCGATGAGTGATATGGCATTGACTGTGCTGGTCAGGCGTATCGGCTATGCCGGGCGTGTTACGGGGCATGGATTCCGCCACACGATGAGTACTATTTTGCATGAGCAGGGATTTAACTCAGCTTGGATCGAGCTACAACTGGCTCACGTCGATAAGAACTCAATTCGTGGAACGTATAACCATGCTCAGTATCTAGAGGGAAGGAGGGAGATGATGCAGTGGTATGGCAATCTAATCATTGATTTGAATTCAGCAGTACGGTCAGGCTGACCTGCCCCCACGATTAGATACAACACTCAGTTAGTAACGTCGGAATCTTCATTCTCAGAATGACCCTTTCTCCAGCCCGCTGCAAATTCAGACGGTGTCTGATAATTCAGCGTGGAGTGCGGGCGGCATTCGTTATAATCCTGCCGCCAGTCATTAATAATTTTCCTGGCATGAACGATATCGCTGAACCAGTGCTCATTCAAACATTCATCGCGAAATCGTCCGTTAAAGCTCTCAATAAATCCGTTCTGCGTTGGCTTGCCCGGCTGGATTAAGCGCAACTCAACACCATGCTCAAAGGCCCATTGATCCAGTGCACGGCAAGTGAACTCCGGCCCCTGGTCAGTTCTTATCGTCGCCGGATAGCCTCGAAACAGTGCAATGCTGTCCAGAATACGCGTGACCTGAACGCCTGAAATCCCAAAGGCAACAGTGACCGTCAGGCATTCCTTTGTGAAATCATCGACGCAGGTAAGACACTTGATCCTGCGACCGGTGGAAAGTGCGTCCATGACGAAATCCATCGACCAGGTCAGATTGGGCGCCGCCGGACGGAGCAGCGGCAGACGTTCTGTTGCCAGCCCTTTACGACGTCTTCTGCGTTTTACGCCCAGGCCACTGAGGTGATAAAGCCGGTAAAGGGGATCGCAATACCCGCAGTCACTC
>NZ_SZWP01000041.1:0-49719 GCF_005280825.1 Citrobacter sp. wls829
GCTGACGGGATCCTGAATTACCTGGAAGTATAAACACATCTTTTCTGGCATCTCGTCCGCACATATG
Source organism: Citrobacter sp. wls829 (assembly GCF_005280825.1). Taxonomy (NCBI): domain Bacteria; kingdom Pseudomonadati; phylum Pseudomonadota; class Gammaproteobacteria; order Enterobacterales; family Enterobacteriaceae; genus Citrobacter; species Citrobacter sp. wls829. The sequence continues at coordinate 68 of NZ_SZWP01000041.1, forward strand.
GATGAGATGCCGGATATCCGTCTTCTCTTCTAAAAATACGTAGTTGCTACATAGCATAAATTCGCGACCAACCAGCTTAAAAATCCAGTACGTAAACGTTTGCATTCTTCTGAAAAGTGTATATTATGCGGCGGATTTTTTGGGCAAAATTCATGGAGGTGTTGTGTCGCAAGATAACAATTATAGCCAGGGCCCCGTCCCTCTGGCCGCGCGGAAAGGTGTAGTTCCACTGACATTTGTAATGTTGGGATTAACGTTTTTTTCCGCCAGTATGTGGACCGGGGGCACACTCGGTACCGGTCTTTCCTATAATGATTTCTTCCTGGCAGTTCTCTTCGGTAATCTTCTCCTCGGTATTTACACTGCCTTTCTGGGTTTCATCGGCGCAAAAACCGGACTCTCTACCCATCTCCTGGCGCGTTACTCATTTGGCGTAAAAGGTTCATGGCTTCCCTCAATGCTGTTAGGCGGCACGCAGGTGGGCTGGTTTGGTGTTGGCGTGGCGATGTTTGCTATCCCAGTCAGCAAAGCGACGGGAATCGACGTTAATATCCTGATTGCTGTGTCTGGCCTGTTGATGACCATGACCATCTTTTTTGGCATTTCGGCGCTGACGGTTTTATCGATTATCGCCGTACCCGCTATCGTTATTCTTGGTAGTTACTCCGTCTGGCTGGCAGTATCCGACGTGGGCGGCTTAGATCATTTAAAAACGATTGTGCCACAGACGCCGCTGGATTTTTCAACCGCGCTGGCGCTGGTCGTGGGATCGTTTGTCAGCGCAGGTACCTTGACGGCCGACTTCGTTCGCTTTGGCCGTAATGCCAAAGCTGCGGTGCTGATTGCCATGGTGGCTTTTTTCCTCGGCAACTCCTTGATGTTTATCTTCGGTGCTGCTGGCGCTGCCGCTGTAGGACAGGCGGACATCTCCGACGTGATGATTGCCCAGGGGCTCCTGCTACCAGCGATTGTCGTTCTCGGCCTGAATATCTGGACAACCAACGACAACGCGCTGTATGCGTCGGGTCTGGGCTTTGCCAATATTACCGGTTTTTCCAGCCGTACATTGTCGGTGGTTAACGGTATTATTGGCACGCTGTGCGCGCTGTGGCTGTACAATAACTTTGTCGGCTGGCTGACATTTCTGTCGGCCGCGATCCCTCCGATTGGCGGGGTGATTATTGCCGACTATCTGTTAAACCACCGCCGATACGCCGATTTCAACAACGCACAATTTACGCCGGTGAATTGGATAGCCATTCTGTCCGTTGCACTGGGCATCGCTGCCGGCCACTATATTCCCGGTATTGTGCCCGTCAACGCCGTACTCGGCGGTGTAGTCAGCTATATCCTGCTGAATCCACTTTTTAATCGCAGTCTTGCTCAGTCCACGGAGGTCAGCCATGCAGACTAATACCCTCACCATTCGTCAGGCACGTTTACAGGGACGCGACGGGTTATGGCAACTTACAATTGAAAACGGGCGTTTTAGCCGTATTGAACCCCAGGAAGCCGCATCTTTACCGCAAGGTGAGGTACTGGACGCTGAAGGTGGACTCGCCATCCCGCCATTCGTCGAGCCGCATATCCATCTGGACACCACGCAAACGGCAGGCGAGCCAAACTGGAATCAGTCGGGTACGCTGTTTGAAGGTATTGAGCGCTGGGCTGAACGTAAAGCGATGCTGACTCACGAAGACGTGAAGACGCGTGCCATGCAAACCCTGAAATGGCAGATGGCCAACGGCATCCAGTATGTTCGTACGCACGTTGACGTTTCCGATCCCACGCTAACGGCACTGAAAGCGATGCTGGAAGTGAAGCAAGAGGTCGCACCGTGGGTGGAGCTGCAAATTGTGGCATTCCCACAAGAGGGGATTCTATCTTACCCCAACGGTGAGGCGCTGTTAGAAGAAGCGGTGCGCCTGGGCGCCGACGTGATTGGTGCAATTCCCCACTTTGAGTTTACGCGTGAATATGGCGTGGAGTCGCTGCATAAAATTTTCGCCCTGGCCCAGAAGTACGACCGCCTTATCGATGTGCACTGTGACGAAATTGATGATGAACAATCACGCTTTGTTGAAACCGTTGCAGCACTGGCGCATCGCGACGGAATGGGCGGGCGCGTTACTGCCAGCCATACCACAGCGATGCATTCCTACAACGGCGCGTATGCTTCCCGTCTTTTCCGTCTGCTGAAAATGTCAGGTATTAACTTTGTTGCGAATCCTCTGGTGAACATTCACCTGCAGGGACGTTTTGACACCTATCCCAAGCGTCGCGGTGTCACCCGCGTCAAAGAGATGCTGGAGGCAGAGATCAACGTCTGCTTTGGCCATGATGATGTCTTTGATCCGTGGTATCCGCTGGGCACCGCGAATATGCTGCAGGTGCTGCATATGGGATTACACGTGTGCCAACTGATGGGATACGGGCAGATTAATGATGGGCTGAACCTGATAACCACTCACAGCGCAAAAACCCTGCACTTGCAAGACTACGGCCTGAGCGTTGGAAATTCCGCTAACCTGGTAATTTTACCGGCAGAAAATGGGTTTGACGCGGTTCGTCGCCAAACACCTGCCCGTTATTCCATTCGCCACGGGCGGGTCATCGCCGAGACCGTTCCGAGCCAAACAACGCTGCATTTGTCACAGCCGGAAACAGTGACATTTAAGCGGTAGGTTGTCTTTTGGATAATTGCCGCAGACACGCAGCTGCGGCAATTACCATGTTGGCGCATTTCTATCAGGCGTGTAGCAAGCTGGCTCGGACCTTCACCACCACCTTCTTAATTTCTCCAGGTGCACTCACCACGCAGCCCGGTTTATGTGGCTCGCCAGGCATAAACACCGCGAACATCCCCGGTTTCAGGGTAACAACCTGTTCATCGGTAATCTCGCTGCACAGTTGATAATCCTCTTCAACATGCACGTCTTCGCACTGACGTGCGGAACCTGCCAAACCGAAAAAAACACGCTCTTCACCTGCCAGCAGCAATTGGATATCAATATAGCATTCATGCAGCTCCGCCTTTTTTTCTTGTGGCGGTTGCGTGGCGAACTGCATCACGTTCATAAACAGATCGTCGCCTTTCAGTACATAGTGTCCCGGCGCGTTATTCTGCACGTCTGCCGCCAGAGCAACGGTCAGCGCATCAAGCAGAACAGGGGGTAATCCCGCGGCGGATAGCGACTGTAACTCGCCTAATATCATGATAACTCTCCTTGTGCTAACAATGCTGCGCCCAGCAACCCGGCGTCATGTCGGTAATGTGCGGTGCGCAGTGGGACGTGATACACCGAGGGTTCCTGCGCCAGCAGCGTTCGGACCTGCGTCAGATATCCTTCAGCCAGCCCAACGCTGCCACCCACAACTACGCACTGGCAGTCGGTAGACGCTTTGACGTCGGCAATCAGTCGCGCCAGCACCTGTGCAGAATGTGCAATCAACCGCGCGGCCTGTTCATGCCCTTGCACCGCACGCGTAAACACCGTTCTGGCATCGCAACCGGCAAGGTCGCCCTGTGCGGCAGCGGCAATTCCGCGACCAGATGCAATAGCCTCCGCGCAGCCGGTACGACCGCAGCCACAGACTGGTCCATTAGGGTCTGCCAACGTATGCCCTAAATGCCCCGCCAGACCACCAGCCCCGGTGAGTAACTTGCCGTTGCTGACCACGCCGCCGCCCACACCGGTCGACACGGTGATAAATACCATGTCGCTTATCTCGTCAGCCATTACGTGGTATTCCGCCCAGGACGCCGCCTGCGCATCATTGACCGCCATGGTCGGCAAGCCGGTCAACTCTCTTAAGGTTTGTACCAGCGGGAAGTGCATCAGCCCGCCAAGATTGAGCGGATTAATCGCCAGTAGTGTGCCCTCGCGGATAATACCGGTGGAGGCAATGGCAACGCGCTCTGCTTGCGCCTGCAGCGGCTCAATGAGTGTCTGTAACGCGGCCCGCAGGGCATCCGGCGTTTTGCTGGCAGGTGTCGGCAGTTCACGGCGTTCGCGGATCTGTAAATCGCGGTCTACCCGTGCAGCGGCCAGTTTGGTGCCGCCAATATCAATCGCCAGCGTTGTCATAGCACGACCTTTTTCAGCGTCAGTTGCTCAAGTAACGACATACTTATTCCCTTACCAAAATAGCCCGGTGCAGGACCGGGCAATCGGATTAACTTTTTGATTTCACCAGCGCGCTTTTATCGCTGCCAAACGGCACGGCTCCGCTAAACGGTTTACCATCAATGGCATCATGGGTACGCATCGCTTCCGGGCGCAGCCAGCGCTGCACGCGGGACGGCATATCAAGGCCAATCAGCAGGATCACCACGAAAGTCAGGCTAAACGACAGCGATCCCAGCGCCGTACCCAGATCCAGACGCTGTGCAATCAGCGCACCGATGATCGGCGCCAGTGCCCCGCCCAGCGCACCCACGTTGTAGGTAAAGCCCAGACCCGCCGCACGTTGGTCAGTATCGAAATAACCGCCGATCAGTTTGGGTAAGATCCCGGAGATCCCCTGCCCGAGCATTTGCTGGAAAAACAGCAGCAGACCCAGTACCCAGACGTTGGCACCGCCAATCGCAAACACGGGAATAATCAGCAACTGTGAGGCCAGCAGGCTGTAGACATAGGCTTTGCGCGTACCCAGCCAATCACCCAGAAAACCACCGACACAACAGCCTACCGCCGCCCCAAAGCCGCTGAAGAACAGCACCCTGGCGACCGTCGACGGGTCATACATCAATTCAGTTTTCAGGTAGGTCGGCAGCAGCGCCTGAATTGGCCACGAGTAGAGGAAGGCGAACAGCACCACTACCATCAGCATTACGCTCGTCGGCCAGCGTTTACCGCTGCTTTGCACCATAAAGCTAATGAAGATAAACGCGCAGACCAGACCGAGGATCGCCACGATAGCCGCATTTTGCAGGTTACCGGCAAAACAGAACCACAGCGCGGTTGCGGCGGCGAGCGTCATCAGAATATTAATGACCCGATGTTCACCCCGATAGAGGGTATCCACCATCGTGCGCACCGGCGCTTTGCCTTCGTGTTTTTCCTTCCAGTCTTCGGCTTCCGGAATATTTTTACGCAGCCAGAGGGCGAAGATAATCGGTACAATGCCGATGAAAAACAGCGCGCGCCACCCCCACACCGGTACCACCAGACTGTAGACCTGAGCGGCGATCACGGCCCCCACGGAGAAGCCAGAAATCAGGAAACCACTGGCTTTATTGCGCAACTGTTTAGGCCAGCTTTCAATCACATAGGTCGCACTTGAACCGTACTCACCTGCCATCCCCATGCCGATGACCAGGCGGGCGATAAACATGGTGGTGTAGCCCGGTGCAAAACCGCAGGCCAGCGTCCCTAGCGAGAACAGAATAATGCTGGTGACCATCGCCAGGCGACGCCCGTAGCGATCGCCCATCGCCCCCAGCATCAGCCCGCCAAACCAGCGAGAAATAAAGGCGGCCGAGATCAGGCTGGCAGCCTGCACCGTCGTCAACCCGAATTCACCTTGTACTTCCGTCAGCACAAGGGCAATTAAGACAAAATCAAAACCATCCAGCAAATATCCCAGCCAGGCGGCAGAGAACGCACGCCATTGTGCCCGGTTGAGATGGCGGTACCACGGAATGCTCTGGGTAGAAGTACTCATGTGACTCTCCCGACGATTTTCATTGTTGTACTGGTGGGCGACTGTGCCTCATCCGGCCTACGGTCTGCCTGTGTAGGCCGGGCAAGCAAAGAGCCCCCGGCAATCCGCTGTTACGCCTTTTCTGCCAGCAGTTGGTCAGCCAGCGCTTTCAGTTCTGGCAGGTACTTTTCGTCAACAGAGGCAAACGGCTTACGGCACAGTGGGACGGAAACCACGTCCATATAGTGCAGAACCGTTTTCAGTCCACGGAACACGCCGACTTTAATCAGTAAATCGATAACCTTATTGCACTCGGTTTGCAGCTTTTGTGCCGTCTGGATGTCGCCTTCTTTGAGTGCTTTCACTATTCCCTGATAGCGCCAGCCCATAATGTTGTAGGTACTGCCGATACCACCGTCTGCCCCAGCCAGCAGGCCTGACGCGAAAATTTCGTCATAGCCGTTATACAGCACCAGATCCGGATGGGCGCGACGGATCTGCTCCATTTGATAGAGATCGCCAGAGGTCTGCTTCAACGCACCAACACCCGGCAACGTGACCAGCGTGTTGATCTGATCCAGCGTCAGTTTTACGCCGCTCAGCGCCGGGATGTTATAGACCACCATTGGCAAGCCATCAGAGGAATCAATAATTGCACGGTAGTGATCACAGTGCTCTTCAAAACTGAACGGATAGTAAAACGGTGTGACGGCAGAGACAGCATCAAAGCCGTAGCGATGGGCTGCGCTCGCCAACTGCTGGCTCTCTTCGGTGCTCACCGTGCCCACATGTGCGATAAGCGTGACTTTACCCTTCGCTTCTTCCGCCACGATCTCCAGTACCTGCTCTCTTTCAGCCCGGTTCTGGACAAACGCTTCACCCGTTGAGCCACCGACGTACAGGCCATCAACACCCTGCCCAATGTTGAAACGTACCAGACGACGTAGGCTCTCAATGTCCAGTCGCTGTTGGTTGTCGAATGGGGTTAACAACGCTGGCATTACGCCTCTTAAATCTCTTGCCATAACTACCTCTGTCGATGATTAGTGTTGTCTAACTACATACCTTTATACCTGTTATACCAGATCAAATAAGCAGCAATACAATACAGAACGCTTATATTGCGATCTGCCTCACTAAACGATCATCAGGATCGCGATCACTTCCTCAATTTTTTATTTTTACCGAAGGCGTGCCAAGTAGCGGAAACGCTGTTGAGATGGTCTTGTAATGCGCGGTCTGCTTCATCAGGATCGTGCTGACGAATGGCGTCGACAATAGCAATATGCTGTTGATAACTTACGCTATTGTGCTCGTATAATTCGCGGTCAGCGACGGTCGGACGTGCGGCGATCAGCCAGTCCAGCAGCGCGACATGGATCGCCATAAAGATAGGATTACCAGGGATCTCCGCCAGCACACGGTGAAAATCCACGTCCGAACGAATGAACAGCGCGTTGTCATCCAGCGACTGGCTGTTAATCTCCAGCGCTTTCGCCAGTCTGTCAATTTGCTCGTCGGTTGCATGCTCTGCGGCGTAACGCACCAGGCTTGACTCAAAGAACAGTCGCAACTGTTCAAAGTGCGCGATGCCGCCGGGATGCGAGAGAAAATCTTTCGCCATCCCCGACAGTTCACCAATGATGGTGTCCGCAGATGGACGCGAAACGCGGGCACGTTCGCCGTTGTTGATTTGCACCAGGCCTTTACGTTTTAACGCCGCCAGGGCTTCTCGTACCGAGGGACGACCGACGTTAAAGAAGGCCATCAGCTCCCGCTCGGACGGCAACTGTTCACCCTCGCCAAACTCCCGACGACGAATCATCTGTTCCAGTTCTTCTTCAACCATTTCAGACAGCTTTTTACGCGCCAGCGGGCGGTTACGTAAACTACGGCCAATGGTGGATGGAGAGTCTTCAGCTTGCGAATCAAATGCGTTCATAGGGTCCATTCAGCTAAGTCATTGGTGAAAAACAACAGCGGGTTCATCGTAACACAGGATCGAAAGCGGGGTGAAATGGAGGTCAATCGGGTTAGCCCACTTATTGATAACATATGAAATACAAATATATTTTCACTCAAAAACGATATGATGAATTTTAATTTCTGAGTATGACATCGAATTTATGAAATCTGCGAATATGATCGTGAGAAATTATCATAAACCACTATTTTAAAACGAAAAATAATTTAATCTTGATTTTAAAAATACGATATTCACTCCATAAAAAACGGTAAAAAAAATATAACATCCGCTTTTATAACAGCGCTATTACCGGATTTATCTTCTTTCCTGCATGGAGTGAAAAAATGTTCGGCATCATACTTTCTGTCATCGTTTTATTAACGATGGGTTACCTGATCCTCAAAAACTACAAACCCCAGGTGGTCCTTGCGGCGGCTGGGATCTTCCTAATGATCTGCGGCGTCTGGCTGGGGTACGGTGCGCTGGTTGCACCCGAAAAAAGCAGCGGCTACCTGCTGGTTGATATTTATAACGAAATTCTGCGCATGCTCTCCAGTCGCGCCGCAGGTTTGGGGCTGTCGATTATGGCCGTCGGTGGCTATGCCCGCTATATGGACAGGATGGGAGCCAGTCGGGCGATGGTGAGTCTGCTGAGCCGTCCGCTAAAGCTTATCCGCTCACCGTATATCGTGCTTGCCGCCACCTATGTGATCGGTCAGATCATGGCGCAGTTCATTACCAGCGCCTCCGGGTTAGGGATGTTGCTGATGGTCACCCTCTTCCCGACGCTGGTCAGCCTTGGCGTAAGCCGTTTGTCGGCAGTGGCGGTCATCGCCACGTCAATGTCGATTGAATGGGGTATTCTGGAAACAAACTCGATTTTTGCCGCTCAGGTAGCGGGAATGAAAATCGCCACCTACTTCTTCCACTACCAGTTACCCGTGGCCACGTGCGTGATTATCGCTGTTGCTATTGCGCACTTTTTTGTACAGCGCCAGTTTGATAAAAAAGCGGCACCAGAAAACATCGGCTTTACCGAACAAAAGGTGCTGGAAGATGTTCCGCCGCTCTATTACGCCATTTTACCGGTGATGCCACTGATCCTGATGCTAGGCTCGCTGTTCCTTGCACATAGTGGACTCATGAAAACAGAGCTGAATCTGGTGGTGGTGATGCTGATGAGCATGACAGTCACCATGCTTGTCGAATTCTTTCGCACCCATAATCTGCGCGAAACCATGGATGATGTGCAGGCGTTTTTTGATGGCATGGGCACCCAGTTTGCCAACGTCGTGACGCTGGTCGTCGCCGGTGAGATCTTTGCCAAAGGCTTAACCACCATCGGCACTGTCGACGCGGTGATTAGGGGGGCGGAACATTCCGGGCTTGGCGGTATCGGCGTGATGATCATCATGGCGGTGGTCATCGCCGCCTGCGCCATTGTCATGGGCTCCGGTAACGCACCGTTTATGTCATTCGCCAGCCTGATCCCGGACATCGCCGCAGGGCTGCATATTCCGGCGGTGGTAATGATTATGCCAATGCACTTTGCCACTACCCTGGCCCGCGCGGTTTCACCCATTACTGCGGTCATTGTAGTAACTTCCGGTATTGCGGGTGTATCGCCTTTTGAGGTGGTTAAACGCACGGCGATCCCAATGGCGGTAGGATTTGTGGTGAATATGATAGCCACGATTGTGCTGTTTTATTGATGGCTGGCACAGAAAGCAAAACAGGCCCGCAAGGGCCTGTTTGATTTTACTTCACTACGCGTAGCGCCGGACGCCCACCACGCGGAGGTGGCGGCGTATCATCCGGGTCGTTGTCATCACCGTGATCGGGCTTATCGCCATCAATGACGGACATGACCGTTTCGCTTTCAAAGCCGGACGTGTCGTTGTCGTCATCATTTAAGCTGGCGACATCTTCGTCGTAGGCCGCTTCTGGCTCGAACATGGTACCTGCACCGTTTTCACGGGCATAGATAGCCAGAACAGCAGCCAGCGGCACGGAAACCTGACGTGGTATACCGCCAAAGCGCGCGTTAAAACGCACTTCGTCGTTTGCCAGTTCCAGGTTGCCCACTGCACGTGGAGCAATATTCAGAACAATTTGCCCGTCACGCGCATATTCCATAGGAACCTGCACATCCGGAAGCGTCACATCCACCACCAGGTGCGGCGTGAGCTGGTTGTCTAACAACCACTCATAGAATGCGCGCAGCAGATACGGACGGCGCGGTGATAGCTGTGGCAAATCCATACAGATTAACCCCGGCCCAGACGCATTTCACGTTCAGGCTCAGTCAGAGAAGCCAGGAAAGAGTCACGTTCAAATACGCGGGTCATATACCCTTTCAGCTCTTTCGAACCAGCACCGCTGAATTCAATACCCAGCTGCGGTAAACGCCACAGCAGCGGCGCCAGGTAGCAGTCTACCAGGCTGAACTCATCGCTCAGGAAATACGGTTTCTGACTAAACACTGGCGCAATTGCCAGCAGCTCTTCGCGCAGTCGCTTACGCGCGACGTCCGCTTCAGAAGCAGAACCGTTTACGATGACGTTCATCAGCGTATACCAGTCTTTTTCAATACGCTGCATGTACAGGCGGCTTTCACCACGCGCAACCGGGTAAACCGGCATCAGCGGCGGATGCGGGAAACGCTCATCCAGGTATTCCATAATGATGCGAGATTCCCATAGGGTCAGCTCACGATCCACCAGTGTCGGTACGCTCTGATTCGGGTTGAGGTCGATCAGATCCTGAGGTGGATTGTCTTTCTCCACATGCTCAATCTCGAAACTAACACCTTTCTCCGCCAGTACAATGCGGACCTGATGGCTATAGATGTCAGTAGGACCAGAAAACAGCGTCATTACCGAACGTTTGTTGGCAGCGACAGCCATGAAAACCTCCAGGTATATTAAGAATTTTACTGCTACCAGCCACCAGGTGGCCAGCCAGAAGTGATGTCACCCAGATTCGGAAAGCCATTGCTGTTCAAAACACAAACAAAAAATGAACAATACCGCACATTTGGGCAGAAAATTGGATGATAGTTTACCAGATTTTGTGACCTTTGTGGTGAGTCGATTCTGGAAATGGGAAAAAAGAGGTGGCAATCAGCAGATTACCGTGCTTATTCGCGGGTAAAAATCCATAAAAAAACCCGCCGAGGCGGGGTTTTTTCAAATTGCAATCTGCCGAAGCAGAAACCAATTAACGCTTGGAGAACTGAGGACGACGACGTGCTTTACGCAGGCCGACTTTCTTACGTTCAACTTCACGAGCATCACGAGTAACGAAGCCTGCTTTACGCAGTTCGCCACGCAGTGACTCGTCATATTCCATCAGTGCGCGGGTGATACCGTGACGGATCGCACCAGCTTGACCAGAAATACCACCACCTTTAACGGTGATGTACAGGTCCAGTTTACCAATCATGTCGACCAGTTCCAGCGGCTGACGAACTACCATGCGGGCAGTTTCACGACCGAAGTACTGTTCCAGAGAACGTTGATTGATAACGATTTTACCACTGCCCGGTTTGATGAAAACGCGAGCTGCAGAACTTTTGCGGCGACCAGTGCCGTAGTATTGATTTTCAGCCATTGCCTATAATCCCGATTAGATGTCAAGAACTTGCGGTTGCTGTGCCGCGTGGTTGTGCTCATTGCCCGCGTAAACTTTCAGTTTACGGTACATTGCACGACCCAGCGGGCCTTTTGGCAGCATGCCTTTAACCGCGATTTCAATCACACGCTCAGGATGGCGAGCAATCATCTCTTCAAAGGTCGCTTCTTTAAGACCACCGACGTAGCCACTGTGACGGTAGTACATTTTGTCAGTACGCTTGTTGCCAGTTACCGCAACTTTGTCAGCGTTCAGAACGATGATGTAATCACCGGTATCTACGTGCGGAGTGTATTCCGCTTTGTGCTTACCGCGCAGGCGCAGAGCCAGTTCGGAAGCCAGACGGCCCAGAGTTTTACCGGTCGCGTCAACAACATACCAGTCGCGTTTTACGGTTTCTGGTTTAGCTGTAAAAGTTTTCATTAAAAGCTTACCCAAATAAATTAGTTACACGTTGGTGAACACCCAAACGTTTTGTCAGTTGAGGTTCACACGACATTGTCCAGCAAACCTACCCCTTCGAATAGCCTATGCCGGCACATAGAAAGTTTTGGGAAAAAAACTCTCTCGTAACGTGGGGTCGCAAGATTATAGAGAAGTCAGGGTCAAAGATCGACCCCTTTATGTGATTTGCGGTGGGTTTAACCGGCTAAATGTTCGCGCTTCAGATACTCTTCGCTTTGCATCTCCTGCAAACGCGACAAACAGCGCTGGAATTCAAACTTTAGGCGCTCTCCCCGGTAGATCTCATATAAAGGAACTGCCGCACTCACCACCAGCTTGACGTAGCGTTCGTAGAACTCATCTACCAGCGCGATAAAGCGCCGTGCTTCGCTCTCCATCAACGACGTCATCACTGGGACGTCAGAGAGCAACACGGTGTGAAACAGGCGCGATAGCGCAATATAGTCGTGCTGGCTGCGGGCATCGACGCACAGGGTAGTAAACGAGACGGCCAGCGTTTGGTTTTCGACGGCCAGTGTCTGCATCGGGCGATGATTTATCTCAAGCGTCGGCGCATGTTCACTTTTGCTTCCCGCTAACGCCAGCCACAGCTTATCCATCTGCCGTTGGGTTTCATCATTCAGCGGCGATAACCATAAATGCGCCTGGGTTAACGTACGCAGACGGTAATCAACTCCGGCATCCACATTCATGATGTCGCAGTACTGTTTAATAGCCTCAATCGCCGGAAGAAAGCGGGCACGTTGCAGACCATTGCGGTACAGGTCATCAGGCGGAATATTGGATGTCGCCACGAGCGTGATGCCGCGGGCGAACAGCGCTTTCATTAATCCACCGAGCAGCATCGCATCGGTGATATCTGAGACAAAAAACTCATCAAAGCACAGCACGTCGGTTTCTGCCTTAAAGCGGTCGGCAATCACTTCCAGCGGGTCGCTTTGCCCTTGCAGGGCGGTCAACTCTTCATGTACGCGCAGCATAAAGCGGTGAAAGTGCAAACGCTGTTTACGCGTGCCCGGCAGGCTATGGTAGAAAAGGTCCATCAGCCAGGTTTTCCCGCGCCCCACGCCCCCCCACATATACAGACCACGCACCGGCGTGCTCTCCGTCGGTTCACGTTTACCCAAAAATTTGCTAAAGCGAGCAATCAGCCCACTTTCCTGCAACACAGGACGGGCGGGGGCAGTCAGTTCCTGGAAAATAATATCCAGTCGATTCACTGCCTCTTGCTGTACGTTGTCGGGTTGATGACTGCCGTCGTTGAGGGCCTGCAGGTAACGCGATGTCGGGGAAAAGCTTTGCATGATGTTATTGTTATTCCTTGAGAATCGATGTGCCGTCGCTCACGGTTGACGAAAAAAAGGCCGTTCTACACTACGCGATATAAAGTCGGGATTCCACTTCTACGGGATTAGCGGTTATAGTGGCATAATCAGGCGCAGGCATGGAGCCTAAAGCCAACACCCTACGGAAACACAAGACAACGGGAGATGTTCATGACCTGGGAATATGCGCTAATTGGGTTAGTCGTCGGTATCATTATTGGTGCCGTAGCCATGCGTTTTGGTAATCGTAAATTACGCCAACAGCAGGCATTGCAGTACGAACTGGAAAAAAACAAAGCTGAGCTGGAAGAGTATCGTGAAGAGCTGGTAAGCCACTTTGCCCGCAGCGCTGAGCTACTGGATAACATGGCCGACGACTATCGTCAGATCTACCAACATATGGCAAAAAGTTCCAGCAACCTGCTGCCGGGTATGTCGCCAGAATCCAACCCGTTCCGTAACCGTCTGGCAGAGTCTGAAGCAGGCAACGATCAGGCACCGGTTCAGATGCCACGCGACTATTCCGAAGGGGCCTCCGGCCTGCTGCGTAGTGGCGCAAAGCGCGACTAACTGCACATCGTTAAGAAATTTATTGGGCGCAGCAATTGCGCCCTCCGCTTCTCTTCCCGTCCCAGCTATTATTTAGTCGTTAGCCGCATTGTGACCAAACCGAAAATTCAATAACATCAAACTGTTTTGAATCATCTTCCGTTTACTCAAGGTACGAGAGCAGGATCAATGAAAAAACAAACCCAGCTGTTGAGTGCATTAGCGTTAAGTGTCGGGTTAACTCTCTCGGCGCCGTTTCAGGCCATTGCGTCGATACCCGGCCAGGTTCCCGGTCAAGCCGCACTCCCCAGCCTCGCACCAATGCTGGAGAAAGTGTTACCTGCGGTCGTGAGCGTGAGGGTCGAAGGTACCGCCGCACAGGGGCAGAAAGTCCCGGAAGAATTCAAAAAATTTTTTGGCGATGACCTACCCGATCAGCCGTCACAACCGTTCGAAGGCCTGGGTTCAGGAGTCATCATCGACGCCGCCAAAGGCTACGTGCTAACCAATAACCACGTTATTAATCAGGCACAGAAGATCAGTATCCAGCTCAACGACGGTCGCGAGTTTGACGCCAAGCTGATTGGTAGCGACGATCAGAGCGATATCGCCCTGCTGCAAATCCAGCACCCTAGCAACCTGACACAAATTGCCATCGCCGACTCCGACAAACTCCGCGTGGGTGATTTTGCCGTCGCCGTCGGTAACCCGTTCGGGCTGGGGCAAACGGCAACCTCCGGCATCGTCTCGGCATTGGGTCGCAGCGGCCTGAATCTGGAAGGTCTGGAAAACTTTATTCAGACCGATGCGTCCATTAACCGGGGTAACTCCGGTGGCGCGCTGCTTAATCTGAATGGTGAATTGATCGGTATTAACACCGCCATTCTGGCACCGGGCGGCGGCAGTATCGGCATTGGCTTTGCCATTCCCAGCAACATGGCGCGCACGCTGGCGCAGCAGTTAATGCAGTTTGGCGAAATCAAACGCGGCCTGTTGGGTATTAAAGGGACGGAAATGACCGCCGACATCGCCAAAGCGTTCAAGCTGGATGTACAGCGCGGCGCGTTTGTTAGCGAAGTGCTGCCGAACTCTGGCTCCGCGAAGGCGGGCGTGAAATCCGGTGACGTCATTACCAGCCTCAACGGCAAGCCGCTGAACAGTTTTGCCGAGTTACGTTCGCGTATTGCCACCACTGAACCGGGCACCAAGGTTAAACTGGGTCTGCTACGTAACGGTAAGCCGCTGGAGGTGGAGGTCACGCTGGATACCAGCACGTCGTCGTCCGCCAGTGCGGAAATGATCGCCCCGGCATTACAAGGTGCAACGCTTAGCGACGGTCAGTTAAAAGACGGCACTAAAGGCATCAAGATTGATAACGTCGAAAAAAGCAGCCCAGCCGCGCAAGCCGGTCTGCACAAAGATGACGTTATCATCGGTGTAAACCGCGATCGCGTGAACTCCATTGCCGAAATGCGCAAGGTGCTGGAAGCGAAACCGTCGATCATCGCGTTGCAGGTGGTACGCGGTAACGAGAATATCTATCTGCTCCTGCGTTAAGCTGGTAGACCGGACATCAGCCCACCGTGTGATGTCCGGTAAACTCGTGATATGCTGCTGCCGTTCCCCTTTTTAATGACGCCGCTATCATGTTTGTGAAGCTTTTACGTTCGGTCGCGATTGGTTTAATCGTCGGCGCCATTCTGCTGGCCGCGATGCCCTCTCTGCGCAAAATTAATACGCTTACAGCACCCCAGTTTGACAGTGCTGATGAAACGCCTGCCAGCTATAACCCGGCGGTTCGCCGTGCCGCCCCCGCCGTTGTTAACGTGTATAACCGCAGTATGAACAGCACGACGCACAACCAGCTCGAGATCCGCACACTCGGCTCCGGCGTTATCATGGATCAGCGCGGCTATATCATCACCAACAAACACGTGATTAATGATGCCGACCAAATCATCGTCGCTCTGCAGGATGGACGCGTGTTTGAAGCGCTGCTGGTCGGCTCAGATACCCTGACGGACCTGGCGGTGCTGAAAATCAACGCCTCTGGTGGGCTGCCCACAATCCCTATCAACAACAAACGGATACCGCACATTGGCGACGTCGTTCTTGCTATCGGGAACCCGTACAACCTCGGGCAAACCATTACTCAGGGGATCATCAGCGCCACTGGTCGTATTGGCCTGAACCCCACGGGACGGCAAAACTTTCTGCAAACGGACGCCTCTATCAACCACGGCAACTCCGGCGGGGCGCTGGTTAACTCGCTGGGTGAGCTGATGGGCATTAACACCCTGTCGTTTGATAAGAGCAACGATGGCGAAACGCCGGAAGGGATCGGCTTTGCTATTCCGTTCCAGTTAGCAACCAAGATTATGGATAAGCTGATTCGTGATGGTCGCGTCATTCGCGGGTATATCGGGATTAGCGGTCGCGAGATTGCGCCACTGCACGCGCAGGGCGGCGGAATGGATCAAATTCAGGGGATTGTGGTTAACGAAGTCTCCCCGGATGGCCCGGCGGCACAAGCAGGCATTCAGGTTAACGATCTGATTATCTCGGTCAATAATAAACCGGCCGTCTCTGCGCTGGAGACCATGGATCAGGTAGCGGAAATTCGCCCAGGCTCAGTGATCTCCGTCGTCGTGATGCGTGATGATAAACAGTTAACGTTGCAGGTCACCATTCAGGAATACCCGGCCACCAATTAACATCACGCCTCCCCCCACTTACCATAAAAAACCGGAGCAATTTGAATTAGCTCCGGTTTTTATTAGGCGATATCGTAGGGACTTAGCACGTAATGCCTGATGGCGCTACGCTTATCAGGCCTACAAATACACGCTGACCGTAGGCCGGATAAGGTATTTACACCGCCGTCCGGCATCCGGCCTCTTGTCGCGTTACTTAACGAACTCTTCGCCCAGGGTGATATCTTTCTTCAGCGTGTCCAGCATGCCTTCCAGCGAGCTCTGTTCAAACGCGCTCAGCTTGCCGATAGACTGACGCTCTTCTACGCCGTTTTTGCCCAGCAGCAGCGGCTGAGAGAAGAAGCGAGCGTACTGGCCGTCACCTTCAACGTATGCACATTCCACCACGCCTTTTTCGCCGTTCAGTGCGCGAACCAGCGACAGACCGAAACGTGCTGCGGCCTGGCCCATAGACAGGGTTGCGGAACCGCCACCGGCTTTAGCCTCGACGACTTCAGTACCCGCATTCTGGATACGTTTGGTCAGCTCAGCAGCTTCTTGCTCGGTGAAGCTTACGCCAGGGATCTGTGACAGCAGTGGCAGAATAGTCACGCCAGAGTGTCCGCCGATAACCGGAACTTCAACGTCGGTCGGCTGCTTGCCTTTCAGTTCCGCCACAAAGGTGTTGGAGCGGATGATGTCCAGCGTGGTCACGCCAAACAGTTTGTTCTTGTCGTAAACGCCTGCTTTTTTCAGCACTTCTGCAGCGATTGCAACGGTGGTGTTCACCGGGTTAGTGATGATACCGATGCATGCTTTCGGGCAGGTGGTCGCAACCTGCTGAACCAGATTCTTCACGATACCTGCGTTGACGTTAAACAGGTCGGAACGGTCCATACCCGGTTTACGCGCGACGCCTGCTGAGATCAGTACCACGTCAGCACCTTCCAGTGCCGGGGTCGCATCTTCGCCGCTGAAACCTTTGATTTTCACAGCAGTAGGGATATGGCTCAAATCAACGGCCACACCAGGCGTTACTGGAGCGATGTCGTACAGGGAGAGTTCTGAACCTGAAGGCAGTTGGGTTTTTAACAGTAATGCTAGCGCCTGACCGATTCCACCAGCAGCGCCGAGGACTGCAACTTTCATCCTAAACTCCTTATTATATTGATAAGCAAAGTGTCTGTTGCTCCGCGGCGGCGACCATAATTCACAAATCCGATGAACACAACAACCACGCGTCAAGAATGCGTAGTTACGCAAATTTGGCTTTTATGCATTTAACTTACGTAAATTAAAAGCTAAGTTACGTAATTCAATACGACTCGCACAGTAGAGCAACTTTCCAACAGGTGCTGACAATATACCTAACTGCCCTCCCAAAACAACATCAATTTGATAACAATTGATTTACTTTTAAGCTTATTTGCATGCCGTGACATAGGCATGTTTCTTGATAACGAAATTTGATAAAATTCCGCTCTTTCATAACATTATTTCAGCCTTGAATGAGGCAGACCGTTTGCATAAAAATTCATCTGTATGCACAATAATGTTGTTTCTACCGCCATATTACGGGTGACTTATGCGAAGCTCGGCAAAACAAGAAGAATTAGTAAAGGCGTTTAAAGCGCTTCTCAAGGAAGAGAAATTCAGCTCTCAGGGCGAAATCGTCCTCGCATTGCAGGATCAGGGCTTTGATAATATCAACCAGTCCAAGGTTTCACGCATGCTGACCAAGTTTGGCGCCGTGCGTACCCGCAATGCCAAAATGGAAATGGTGTACTGCCTTCCGGCAGAGTTGGGGGTACCGACAACCTCCAGCCCACTGAAAAATCTGGTGCTGGACATTGATTACAACGATGCCGTGGTGGTCATTCATACCAGCCCAGGCGCCGCACAGTTGATCGCACGTATGCTGGATTCACTGGGTAAAGCAGAAGGTATCCTCGGCACTATTGCGGGCGACGATACTATCTTCACCACTCCGGCGATGGGGTTCTCGGTAAAAGATCTGTACGAAGCTATTCTGGAACTGTTCGAACAAGAGCTGTGATCCCCTCCCCGTCGCATCGCGTGGCGGGGAAAAACCTTTCTTTCTGACTCCTGACCACTCTTTTCCTCTGCCTGCCATTTAACAAATAGTGCGTTTCACTATCCAAAAACATTCACACAGTGAATACCTCGAATTATAAACGCACAAATTGCGAAATTAACTATCACCATGAATTTACTGTATTTTTTTAAAATAATGGGTTCAATTATGCGTTTTTAATTCCAATAAGTTATTAAAACCACATTTCTTAACACTTAATTACAGCAGAAACCATTAGCGTGGTATTAATTTATCGAGTGATTAGTGTATACTTGATTTTGTGATAAGGGTCACGAAACGAAGACCCCAATAAAAGAATTCGACGAGGTAAATATCATGAAAATCAAAACGACTGTTGCAACCTTAAGCCTTCTTTCCGTTCTCTCTTTTGGCGCCAGTGCGGCGGTTAATCAGGTGAACACACAAGAAGCACAGAATTTGCAATCCATGGGTACCATCTCTGTTTCTCAGATTGGCAGCTCACCGATGGATATGCGTCAGGAAATCGTCGCCAAAGCTGAAAAAGCAGGCGCCAGCAGCTACCGCGTGACCGAACTGCGTGAAGGCGCGCATTGGCACGCAACCGCTGAACTGTACAAATAAACCCTCGTCGTCTGGTCCGAGACGACTTGCCCCCGCCTGTCGGGGGCTTTTTTATGCCTTACATTGAATGACGGACGTTAAAGCGTAATTGCCCTTCCAGCTCTTCTTCTGCTTCATCAAACAGCAAAATCAGCGCTCCGTAGCGTCGGCGTTGTTTGTCCGGTAAATGGACAAACTCAATCTCCAGCGGCAGAGGTAGAACGTCGCCCATCACCACCTCCCACAGCGAATCGAGATCGCTTACCTTTTCCCGAGCAAGGCCGAATGCCCGCGTAAACTCGCGGTAGAAATCACCCTGTTCTTCAATCTCGTCAAAATCAAATGTATAGATGTTCATCTATAGCTACCATCCCAACGCCAGTCGCTCTACAGGCTCTCTCTATGCAGGGATTCCCACACATCAGGTAAGTATAGCCATAAAAAAACCGACGTTT
The DNA here is from genome assembly GCF_005280825.1 of Citrobacter sp. wls829. Classification (NCBI taxonomy): domain Bacteria; kingdom Pseudomonadati; phylum Pseudomonadota; class Gammaproteobacteria; order Enterobacterales; family Enterobacteriaceae; genus Citrobacter; species Citrobacter sp. wls829. The sequence continues at coordinate 19,477 of NZ_SZWP01000041.1, forward strand.
TTAGCGCCGGTTTCTCACTTTCAACTGCTGGTCAAGGCATGCTGATACTTGTGGAGCATGCCGGTGAGTCGCTTCACCGGCTCCGTCACCTGAGGCGGCGCTTGCCAGAGGGTTAACTTCTCCTGATAGACATCAAGCTCCTCCAGCAATTGGCTAAAGTAGCGTCGGCGTTTGTCGTCGTTCCCTGCGGATATGATGTGATCGGCAGTACGTCGCAGTTGACGGTGAAAGGCGGATAAATCCTCGTTTACCGGTACTGGTGCATCGCGCAGACGCTGGTGTGCGATGATCATCGTCAGCGCCAGACGAAACTTCGCCAGGTCACCGGGGAATTTGTTCATCAGCAAAAAGAGCTGCTGGTAAAGCGCCGGGAGATGGTTTTCTTTGCGGCGAACCACATTGGTGGTCATCGCTGAAACCGCCGCCGACACGAACTGATTAAGCAGCACGCGACCGGTTCTGTCACGCGAGTTATCACGCACCAGTAAGATCACCAGAAACGCCAACACGCATCCGACAATCTGCCCAAGCGCACTGTCGAGGAACTGACTAAAGTGGAAGGTCATCGGGTTATCCAGCACGATGATGTTAATGGTACTGGCCAGCGCGCCCATTGAGCCCAGACGTCGCTTCTGAACCTCGATGCCCAGAAAGAACCCCAGCACTGCCAGGCTCAGGCACAGTAACAACATACTTTGCTGCGTATTGGGGATGATAACCAGAAAGTAGAGCGCACCCAGCGGTAACGCCGCCAGCGTGCCGTAAATAAAGTCGATTGCCACCATCCGCGGGTTGGGTAAACGCATCGCCAGTGAGGTCACCACCGCAATCATCACCATTGCGCCGCTACCTGACGTCCAGCCAGTCCACAGCCAGAACAAGGTGCCCAGCACGCAGGACAGCGTGGTGCGCCAGAAGTTGACCATCGCATGGTGGCGTTCGGCGGATTCCACTTTCACCACCGGCTCGCCCTGCAGGATCTCTTCTTCCGTAGCGCTGATTTTCGTGTTGCTAACCACCCCACGTTTCAGCAGCAAGTAACGGGTTGCCGCACTGGCCCAACTATAAAGGGTCACCGGCGTTTCGCGCTCGCCGGTCCAGACCATCACCCGGCGCATGCGCTTCAGTTGTTTATGCACATCCTGCACGGTTTCTACCGGCGTATCGAACAGTTCACGGAAGGTATCCGTAATCAGTTCCGGCCGCGTGTTCTGGATAAGATAGGTTTCACAGGATTGGGTAATCAACGTCAGTGACAGCGTGTTCAGCGCTTTGAGCCTGCGGTTGGCGCGCCCCCAGCGTGAGGACTCCATATTCAGGTTACTGCGCATGCCTTCCAGCGCCGCAGTCCGACGAACTAAATCGCCCCAGGCTTTGTCCACTTCTTCGCTGTCACCATGCTTAATACACAGTTGCATAAGTCGATACTGCGCCACCAGAAGGCTGTCCAGTTCAACGTCAATTTCTTGTTTCACCGAGCGGGGAGAAAAGAGCAGATCAGCAACAATTGCGCAGACAATACCGATCACAATCTCGCTGCAGCGCTCGAGGGCAAATTGCGGTGTCAGCAGAGGCTCAGCCTGGATAGTAATGACGATAATCAGCGCCGTATAACCCGAAAGCCCCCAGGCATAGGAGTTCTCAATCTTCACCAGCGAAGAGATCCAGGTACAAAAACCGGCCCAGACACAGCACACGAGGATCATCAGCAGCGGCGCACGGATCATGCTGATGATAATCACCAGTGCCGCAATACAGCCGATAAACGTCCCGATAATACGCAGCATCCCACGATAGCGGATCGCACCCGAATAAGGTTCTCCGCCCGCCGAAAAAGCGGGGCCTGCTGCCACAATCGCTGCGGTCAACACCGCCCAGCGCGGGGTCTCAAGCTGAAAATGAAAGCCAACGAACAGCGCCAGCACAATGGCGCATGCCAGTTTTAACGCAAAGCGGATATGCTGATTGGCAATGGATAAAATGCCCATCGCAATTAACCAAACTCGCGCAGACGGTGCGCCATTTTACGGAAGAAGGACTCCTGGCTGGCATCGCGATCCTGCTTCCCGGTAATGACCACAGTCGCCGTGGTCCCGGCTGGCCACAGCGTTCCCTGCTGGTCATCAAGACGGACGCGCACTGGCACACGCTGAGCCAGTCGCACCCATTCAAGGTTGGAGTCAATGGTCGCCATGCCTTTCGCATCCTGCGTACTGCTGGCATTCGTCACGCCCGCCGCAACGCTATCAACGGTACCTTTCAAAACCTTGTTGCTGCCAAGCGGCGTAATTTCAGCGCGGTAACCCGGACGCACACCTTCCAGCTTGGTCTCTTCCATATACGCCAGCACGTAGAAAGAGTGCTGTTTGACCAGCGCCACCGCCGTCGAACCACGGGTAATAAACTCACCGGAATAGACGTTAAGGTTCGTCACCCAGCCGTCGGCTGGCGCACGGATAACCGTACGTTCAAGATCGAGTTTTGCCAGATCGCGGGTCGCCTGCGCCTTCGCCAGCTGATGTAATACGGTTTGCAGCACGTTATTCGACTGGTCAATCTCTTCGCGGGACATGGCCTGAACGCCAAGACGGTTACGACGCCCCGCTTCCTGGCGTTTTTCCTGCGCCAGGACTTGATAATAGGCGACGTCCGCTTCGGCTTGTTCGAGGGCTTTTTTATAGCGCGGTTGGTCGATGGTGAACAGGACCTGATCCTTTTTCACCAGCTGGTTATCATACACGTTAACGTGAGTAATCAGGCCCGCGACGTCCGGGGCGATAGCAACAACCTCGGCACTAAAACGCGCATCACGCGTCCACGGCGACTCGGTGTAATAGACCCATGCGCGGAAAATAGCGATAAAAGCCAGAATGACCAGTACGAGAGTCATGGCCGTACGGGAGAGTTTTCTTGTTAGTGTTTTCACTTCAACCTCAAACGAACAGGCGCGTTATTAGATAGAACAGACAGCAATACAGCGCGGTGTTAAACAGGGCCGGATGCCAGACAAAATCATAGATGCCAGTTGGAACCAGCACCCGGCGCACCAGCCAGAAAATCGCCAGTGACAAAAGTAACTCGAAAAAAATCGGTGGGAAGGAAAGACCAAACACCACGATAACGGGAAACAGACTCATGTTGACCTTGGTTGCTTAAGAGAGTGCAGGCGATCGTTTATTGAGCGTATGTCACCGCAGAGAAGGGCAAGGATGAGCCAGGCGAGAGCGACATAGCTGTTATTTGAATAATAATATATTAACGTAACTGTTATGCTGTTATCTATATTATGTGATCTAAATCACTTTTAAGCCAGAGTGAACAATGGAACGATTAAAACGTATGTCGGTGTTCGCCAAAGTCGTCGAGTTTGGCTCCTTCACCGCCGCTGCCAGACAACTGCAAATGAGCGTTTCATCGATAAGCCAGACGGTATCAAAACTGGAAGATGAACTGCAGGTTAAGCTGCTAAACCGCAGTACACGCAGCATTGGGTTGACCGAGGCCGGAAAAATTTATTATCAGGGCTGCCGTCGCATGCTGCACGAAGTGCAGGACGTTCATGAGCAGCTCTATGCGTTTAACAACACGCCGATCGGTACACTGCGGATCGGCTGTTCTTCAACCATGGCACAAAATGTCCTCGCCGGACTGACCGCGAAAATGCTGAAAGAGTACCCCGGACTGGCGGTCAATCTGGTCACCGGCATCCCGGCCCCGGACTTAATTGCTGACGGTCTGGACGTGGTTATCCGTGTGGGCGCTCTCCAGGACTCCAGTCTTTTTTCACGTCGTCTGGGGACGATGCCAATGGTGGTCTGTGCCGCTAAAAGCTATCTCGCCCAGTTTGGCATCCCGGAAAAGCCCGCCGATCTCAGCAACCATTCATGGCTGGAATACAGCGTGCGTCCAGATAATGAATTTGAGCTTATTGCCCCGGAAGGGATTTCAACCCGACTGATCCCGCAGGGACGCTTCGTAACCAACGATCCCATGACGCTGGTGCGTTGGCTGGCCGCAGGCGCGGGGATTGCCTATGTCCCACTGATGTGGGTGATCAATGAGATCAATCGTGGTGAATTGGAGATCCTGCTGCCCCGCTACCAGTCAGATCCGCGTCCGGTTTACGCGCTATATACGGAAAAAGACAAGCTGCCGCTCAAGGTGCAGGTCGTGATTAACTCTCTCACAGATTATTTTGTCGATGTGGCGCAGTTGTTTCAGGGGATGTACGGCAGGGGTAAAGATAAATAAAAATGCCCGGTGGCGCTTCGCTTACCGGGCCTACGGTCGGTGCAGATATGTAGGCCGGATAAAACGCGAAGCGTTGCCATCCGGCATGTACAGTTACGCGGTACCGCCTACGGTAAGGCTATCTACCTTCAACGTCGGCTGACCCACGCCCACTGGCAGACTCTGCCCTTCTTTACCGCAAACGCCGACGCCGTTATCCAGTTTCAGGTCATTACCCACCATCGAAACCTGCTGCATCGCTTCAATGCCGGAGCCGATCAGCGTCGCACCTTTCACCGGCTTGGTCACTTTACCGTTTTCAATCAGATACGCTTCAGACGTTGAGAACACAAACTTCCCGGACGTGATGTCCACCTGACCGCCGCCGAAGTTCGGAGCATAAATACCGTATTCAACGGACTCAATAATTTCCTGCGGCGTAGATTTACCCGGCAGCATATAGGTATTGGTCATGCGCGGCATTGGCAAATGTGCGTAAGATTCACGACGTCCGTTACCGGTCGGCGCTACACCCATCAGACGCGCGTTCAGCTTGTCCTGCATATAGCCTTTCAGAATACCGTTTTCAATCAGGACATTGTACTGGCCAGGCGTACCTTCATCATCAATAGCCACTGAACCACGGCGATCCGCCATCGTGCCGTCATCCACGATGGTGCACAGCTCAGATGCCACCAGCTCACCCATGTGGCCGCTAAAGACTGATGTCCCACGACGATTGAAGTCACCTTCAAGGCCATGACCGACCGCTTCGTGCAGCAGCACGCCCGGCCAGCCTGCACCCAGCACGACCGGCAGTGCGCCTGCTGGCGCGGCTACCGCGGAGAGATTCACCAGCGCCATGCGCACGGCTTCTTTCGCCCATGCATCGGCACGGACTTCGCCGTCAAGGGGGGCGAGGAAATAGTCATAGCCAAAACGACCACCACCGCCGCTAGCGCCACGTTCACGCTTACCGTCATCTTCAACCTGCACGCTAACGGACAGGCGCACCAGAGGACGAACATCAGCCGCCAACGTACCGTCAGTCGCCGCAACCAGAATCAGCTCATAAACGCCGGTCAAGCTAGCGGTCACTTCCTGCACACGTTTGTCGGCGGCACGCGCGACCTTATCAACGCGACGCAGAATATCCAGCTTCTCTTCACGGCTCATGCTCTGCAACGGATCAAGTGAGGTATAAAGCGCCTGATGCTCTACTGCACCCAGCGTTTTCACTTTGCCATCACCGTTGTCGCGCACAATAGTACGGGCAGCAAGAGCACTTTGCTCCAGCGCCAGCAGACTTATCTGGTCCGCATAGGCAAACCCGGTTTTTTCGCCGCTGATGGCACGCACACCAACGCCCTGATCGATATTGTAAGAACCATCTTTAATGATGCGGTCTTCTAAAACCCAGGATTCGTGATAGCTCGACTGAAAATAGAGATCGCCGTAATCAAGACGGCGTTCGGCCAGTTGGCCCAGAATGGCAAACAGGTCCTGATGTTTCAGGCCATTCGCCGCTAGCAATTGTTCACTTACCAGGTTCAGACTCATCGTTTTGCTACTCATTAGTTGCCGCCGTAAAACAGCGGTAAGAAGATCATATTTACTGAGATTGGGGCAATTACTCGCCCCCGTCAAATCATTGCTGGCTTTCTTTACGCGGCTGGCGCAGAACTTCGTTAATCTGCGGTTTATCGACCGGACCAGTGATGCGATAGCGCAGAATCGAGACTTTGCTCCACAGCGGCCCCAAGACTTTACTGGCGGCAAACACCGCCGCGCCGACAATCGGATTAACGGCAAATGCGGCGGCAACCCCCACGGTGGCAGAAATTTCCGGCGCGACCACGGCTTCCATATTCAGCTCACGGCGCACCAGATTGACCGAGCCTTTCATGGCGATATCGGCTTCCAGACCATCCACCAGCGTATCGTCGGTATGCATCACGCCATCTTTTATCCACGCCGTACTGCGAATAGAGTCAAAATAAAAGCCTTCGTTAAACGTATCGCTAAAATCGAAACGCAGTTTACGCAGCAACGCATCAAAGCTCAGTAGGCGCAGCAACTGCCCCGCATGCCCGGTGCTGAGTTCAGTAATCTCACCTTTGCCCAGACGGGTCCGCAAAATACCATTCAGCGACGCTTCATCCGGATCCCAGGGCGGGTTACGCCAGTGCAAATCGTACTCGACGTTGAATGAGGAGTTGCGGATCGGGGTCGATACACCAAAGAAACCGGCCGCTGAATCAATTTTATTACCGTTCAGTTTTCCTTTAAGCGACGTACGCACATTACCCGGCGCGTTAACCCATTCACCGTCGAGGGTCAGTCTGGCAAAGCCCGTATCCAGCAGTCCGTTATCCAGGGTCAACGTATCACCCTTAATCGCGACGTCAGCATCAATGCGCCCGTATTTCTGCCCCCACATCCAGCACTCTTCGCAGCGCAGTTGAACGTCCGGCCAGCCACGGAAGCTGACGTTATTGATCGCGGAAAACGGTGAGGCCGGAGTGGCGTTCGGTGCGGGTTTTGCGGCGCTCGGGTTGTAATAGAGATACTTCACGTTTGCCAGCCACGGTGCGTTATTGCGCATCGCCAACGTCGCGTTGATCTCACGCCCCTGCGCCTGCACTTTACTGCCGTTCAGTGAAGGCTCAGATACAATACTGAGATTATTCCACTGCTGACCGCCCAACGATAGCGACGGCGTGCGCACCGTTATACGCTGCGGGAAGTCCGCATTGGTGCCCACGCTGTCCGCCGCGCCTTTGTTAAACAGTGCCAACCATTGCGCACCATCCATTGGCGGCAAATTGAGCTCAATACCTTGCTGCTCGGGCAGGTCAGGCACAGTGCGGCTTTCAGAAGCCCAGATAGCACGATCAAGGGTCAGTTTCTGATTCAACAGCCAGTGGCTGTTAAAGTGATTTTTAGGCCCCGCGTTGCCCGTTAAATCGAAGCTGCGCAGGTTGCCGTCGGCCTTCACGTTTAATGGCAGAGACTCGCCGGCCGCTTTATTCAGCGGCGCAGGTAAGTGACTGCTTACATTCTTCAGGTCGCCTTTAAGCTCAATGCTGTAGGTCGCCCCGGCATGGTACGGAAGATCGATACCCACTTTGCCATTCCACGCTACGCTGCCGCCTAAGGCCTCGTTCACCTGCGTTGGCAGGATACCCATGCGGGTTGGCTGCCAGTCCCCGTTCAGGTTTACCGCAACCTGATAGGCTTTAGCACCCTCGGTGGTGGAAAAGTCGACGTTCAGCGGCTGATTAAACCAGTTGGCCGTCATCGGCTCGCTTTGAAGTGAGCCGTTGATAAAGCTAAATTTGCCGTTCAGGTTCTTTAATGTACTGTCGAGTGGCTTAATAAACAGGCTGTTATTACGCAGGTTAACATCACCTTTGGCCGTCACCAGCGAGCCATCAAAGGGGATATCCAGATGTAAGCGAGCATTCACATCGCCGTCAATCTGGAGCTGCTCCAGCGTGGCGCCCAGTGAATCCTTCAACGGCGTCTCATCAAAATACGGTCCAACTGCCTTGCCCGGACCATTAATGTCGGCATCAATTAGCAGCTTTTCTTTCGCGTAGTCGGGAATATCAGCTGTCAGGTTGCTGGCTCTCACCCCACCTAAATTGACGCCGTCGGTCTTCATCCACAGACCGTTATTCATGAAGTTCAGCTCAATGTTGAGATTGGTAAGCGCTGGCCAGTCAGGCTGGAAAGCAAACTTAGCATTGCGCAGCGGCACCAGTACCTGGAACTGACCTTCGTTATGTGGATACGGGAACAGGCGCGGGTTACCGCCGTACACCAACGTGGCGTTATCCGCCTCACCGCCCTGAATCGCACCGCTCAGGTAGTCGACCAGGTCTTTACCCATCAGGTTTTCCGGGAAATAACGCCAGGCCTGAGAACCATCGTCGGTGCTGATACCCGCCAGAATGCCCAGCCACGGCTCATCACCTGTCGGCTGCAGATAGCGAAAGCCGCCGCGCGCATGGACGGCTTTCGCTTTAACATCAATATTTCGCCCATCCAGCTGAAAACCTTTGTCATTCTTCAGCCAACTTAGCGTCGCCACCCCGTCTTCGATTTCCAGCGGCGCGCGGAAGACGGTTTCATACGGCATTTTCGCCTGCTTCATCGAAACGGTGAGCGCACCATTTTCTACGCTACCGGCAAGCGTACCGGAGAAATGCTCGGCGCCCGGTAACAGCTTCCACTGCTTCCAGGCCAGATCGGTCCACGAGGACTGGAAGCGCGTTTTTTCTGTCGCCTGTAACGGGATATCCAGCGCCAGCGTATCTATCTTGCCGCTCGGCTGCGTGGCGCGCCAGATGTCACCTAACGCCGGAGAGAGCTTTGCCGCCATGGGGCGCAGTCCATCCAGGCCCGCCAGCTCGAGGTTACTGGCTCGAATGCGCAGCTCATCGCTGCGTTTGTTATTCTCGCCCCCCACTTCTTGCTCGGGGATCCAGGCCAGGGTGAGCGCGCCACTCGGCCAGGGCTTGTTATCCATCGTAATGCGCGTATCCGGGATCGCGAACACCCAGCCGGGCTGCTCGCGGCTAATATGCGCGGTCAGGTTATCAACGGACAGCGTGTGCGTGTTGTTGTCACCTTTCCAGCTTGCCCCGCCTTTCTTCAGCCAGACATCGCCACTGGAAATTTCGCCTTTGCTGAGCGTCATCCACCCTTCCAGGCTAAAGCGTGCCGTTTGCAGCGCGACGTTATCCTGCATCCATTTCCCCAGCCACGGTTTGACGTCGATGTCATCGGCCTGTAGCCAGACCCGGCCATTGTTCAGCAGCCCTTCGTCATCACGCAGATCCATCCGTACCTGCATGATACCGTGCTGCCCGGTCAGGCTGGAGAGGCTGACCTGGCCTTCGGCGCGGTGTCTGTTTTTTCCGTTCAGCCAGGTAAGCTGCGGGATCGCCAGTTCTGCACGCTGACCAGAGAGGGTCAAGAAACTGATTTGGCTGTCGCGGAGATCGAAGTGATCGAACTGGCGTAAAAACAGATCGCTAACGCGGCCGGGTTCGACTCCATCGTCATTGTTGCTGCGCTGGATAGGCGTATTAGTGCGTAAATGCAGTTGCCAGAAGGTGAGATCGCGAAACTGCCAGCGCATGTGCAGCAAGCTTTGCCAGACATCCAGCGCCAGCGTGACGCGTTTGACCGAGAATTCGCCGCCGTCGCTAAGCTGAGTGTGGATATCGCGGGCTTCAAGGGTGGGGCCAAAATTCTGCCAGTTGGCGGAGAGCTGGCTGGCAGAAACGGTCATACCGGTGGCCGACTCAATTTTACTGAGGATCGCAGGCCGCCAGCTATCGAGATGCGGCAACGCAAGGCGCAGGCCACTGACCAGTAGCGCTGCGATGACGACGAGCGCGGCTCCAGTGAGCAGTAAAATCCCCGGCAATCGCCTCACGCATCTCTCCTTGTCTGCCAAAAAATGTGACTCACAAAATCGTTTTGCCGGATGGCGGCGTGAACGCCTTATCCGGCCTACAAGGTATCGCCATCAGGTGGTTAACTACATCATAACGACGTCGAACTGCTCCTGGTTATAGAGCGGTTCGATTTGTACTTTAACCTGCTTACCGACAAAAATTTCCACTTCCGCCAGCGCGTGTGACTCTTCACCTTTCAGGGCTTCCGCCACGGCCGGAGAAGCATAGACCAGGAAACGATCGGAGTCGTAAGCATGATGGACACGCACGATCTCCCGCATAATTTCATAGCATACGGTTTCGACCGTTTTGACCGTACCGCGTCCGTGGCAGGTCGGGCATTCGTTGCACAGCACATGCTCCACGCTTTCACGCGTGCGCTTACGCGTCATCTCCACCAGCCCCAGCTGTGAAAAGCCGTTAATGCTGGTTTTAACGCGATCTTTACTCAGCGCCTGCTCCAGAGAGTGCAGCACCCGGCGGCGGTGATCTTCATTACTCATGTCGATAAAATCGATAATGATAATGCCGCCCAGGTTACGCAGACGCAGCTGACGCGCAATCGCCTGCGTAGCTTCAATATTGGTATTAAAGATGGTGTCATCGAGATTACGATGCCCAACGAACGCACCGGTATTGATATCCACGGTGGTCATGGCTTCGGTTTGATCGATAATCAAATAGCCACCGGATTTCAGCTCAACCTTGCGTTCCAGCGCACGCTGAATTTCATTTTCCACATCAAAGAGGTCGAAAATGGGCTGTCGTCCACTGTAATGTTCCAGCTTGCTGGTCATCTCAGGGATGTATTCTGCTGTAAACTCCAGTAACGCTTCGTAGGTCAGACGGGAGTCCACGCGGATCCTGTCGAGCTGAGCATCAGCAAAATCACGCAACACGCGCTGCGCCAGCGCCAGCTCGCCGTACATCTGGTAACGGGTTTGCGGGCGCTTTTTGCGCTCCATGACTTTGGTCCAGACACGCTTGAGATACGCCGCATCTGAGGCCAGATCGTCCTCGCACACGCCTTCTGCAGCCGTGCGAATAATAAATCCACCCTGCTCATCGCAGTAATCCGCCACCACTTTTTTCAGGCGTTCACGCTCGGTTTCGCTTTCGATACGCTGGGAAACCCCAACGTGCGAAGCACCAGGCATAAAGACCAGGTAACGGGAAGGCAGCGTGATGTCTGTCGTCAGGCGAGCGCCCTTGGTGCCCAGCGGATCTTTGACCACCTGTACCATCAGGTCCTGGCCCTGACGAACCAGTTCGGAAATGTCGCGCACGGTGAACTGCTTCTGTTCTTCACCCGCCACGCATTCGGTGTGCGGCATGATGTCTGAAGCGTGAAGAAAAGCGGCTTTATCCAGCCCAATATCTACAAAAGCCGCCTGCATACCCGGAAGTACACGACTTACACGACCTTTGTAGATATTGCCTACGATTCCGCGTCGCGCCTCACGTTCAATATGAATTTCCTGCAGAATACCGCCATCAATGTACGCCACGCGTGTTTCCGAGGGCGTTACGTTTACCAACAATTCAGCCGTCATGTTTATCCCTTTTTTCACGCAGTGCGTTAAAATTGCTCAGCAACTCATACGTTTCTACCAGCGGTAAGCCGACCACGGCGTGATAGCTGCCATTTATCTTCCTGACAAAACAACCACCCAACCCTTGAATACCGTATGCACCTGCTTTATCCATCGGTTCACCGCTGGCAACATAGCCCGCGATGTCCTCATCTGTTAGTGCTCTGAACGTGACGTCCGTAACCACCAGGCAATCCAGACTGTGCTGACGATCGGCTAATGCCACCGCCGTCATCACCTGATGTGTTTTGCCTGACAGCTTATGCAGCATTGCGGCCGCATGCGCGGCGTCGTGCGGTTTTTCCAGCACTTCGCCATTCAGGATGACAATGGTATCAGCCCCCAGCACCGGTAAATCTCGCGCAGCCAGCGCAACACCAGCCTGAGCCTTCTCACGCGCCAGGCGAACAACATACTGCTGCGCGCTCTCTTGCGGATGACGCTGTTCCTCAATCCCTGGAACCAGCCGTTCAAAGGTGACGCCAAGTTGGGTCAATAATTCCTGACGGCGTGGGGAACCTGAAGCCAGATACAGAGTATTCATATCAACCTTATTGCACCGCAAACTGCTGGCGGACTTTACGCATCAGTAAAAATAGCCATGGCCAAAGCACACCATTTACTACACTACTCCAGAACACTTCAGGTCTGAAAGAGACGTTGATCACTAAAAACTCGGCCCAGAAAACAATAATGTCCACGACCAGTGATAACAACATAACCACCAGCGCCTGTTGCCAGAGCGCCAGGTTACGGAATAGCTGGAATTTCAGCGCAACCAGGTAGGCAATGATACTCATCGACAAAGCCCGCACGCCAAGTGTGGAGCCGCTAATGAGATCCAGTATGGCACCCACCACAAATCCTGTGCCCACATTTACGCGATGCGGCAGTGCCAGGATCCAATACAACAAGATGAGCAGCACCCAGTTTGGCCGGTAAACAAGAATGTCGTCCGGCCAGGGCATGACTTGCAGTAAAAGTGCGATAAGGAACGAGAGCCAAATAACCCAACGCCCCTGACTACGATAGCTTGCCACTTACTGCCCTCCCGGCTTACGCGGAGAAGGTGCTGGCGGCGTTGTCGTTGCTGGCGTCGGCGTCACGCCAGTCGCTGGTGCAGGAACAGGCGCAGGCGGGCCCATCGCGTCCGGTGCAGGCAGAACCTGCGGCATCATTTGCATCAGACGCTCATTGGCTACGCGATGCACTTCTTCCGGCGTCATCGGATTGGCGCCATTACGATCCGCCCCCCACAACAGCAGCAGGTAACGCAGACGCTGTAACCCTGCCGTCGGACGCGCCTGAATCACGGTGTAAGCACGCTGAGTGTCCAGTTTAACGGAAGAGACCACGGCAACCGGATAGCCTTCAGGGAAGCGGCCGCCCAGACCGGAGGTTACCAGCACGTCGCCAACGCGAATGTCGGTATTAGCCGGCAGATGCTCGAGCTGCAGATCGTCCGTACAACCGTTACCGGCAGCAATCACGCGGATATCGTTACGCAATACCTGGATTGGCAGCGCATGGGTGGCATCACAAATCAGCAGCACGCGACTGGTCAGTTTCGCCACGGCAACAACCTGGCCCACAACGCCTTTGTCGCTGATGACCGGCTGCCCTTCATAGACACCGTTCACGCTACCCTTGTCGATAACTACCTGATCGCTGTAAGGGTCATTAACCGTTGAGATGACCTGAGTCACCATCTTTTGTTCATCCTGGCGCAGCGGCGATCCCAGCAGCTCGCGCAAGCGCGCGTTCTCCTGTTTATATTGCCCCAGCATCAGCAGTTCACTGTTTTTCAGCAGCAGTTCCTGACGCAGCGCCCGGTTTTCAAGTTCAAGTTGGTCACGCGAGGCCAGCGTTTGCGACACGCCATCGAGTAATTCACGGGGACCATTAGAAATAAAGTAGAAAGGACTGACGGCGGTATCCATGTATGTTCGGATTTGACTAAACATACCCAAGCGGCTGTCGGCAATAATAACGCCGAGCGCCACCAGCACCGCCAGAATAAGGCGAATCTGTAGCGACGGGCCACGGCTAAAAATTGGCTTCATAAGTTTGCGTATTCTCGTATCAGATTCGGCAGGGCAATCGGATGTTAACCCTGCCGGTATCCGATTACTCTTCGCTGAACAGGTCGCCGCCGTGCATATCGATCATTTCCAGCGCCTTGCCGCCGCCGCGCGCCACACAGGTCAGCGGATCTTCAGCAACAACGACTGGAATACCGGTCTCTTCCATTAACAGACGGTCAAGGTTACGCAGCAGTGCACCACCGCCGGTTAACACCATACCGCGCTCGGAGATGTCAGACGCCAGTTCTGGCGGACATTGTTCCAGGGCAACCATGACCGCGCTGACGATACCGGTCAGCGGTTCCTGCAGCGCTTCCAGAATCTCGTTAGAGTTCAGGGTAAAGCCACGTGGAACGCCTTCAGCCAGGTTACGGCCGCGCACTTCGATCTCAAGCACTTCGTCGCCCGGGTAAGCCGATCCGATTTCGTGTTTGATACGTTCAGCGGTCGCTTCGCCGATCAGGGAACCATAGTTACGACGCACATAATTAATGATGGCTTCATCGAAACGGTCACCACCAATACGTACGGAGGAGGAGTAAACGACGCCGTTCAGGGAGATAACAGCAACTTCAGTGGTACCACCACCGATATCCACAACCATAGAACCGGTTGCTTCGGAAACAGGCAGACCTGCACCGATCGCTGCCGCCATCGGCTCTTCAATCAGGAATACTTCACGCGCACCGGCACCCTGAGCAGACTCACGAATAGCACGACGTTCAACCTGAGTTGCGCCAACCGGAACACACACCAGCACGCGCGGGCTTGGGCGCATAAAGCTATTGCTGTGCACTTGTTTGATAAAGTGCTGAAGCATTTTTTCAGTCACGAAGAAGTCAGCGATAACGCCGTCTTTCATTGGGCGAATTGCAGCAATGTTGCCCGGCGTACGACCCAGCATCTGCTTCGCATCATGACCTACTGCTGCCACGCTTTTCGGCGAACCGGCACGATCCTGTCGAATGGCCACAACAGAAGGCTCATTCAATACGATGCCTTGTCCTTTTACATAAATAAGGGTATTCGCGGTACCCAGGTCAATGGACAGGTCATTGGAAAACATGCCACGAAATTTTTTCAACATACTAAGGGATAATCCTGAAAGCTGGGGCGGAAAACAAAATCCGCTTACTTTACCAACCACACGCAGCAGCGACAAGGCGGAAAAATCATCTGCTACGGTGAAAATTAGTGCAGTTCGTTTCCTTTGTTACAAAACCGGCCTGAGTCCATCAGGGCTGAAAAAATCAGCAGCACTCCTCGCTTTTGTTTGCAACCTGTCAAAGGTCATTCACCTGCATGTTTGCTGTTACATTCTGGCGAGCAGACAAGCACACCCCCAGAAGGCACAACGCGCGTTATTCTACGTGAAAACAAATTAAACGGCAGGTTAAACCGAGTATCTTTGCGAATATTTTTTCACGTTTGTGTCAAGTGGCTGTGATGCGGCAAAAAAATCCCCTTGCCCACCCGCGACTCCACGTTCTGTCAGCGTACGCCACTCACTACGCGAACGAACGCCAGTGGCATACACCTGCGTTGGCGTGCCTGAGCAGGCCTCCACCAGGCTCTGAACCAACAGCTGGTTCTCCGTACGTTTATCAATGTTTCTCACCAGACTTGGATGAAGCTTCAAGAGCTCGACATTGAGTTCTTTAATCCAACTGGTACTCACCAGCGTCAACCCCGCCTGCGTCACGGCAATGCGAACACCCAGCGCATCCATCAAACGAATAACGGGCTGTAACCGGCAGATGTGTTGACAAACATCTGCCTCAGCAAGTTCAATAATTATGCGTTTTCGCAGCGATTTTTCGCACTGCATCAAGGTATCACGCAGCCAACGCTGAAAACGCGGTCGAATAAGTGACTCAACCGTCGTCTGGATCGCCAAACTTTCCTGCGGCCAATATCCCAATAACAAGATCAGACGGCTAATCTGCAAACGGTCATATTCTTCCGCCAGGCCAAATTGCAGCACCATCGGCATATATTCCGCCGAGATAACCTCTTCACTGCCATCAAAAATGCGGCACATTAATTCCCGATGGTGTACTCGTCCTTCATGGGTGACCGCGGGTTTCTGATAGAGCCTTGGACCGCCCCGACTGAGCATCTGCTCAATGAGCGTGCGCCAGCGTACATTACCCCGACCTTTTTCCGGCAGCGAGTCATCATAAACTGACCAACTGTTCCCACCCTGTAATACCGAGTTCCGGGTTGCCGCTTCAGCGTGCTCCATCACCTGTTCAGCGGACTGGCCGCTGCGACAGACGCAAATGCCAATATGAATCATATCGGCACGATCAATTTTTTTATTAGTCGGAAGGGCATCGACCGCTTTTAACAACTGCCCTGCGATGCTTTCCGCCTCTTTCAAGGTGCGGTGCGGCAGCAGGATGGCAAAATCGCTACGGTGGTAGCGCGCCAACAGCGCCCCAGGATAACGCGCAATAAAGGTCGATAATAAATTGACCAGCGCCGAGATTTGTTCTTCCGCAAGATCCCCCCCCCAACTGTCGCGCAAAAGCGTAAAGTCCGGCAAACGCACCATCATTACCACGCCGTGGGCGCCCACTTTCTCCTGATCTTCCAGCAGCGTCGCCAGTTGATTGTCAAAAAACAGACGATTGCTGAGCCCGGTTTTTGTATCCTGCGCCACATACGATCGGATAAGCGTATCCAGCCTACTGCGCTGCTCGCGAGCGCTTTGAATTTCGGTGAGCAGCATATCGAGCGCACTGCTGGTGCGCGCTGGCCATTCATACACGGTTCCCCGCACGTTCGGCCCACGTTCACCGTTAAGGATCCGCGTGGAACGAATCTCCAACAGTTCCTGCCCGGAAAGCTGGCGCTGTAGCCAGCGCACCGACAAAAATAACATCAGGATAATAAAACCAATCGATAGCGTGAGCGGTGCGGTGGTCATCAGCGAATGGAAATAATTGCCCATCGGATCCTGATACACCAGGCGCAGCGACATCCCCGGATGCTTGAGCAAAGGGACGGTGATCTCACGGTACAGATTGTTTGTTCCCGCCGGGCGATAACTGCTGGTGCGGGAATGGCTATAAACCTTGCTTTCCCCCTGCAGCAGCTCAACGCGAACGATATCAACCGACACCATCAGCTCGTCTATTTGCGGCGTTAAGGTGACAAAATCTTTAGAGACCAGGTGCGTGTCGATCGCCGTCGCGACGGCATGGACACGACTAGTGAACTTATATTGGATCGCATTGTAGAAACTCAGCGAGCAGCCGATCAGCGTCACGAAGATCGTTAACCCTGTGAGCAAAGTCACAAAAGCTGAAAATTTCGTCGTTAATCGCATCCTTGTGTTAACTCCGACAGTTATGAATTAGGCATGAAAATGGAAAAGCGACACGAAAATGCAAAAATGAACGCGAAATCCGTCAATTTACATAAATAGTGTGGGCATACTACCAAATCAGGTATATCTGGCAATTTATTGCGCAGAATCGGCATCATGTTTTGATTAACGAGTATAGTCTTCATCATTCATTTTCCAATCCACTATATGAATTGAGGACAGGTTATGCAGGCTTTGATCTTAGAACAGCAGGACGGTAAAACCCTCGCATCCGTTCAACCCCTCGACGAAAATCAGCTACCTGAAGGCGATGTGACGGTGGATGTTCACTGGTCGAGCCTGAACTATAAAGATGCCCTGGCCATCACCGGCAAGGGAAAAATTATCCGTAATTTTCCGATGATTCCTGGTATCGATTTCGCCGGTACCGTTCGCCACAGTGAAGATCCCCGTTTTCACGCTGGTCAGGAGGTGTTGCTGACCGGTTGGGGCGTGGGCGAAAACCATTGGGGCGGACTGTCCGAACGGGCTCGTGTAAAAGGTGACTGGCTGGTTGCGCTACCAAATGGACTGAGTAGCCGCAACGCGATGATCATCGGCACTGCCGGTTTTACCGCCATGCTGTGTGTGATGGCGCTTGAAGATGCCGGTATTCGCCCGCAAGACGGTGAGATTGTTGTCACCGGTGCCAGCGGCGGCGTGGGTAGCACTGCCGTTGCGTTACTGCACAAGCTGGGGTATCAGGTTGCAGCGGTATCGGGTCGCGAAAGCACGCACGACTATCTGCGTAGTCTGGGTGCCAACCGAATCCTCGGTCGTGATGAATTTGCTGAAACTCGCCCGCTGGAAAAACAGCTGTGGGCTGGCGCCATTGATACCGTTGGCGACAAAGTACTGGCAAAAGTCCTCGCGCAGATGAACTATGGTGGCTGCGTTGCTGCCTGTGGTCTGGCAGGTGGTTTTGCACTGCCCACCACGGTGATGCCATTCATTTTGCGTAATGTGCGCCTACAAGGTGTTGATTCCGTTATGACGCCAGCAGCGCGTCGTGCTCAGGCCTGGCAACGTCTGGTCACTGACCTGCCGGAATCTTTCTACGCTCAGGCCGCAACTGAAATTACGCTCGCCGACGCGCCGAAGCTTGCTGACGCCATCATTAATAATCAGGTGCAGGGCCGCACGCTGGTGAAAATCGCCTAATCTGCAATTTTTCGTGATAAATTCGCGATAAGCCTTTGCCTCCGTCATGCTTAGCAAAACGCA
Source organism: Citrobacter sp. wls829 (assembly GCF_005280825.1). NCBI lineage: Bacteria > Pseudomonadati > Pseudomonadota > Gammaproteobacteria > Enterobacterales > Enterobacteriaceae > Citrobacter > Citrobacter sp. wls829. Next base: position 37,451 of record NZ_SZWP01000041.1, read on the forward strand.
TGACGGAGGATGATATGAAATCCAAAAAACTGACGGAAACCGACGTAACGGCAGAATCTGTTTTTATGCTGCAACGTCGCCAGGTATTGAAAGCGCTGGGCATCAGTGCGACAGCCCTTTCCCTCTCTCCCAACGCCCAGGCCGATCTGCTAAGTTGGTTTAAAGGCAATGACCGACCGCCCGCACCCGCCGGAAAACCGCTTGATTTCACGAAACCTGCCGCCTGGCAAAATACATTACCGTTAACGCCGGAAGATAAAGTCACCGGCTACAACAACTTCTATGAGTTCGGTCTCGATAAAGCAGACCCGGCGGCCAACGCGGGCAGTTTAAAAACCGATCCGTGGACGCTGAAAATTAGTGGCGAAGTGGCAAAGCCATTAACCCTCGATCACGATGCGTTGACCACCCGCTTCCCGCTGGAGGAACGCATTTATCGCATGCGCTGTGTAGAAGCCTGGTCCATGGTCGTGCCGTGGATTGGCTTTCCTTTACACAAGCTGCTGGCACTGGTTGAACCCACCAGCAATGCGAAATATGTGGCGTTCGAAACGCTCTACGCACCGGATGATATGCCGGGACAGAAAGATCGCTTTATTGGCGGAGGGCTGAAATACCCCTACGTTGAAGGTTTACGCCTTGATGAAGCCATGCACCCGCTCACGCTGCTCACCGTGGGCGTTTATGGCAAAGCGCTTCCCCCGCAGAATGGCGCCCCTATTCGATTAACCGTACCGTGGAAATACGGTTTTAAAGGAATTAAGTCGATAGTCAGCATTAAGCTGACGCGCGATCGCCCGCCCACCACCTGGAATATGGCGGCGCCTAATGAATATGGGTTTTATGCCAATGTTAACCCCGGCGTCGATCACCCCCGCTGGTCACAAGCCACAGAACGTTTTATTGGCGCAGGCGGTATCCTCGACGTACAGCGTCAACCTACGCTGCTGTTTAACGGCTATGCCGATGAGGTCGCTTCGCTGTATCACGGCCTTAACTTGAGGGAGAATTTTTAAGTGCGTCTGACGGCAAAACACATCACCTGGCTGAAAGTTTGCCTGCATCTTGCCGGCTTTTTACCTTTTGTCTGGCTCTTTTGGGCCATTAATAATGGCGAATTAAGCGCCGATCCGGTCAAGGATATTCAACACTTTACCGGTAGGACGGCTCTGAAATTCTTGTTGGCAACCTTGCTGATCTCGCCGCTGGCGCGCTACGCTAAGCAGCCACTCTTAATACGCACTCGCCGCCTGTTAGGACTCTGGTGTTTTGCCTGGGCCACCTTGCATTTAACCAGTTATGCGCTGCTGGAGCTGGGCATTAACAACCTGAGTCTGTTGGGTCGAGAGCTAACGACACGGCCTTATCTGATGCTGGGAATTATCAGTTGGACTCTGTTATTTGCCCTCACACTCACCTCCACCCAGGCTGCGCAGCGGAAACTGGGAAAACGCTGGCAACTTTTACACAACTTCGTCTATCTTGTGGCGATCCTGGCCCCCGTGCATTACCTGTGGTCGGTGAAGATTTTATCCCCGCAACCAATCATTTACACCGCGCTCGCCGTCGTGCTTTTAGCCTGCCGTTATAAGAAGTTCCGCCAGTGGTGGCGGTAGTTTCGGGATATGTGCAGTGCGTTGCAAAACACAGACGAACCCACGTTCTTTACATGCAGGCGGTTGATTATCTTCCCTGATAAGACCAGTATTTAGCTGCCAATTGCTACGAAATGGTTATAATGTGCGACCTTGCTTTCCCTGGAGGCGTTTTTACAGCGCGGAAAGGGTGACAATCGGGTATTGAAGGTATATTTTGTCTTTTACCCGAAAATGGCAGAAGATAGCCACACAATGACTGGTAAGTTTTGATATCTCGTTTAATGGCTGCAGCACGCAGTGCAACGCCAGAGAGGGGTGACATCTTGTCACCAACAGTTATTCAAATGCTATACAGACGGCGATAAAACGCCTGTCACAATTTCACTAAACAAAGAGTACGGAACCCACTCATGGATATTCGTAAGATTAAAAAACTGATCGAGCTGGTTGAAGAATCAGGCATCTCCGAACTGGAAATTTCTGAAGGCGAAGAGTCTGTACGCATCAGCCGCGCAGCGCCAAATGCAGGTTTCCCGATGATGCAACAGGCTTATGCTGCACCAATGATGCAACAACCTGCTCCGTATAACGCTGTCGCGCAAACTGCAGCGCCAAGCATGGAAGCCCCTGCTGCAGCGGAAATCAGTGGTCACATCGTACGTTCCCCGATGGTTGGTACTTTCTACCGCACCCCGGGCCCTGACGCTAAACCGTTTATCGAAGTGGGCCAGAAAGTGAATGCGGGCGATACCCTTTGCATCGTTGAAGCCATGAAAATGATGAACCAGATCGAAGCCGATAAATCCGGCGTGGTAAAAGCGATTCTGGTAGAAAGTGGTCAACCGGTAGAATTTGACGAGCCGCTGGTCGTCATCGAGTAACGAGGCGAACATGTTGGATAAAATCGTTATCGCCAACCGTGGCGAGATTGCCCTGCGTATTCTTCGTGCCTGTAAAGAACTGGGCATCAAGACCGTCGCTGTACACTCAAGCGCGGATCGCGATCTAAAACACGTATTACTGGCAGATGAAACGGTCTGTATTGGCCCGGCTCCGTCTGTTAAAAGCTATCTGAATATCCCGGCAATCATCAGCGCCGCTGAAATCACTGGCGCGGTCGCTATTCACCCGGGTTACGGCTTCCTGTCTGAAAACGCCAACTTTGCTGAGCAGGTAGAACGCTCTGGCTTTATCTTCATCGGCCCGAAAGCCGACACCATCCGCCTGATGGGCGACAAAGTGTCTGCAATTACTGCCATGAAGAAAGCAGGTGTACCGACCGTTCCAGGTTCTGACGGCCCACTGGGCGACGATATGGACGCAAACCGCGCCCATGCCAAGCGCATCGGCTATCCGGTCATCATCAAAGCCTCCGGCGGTGGCGGCGGTCGCGGTATGCGTGTTGTACGCGGCGACGCTGAACTGGCTCAATCCATTTCCATGACCAAAGCTGAAGCGAAAGCCGCTTTCAACAATGACATGGTTTACATGGAAAAATACCTGGAGAACCCACGCCACATCGAAATTCAGGTGTTGGCTGACGGTCAGGGTAACGCAATCTATCTGGCAGAACGTGACTGCTCCATGCAGCGCCGTCACCAGAAAGTGGTCGAAGAAGCACCAGCACCGGGCATTACCCCGGAACTGCGTCGTTACATCGGCGAACGTTGCTCCAAAGCCTGTGTGGATATCGGCTACCGTGGAGCGGGTACTTTCGAGTTCCTGTTCGAAAACGGCGAGTTCTATTTCATTGAAATGAACACCCGTATCCAGGTAGAGCATCCAGTTACCGAAATGATCACCGGCGTTGATCTGATCAAAGAGCAGCTGCGTATCGCTGCGGGTCAGCCGCTGTCCATTACGCAGGATGAAGTTGTGGTTAAAGGCCATGCGGTAGAATGCCGTATCAACGCCGAAGACCCGAACACCTTCCTGCCAAGCCCGGGTAAAATCACGCGTTTCCACGCGCCGGGCGGTTTTGGCGTACGTTGGGAGTCTCATATCTACGCAGGTTACACCGTGCCTCCGTACTATGACTCAATGATCGGTAAGCTTATCTGCTACGGCGAAAACCGTGATGTGGCGATTGCCCGCATGAAAAACGCCTTGCAGGAACTGATCATCGACGGGATCAAAACCAACGTCGATCTGCAGATCCGCATCATGAATGACGAGCACTTCCAGCGTGGTGGTTCCAATATCCACTACCTGGAGAAGAAACTCGGACTTCAGGAAAAGTAAGTACGCATTAACTGCAAAGGCCGGATCCTCCGGCCTTTTGTTTTTCTCCCCTCCGGCACGTCCCATAAGGTACAATCCCCGCTTTCTTTATCCACAAGGGACAAAAAATGGACGCTCGTTTTGTTCAGGCCCATAAAGAGGCGCGCTGGGCGCTGTGGCTGACCCTTTTCTATCTTGCTACATGGTTAGTAGCCGCTTACTTACCAGACTCCACGCTGGGCTTTACTGGCTTACCACACTGGTTCGAAATGGCCTGCTTGCTAACCCCGCTGGTTTTCATTGTTCTGTGCTGGGCGATGGTGAAATTTATCTATCGCGATATTCCTCTGGAGGATGACGATGCAGCTTGAAGTGATTTTGCCGCTTGTCGCCTATCTGGTAGTGGTGTTTGGTCTCTCTGTGTACGCGATGAGAAAGAGAACAACCGGCACGTTCCTGAATGAGTATTTCCTCGGCAGCCGCTCAATGGGCGGGGTCGTTTTAGCCATGACGCTGACCGCAACATACATCAGCGCAAGCTCGTTTATTGGTGGCCCGGGGGCCGCGTATAAATACGGGCTGGGATGGGTGCTGTTGGCGATGATCCAACTGCCGGCCGTCTGGTTGTCGCTGGGTATTCTTGGCAAGAAATTTGCGATTCTGGCGCGACGCTACAACGCCGTCACCCTTAACGATATGCTGTTTGCCCGCTATCAGAGCCGTTTGCTGGTCTGGCTGGCGAGCCTCAGCCTGTTGGTAGCTTTCGTTGGCGCGATGACAGTGCAATTCATCGGCGGCGCACGTTTGCTGGAAACCGCGGCGGGTATTCCATACGAAACAGGTCTGCTGATCTTTGGTATCAGTATTGCGTTATACACCGCATTCGGCGGATTTCGTGCCAGCGTGCTCAATGACACCATGCAGGGCATGGTGATGCTAGTTGGGACCATTGTCCTGCTTGTGGGTGTGGTCCACGCAGCGGGCGGCCTCAGCAACGCGGTGGAGACGCTGCAAACGATCGATCCGAAACTGGTGACCCCACAAGGCGCTGATGACATTCTGTCCCCAACCTTTATGACTTCGTTCTGGGTTCTGGTGTGCTTTGGCGTGATTGGCCTGCCGCATACCGCCGTGCGCTGTATCTCTTATAAGGACAGTAAAGCGGTCCATCGTGGGATGATTATCGGCACGATTGTGGTGGCAATCCTGATGTTTGGTATGCACCTGGCGGGTGCATTAGGACGCGCGGTGCTCCCTGACCTGACAGTACCTGATCTGGTTATCCCCACCTTGATGGTAAAAGTCCTACCACCGATTGCTGCGGGGATCTTCCTTGCCGCACCGATGGCGGCGATCATGTCGACGATCAACGCCCAATTGCTGCAAAGTTCCGCTACGATCATTAAAGATCTCTACCTGAATCTGCGCCCGGAACAGCTGAAAAATGAAACCCGCCTGAAGCGCATGTCGGCGGTGATCACCCTGTTATTGGGGGCGTTGTTGTTGCTGGCCGCGTGGAAACCACCAGAGATGATCATCTGGCTCAACCTGCTGGCGTTTGGCGGGCTGGAAGCGGTATTCCTGTGGCCGCTAGTGCTGGGCCTGTACTGGGAGCGAGCGAACGCAGCGGGCGCACTGAGCGCCATGATTGTCGGCGGTGTGCTGTATGCCATACTCGCTACCTTTAACATTCAGTACCTGGGCTTCCATCCAATTGTGCCCTCGTTGCTGCTAAGTTTGCTGGCTTTCCTGGTCGGAAACCGTTTTGGTTCTGCCGCCCCGCAAGCCGCCATATTGACTACTGATAAATAAAGAGTTTTGCCATGCCATGGATCCAACTGAAACTGAACACCACCGGTGCTAATGCAGAAGAGTTGAGCGATGCGCTGATGGAAGCGGGTGCCGTTTCTATCACCTTCCAGGACACGCATGATACGCCGGTGTTTGAACCACTGCCGGGCGAAACCCGTCTTTGGGGTGACACCGATGTAACGGGTCTGTTCGATGCAGAAACCGACATGAAAGAAGTGGTTGCCCTTCTGGAACAGCATCCGCTGCTCGGTGCGGGGTTTGTGCATAAAATTGAACAACTGGAAGATAAAGACTGGGAGCGCGAATGGATGGATAACTTCCACCCAATGCGCTTTGGCGAACGTCTGTGGATTTGCCCAAGCTGGCGCGATGTGCCGGATGAGAACGCCGTCAACGTGATGCTGGATCCAGGTCTGGCGTTTGGTACCGGCACCCACCCAACCACCTCTTTGTGTCTGCAATGGCTGGATGGCCTCGACCTGAACGGAAAGACGGTGATCGACTTTGGTTGCGGTTCCGGCATTCTGGCTATTGCAGCGCTCAAATTGGGTGCAGCAAAAGCCATTGGTGTAGACATCGATCCGCAAGCCATTCAGGCAAGTCGCGATAATGCGCAGCGTAATGGCGTTTCTGACCGCCTGGAACTGTACCTGCCACAGGATCAGCCAGAAGCCATGAAAGCCGACGTGGTGGTTGCCAACATCCTTGCTGGCCCATTGCGTAAACTGGCACCGTTAATCAGCGTGTTGCCGGTTGAGGGCGGCTTACTGGGCCTTTCCGGTATTCTTGCCAGCCAGGCGGACAGCGTCTGCGAAGCCTACGCCAATCTCTTTACGCTCGATCCGGTGATCGAGAAAGAAGAGTGGTGCCGCATTACTGGCAGGAAAAAATAAACTCCCCTCGTGGCCTCTTCGGTTTTTTGTACATCCCGCACAACGTCCCTGCGCTAGAATATTTGCTTAACTCATTGAAGTTAAAAACAAATAAATACTAACCATTCACTGGACGAATTGTATGAAAACAACTTTTGGTAAGGCGGCGCTGTTGGCGCTAAGCATCATGCCCGCAACGGTTTTTGCATCTCACTGGAGCTATGAAGGAGAAGGCTCTCCTGAACACTGGGGCGCGCTCAGCGAGGAGTACAAAACTTGCCAGGCCGGAATGAACCAATCCCCCATCAACATTGACACAACGCTTACAGCTCATCTCCCACCGCTTACCATTCACTATACCGATGGACCGGCCACGCTCATCAACAATGGCCATACCATTCAGGCGGGTCTAAAGGCCTCGACCAAAGATAGCGTTACCATTGATGGAATACCATTCATCCTCCAACAGTTCCATTTTCACGCCCCCAGCGAAAATACCGTTCATGGCAAACATTACGCCATGGAGGCACATCTGGTGCACAAAGATGCAAAAGGTGATGTTGCCGTCGTCGCAGTCATGTTTGATATCGGGACAGAAAACGCAGAGCTAAATAAACTGTGGGCAACAATGCCCGAACAAGCTGAGCAGGACGTCAGAGTAACCACGCAGATGGATCTTAATGCACTGCTGCCCATCGATAAGACTTACTGGCGCTTTAGCGGTTCTCTGACAACCCCTCCCTGCACCGAAGGCGTAACCTGGATTATCCTGAAACACCCGATGACGCTTTCAGAAGTACAGCTTAAAAAATTCACTCAGACTATGCATCACAACAACAACCGGCCAGAACAACCGCTCAATGGCCGCGTGATCGTGGAGTAATCTTCAGAACCAGCTCAGAAGGCGTCTGCGAAGACTACGCCGATCTCTTTACACTCGATCTGGTGCTCGAAAAAGAAGAGTGGTGCCGCATTACCGGTCAAAAAAATCTTTACGGCGTGGTTCTCTGGCTGCGCCATTTTCAGACAATACACCAGCCAGTAATCCCCCACCCCAACGCTAAAATACTCAACATAGTCATTTGATTTTATTTATTTTTAAACACAGGCATTTACTGGGTGAATATATGTATCTAATCCGTGTTAGAACAACGCTGCTGTTGGCATGCCTCATGTCCTTTTCAGTGCAGGCATCGTCATGGGGATATAGCATCGGAGATACCTCCCCTGAACATTGGGGGGAAATCAACAACGAGTATAAAAGTTGCCAGACCGGGGTAAATCAATCCCCTATCAATATTCAGCCCAGCGATACCAGCAAACTTGGGCTCCCTATACTCACCATGCAGTACACCGATAGCCCAGTAAGGTTCCAGAGCATCAATCATACGCTTCAGGCGACGATGAACAGCTATACCCCTGATACCCTCAACATTGACAATCAGCTTTACTATTTAAAGCAATTGGATTTTCACGCACCGAGTGAACACACCATCGAGGGGAAAAACTACGCGATGGAGCTCCAGCTGCTCCACAAAAATCAGCAAGGTGACACCGTTATTGTGGCTGTCATGTTTGATGTTGACGAGCCGAATCAAGCCATTCAAAACTTGTGGGAATCCTTTCCAACCATGGAAGGTAGCAACATGCCCATCTTCTCACCGGTCAACATCAACCAACTTTTGCCCGACAATAAAGTCTACTGGCGCTACAGCGGCTCATTGACGATTCCGCCATGTAGTGAAAACGTTACCTGGATTGTCCTGAAAACGCCAATATCCCTCTCAACCGAACAGCTTGAAAATTTCAGGTACATCGTAGGACATATGAACAACCGTCCACTGCAACCACTGAATGGTCGCGAGGTTGAGGACAGCCAATCAGGCAACACCGAGATCCTGTACTAAAATGAGGTGACGATCACACAATGTCCCGATAATTTGCTGATTAATTCAGCAGATTATCTTGCCAGTATCTCCAGGCGATGAAGAAAAAATGAGAAGTTACGCAAAATTATATGCGTATATAAAACAGACACATTTTTATAATCCAATGATTTATATAATTAATTATTTTCATCCGTTCACATTTACGGCAATTCATTGATCCACCTCAGTGGATTGGTCAAAGTTTGGCCTTTCATCTCGTGCAAAAAATGCGTAATATACGCCGCCTTGCAGTCACAGTATGGTCATTTCTTAACTCATGCGTATCGGACAATATCAGCTCAGAAATCGCCTGATCGCAGCACCTATGGCTGGCATCACTGACAGACCATTCAGGACGCTGTGCTATGAGATGGGAGCAGGATTGACGGTATCCGAGATGATGTCTTCTAACCCGCAGGTTTGGGAAAGTGATAAGTCTCGTTTACGGATGGTGCACGTTGATGAACCAGGAATTCGCACGGTGCAAATTGCCGGTAGCGACCCTGTTGAAATGGCCGATGCCGCACGTATTAACGTGGAAAGCGGCGCCCAAATTATTGACATCAATATGGGGTGTCCGGCTAAAAAAGTGAATCGCAAGCTTGCAGGTTCAGCCCTCTTGCAGTACCCGGATTTAGTGAAATCGATACTAACCGAGGTCGTCAATGCAGTGGACGTTCCTGTCACTCTCAAGATTCGCACCGGCTGGGCTCCGGAACACCGTAACTGCGTAGAGATTGCCCAACTGGCTGAAGACTGTGGCATTCAGGCTCTGACCATTCATGGACGCACCCGCGCCTGTTTGTTCAATGGAGATGCTGAGTACGACAGTATTCGGGCAGTTAAGCAGAAAGTTTCCATTCCGATTATCGCGAATGGCGACATTACTGACCCGCATAAAGCCAGAGCTGTGTTCGACTATACGGGGGCTGATGCCCTGATGATAGGCCGTGCAGCTCAGGGAAGACCCTGGATCTTTCGGGAAATCCAGCATTATCTGGACACTGGGGAGCTGCTACCCCCCCTGCCTCTGGCAGAGGTGAAGCGCTTGCTTTGTGCGCACGTTCGGGAACTGCACGACTTTTATGGTCAGGCAAAAGGGTACCGAATTGCGCGTAAACACGTATCCTGGTATCTCCAGGAACACGCTCCAAATGACCAGTTTCGGCGCACATTCAACGCCATTGAAGATTCCAGCGAACAGCTGGCGGCGTTGGAGGCATACTTCGAAAATTTTGCGTAAACAGAAATAAAGAGCTGACAGAACTATGTTCGAACAACGCGTAAATTCTGACGTACTGACCGTTTCTACCGTTAACTCTCAGGATCAGGTAACTCAAAAACCCCTGCGTGACTCGGTTAAACAGGCACTGAAGAACTATTTTGCTCAACTGAATGGTCAGGATGTTAATGATCTCTATGAGCTGGTACTGGCTGAAGTAGAACAGCCCCTGTTGGACATGGTGATGCAATACACCCGCGGTAACCAGACCCGTGCTGCCCTGATGATGGGCATCAACCGTGGTACGCTGCGTAAAAAACTGAAAAAATACGGCATGAACTGATACTAATCAGTTAAATGTTTGTTTTAAAAGGCGCTACTCGGCATGGGGAAGCGCCTTTTTTATAAGCATCATAAGGAGGCTTTGACGATGAACGCAGGATGTGAACCCGTCTATTTTGGCGATGAATCGAAAAAGATAATCCACGGTGATGCGCTGACCGAACTGAAAAAACTGCCGTCTACAAGCGTCGACCTCATTTTTGCTGACCCACCTTATAACATCGGCAAAGATTTTGACGGGCTCGTAGAATCCTGGGACGAAGAGACCTTTCTGGCATGGTTGTTTGAGTGTATTGATGAATGCCATCGAATACTCACGCCGCAGGGTACCATGTACATCATGAACAGTACGGAGAACATGCCGTATATCGACCTCAAATGTCGCCAGCTTTTCACCATCAAAAGCCGCATCGTGTGGTCCTATGATAGCTCGGGAGTCCAGGCCAAAAACTTCTTTGGCTCAATGTATGAGCCTATCTTGATGATGGTCAAAGACTCGAAAAGCTATACCTTTAATCGTGATGACGTTCTGGTTGAGGCTAAAACGGGCGCCAAGCGCGCGCTAATCGATTACCGAAAGAACCCACCTCAGCCGTACAATCATCAAAAGGTGCCCGGTAACGTCTGGGATTTTCCCCGCGTACGCTATCTGATGGATGAGTACGAAAACCACCCGACCCAAAAACCTCAGGCGCTGTTAGAACGCATTATTCTCGCGTCCTCCAACCCGGGTGAGATTGTGTTAGATCCGTTCGCAGGAAGCTTCACCACGGGCGCGACGGCAGTGGCGTTGAATCGCAGATTTATCGGTATCGAAGTCAATGATGAATACGTAAAAATGGGGATTAGAAGACTGAGCATTAGCTCCCACTTTTCAGAAAATGACCTTGCAAAGGTCAAAAAGCGAAAGACAAAAAACCTGTCTAAAAAGAGCCGATTAGCTGAAAAGAACAACTAATTTCAACAAAGTAAAAGCATTGTAAGTCTGCTTTTCAGCATAGAGATTTCGTGTATATTCCCTGCACGCTTGGGTATGAATACACAGGATTTGGTAATGATTCGCAAGTATTGGTGGCTGGTTGTTTTTGCTGTCTTTGTTTTTCTTTTTGATGCCCTACTCATACAGTGGATTGAGTTAATGACAACAGAGCATGATAAGTGCCGGAATATGAACTCGGTGAATCCCCTCAAGCTGGTCAACTGCATCGACCTTGAATAACCCATCCGCTAACGCGCGTTTCCAGCCGTCATGCCATGGCGGCTGACTGCGATCAGCCGAATCTACCCTACCTGATTTTCACGCTCAACAAATTGCATCACACAGCCATCGGGACTTAGCATTTTTAATACGTTATCGACTAATACTGGCGCCTGTTCATAAAGATCATAACTGACTGGATTCATTAACCAGTTTTTTATTATCCCACTAAAGCTTCCGTGTAAAATAATCAGGATAACGTCTAAATCCAGACTGGTGGCGATAAGATTTTCATCCATACATTTCTGTAATGAATCACGTATTCTTTGATGGCAAAGGCCTATTTTATCGCGAATATCCTGTTCCGATATCATATCGTTATGGAATTCACATTTATGATATAAAATTTGCATTAATGCCTGCTGGCGGGGGATTTTTGCAATATATTGCAAACCCACGACTAATTTCTCCCGTAGCCTCTGTAGCGGATTGTCACCCCAACGTCCGATGAGTTGGTCCTGAATAAGATCGCGCAAGGGAGGTTGCTGCAGCCAAAGCTCATTAAACAGTTGACTCTTATTGTCGAAATGCCAATAGATTGCACCTCGCGTCACGTTAGCGGCATCCGCTATGTCATTAAGCGTTGTATTGCCGACACCCCGTGCCGCAAACTGTACAATCGCCGTTTCAATCAGGTGCTGGCGCGTTTTGAGGGCATCAGCTTTCGTTTTTCTCGCCATGGTTCGAATGCCTGAGACAGAGTAGGGAATGATAAACTTTCTTATCTAATATTTACTGTACGGAATTAATGTATCACTTAGCCTTTATTTAGACGAGTTCTAAAACATTTCATTACATACACTCAGCACAAATAAACAATGTGAATAAAATGAAAAAATACATTCACCAATGCAATACCTATTTCTATATGTGTTAATGCAAGTCATAACATGACTAATCTTCGCTTAATGAAAGGGCAGTTGTTTCTTCTTTTTTTGTTTTTATGTGCCGTGGATTACGCCGCAAAATAAGTATTGCTTACATCGCAAGCTAAGGAAGGTGCGAACAAGTTCCTGA
>NZ_SZWP01000044.1:0-46933 GCF_005280825.1 Citrobacter sp. wls829
TGACCTGCTTATTCGCACCTTCCTTAGCTCTCCAGTGCAATAACAACATCGTAGCCGTGAGATTTCAGCAGAGAATGTTTCTTCGCCGCTTCCAGATCGTTGGCAACCATTTCACTGACCATCTGGCTCAGGGTGATTTCCGGCTTCCAGCCTAGCTTGTCGTGCGCTTTTGCCGGGTCACCGAGCAATGTTTCGACTTCTGCCGGACGGAAATAACGCGGATCGACCGCAATCATCACGTCACCCGGCTTCACGCCCGGCGCATCGTGTCCGGTCACCGACACGACAATGCCTTTCTCCTCAACACCCTGCCCTTCAAAACGCAATTTAATGCCCAGCTGCGCGGCCGCCATTTCGACAAACTGGCGCACGGAGTACTGCACGCCGGTGGCAATAACAAAATCTTCCGGCTGATCCTGTTGCAGCATCATCCACTGCATGCGCACATAATCTTTGGCGTGGCCCCAGTCACGCAGGGAATCCATGTTGCCGAGGTACAGGCATGACTCCAGCCCCTGCGCAATGTTGGCAATCGCCCGGGTAATTTTGCGGGTAACGAACGTTTCGCCCCGGCGCGGAGACTCATGGTTAAACAGAATGCCGTTGCAGGCGAACATGCCGTAGGATTCGCGGTAATTGACGGTTATCCAGTAGGCGTACAGTTTGGCGACCGCATACGGAGAACGCGGGTAGAACGGCGTGGTCTCTTTCTGCGGCGTTTCCTGTACCAGGCCGTACAGTTCAGATGTGGAGGCCTGATAGAAGCGGGTTTTCTTTTCGAGGCCGAGGAAGCGGATCGCCTCCAGCAGGCGCAGCGTACCAATCGCATCGACGTCCGCGGTGTATTCCGGGGATTCAAACGATACTGCCACGTGGCTCATCGCCCCGAGGTTATAGACTTCATCCGGCTGAACTTCCTGTAAAATACGGGTCAGGTTGGAGGTATCCGTCAGATCGCCGTAATGCAGATGAAATTTTGGATTACCCGAGTGCGGATCCTGATAAATATGATCCACTCGCTCGGTGTTAAACGACGACGCACGACGTTTAATCCCATGAACTTCATACCCTTTTTCCAACAGAAGTTCTGCCAGGTAAGAACCATCCTGCCCGGTTACGCCAGTAATGAGAGCGACTTTTGACATGTTTACACCTCTTAAATGATCCCCTCAGGGAGTAACTTTCTCAACGCGTTCGCGCGTTACGACCGCAGGATTTCCCCGACAAACGGCATTGGCGGGCAGCGATTTAAAAACGCTGCTTCGCGCCCCAACGACAGTGCCCGCCCCAATCGTCACGCCGGGTGCGACAAATACATCTGTCGCCAGCCAGCATTTCTCGCCAATCACAATCGGCGTGGCGTTAATATCAAAGTGCGGGCTGGCATAATCATGGCTACCGGTACATAAATAACTTTTTTGCGAGATAACAGCATTGGCACCAATCGTAATCGTGCCCAACGTATATAACACCGCGTCATCACCCACCCATGCGTAATCACCCAGGGTTAATTTCCACGGATAGGTTATTTTAACTGAAGGTCGAATAACGACGTTTTTTCCTATCTTCGCGCCGAATAAACGTAATAAAAATGCGCGCCAGCGGTACATCACCTGCGGTGATAGTCGAAATAATGTTGACTGTACCGCCCACCATAATTGCACTTTAATTGCACCACCTCCGCGAAAGCCTTTCGGCATCGTGAAGCCTTTTAAATCCTGCATATTTACCCCTTACATTTTGCCATATAAGGTTTTGGCCTTACCGGTGGTGCGTAAGCGCAAATGCCAGGACAGTTCGGCCCAAAAACCCGGCATATGTAATATCTGACGCTGGACCTTTTTTGCATCCCGGCATAACTCAAGATTATTTGTCGTCGATACGCCGCCCATAGAAAACTCAGAGACCAGTCCGCTTAATTTTTTAAAGGCATAACCAGATTTATATAATTTTGCGGCCAACGCATAATCAGACGACACGTTAAATTGCAGATCGTAGCGCCAGGTATGCAATCCACTAACCGGAAAAAATATCGCCTGATGACTGGCCGGCAGGCTGTGGTAAATATACCAACCGGGCTTGGCACGACGCTTAATTTTGTTTCCATCGCCAAAATCCAGCAGCGCATCGCCGATCACCATCGCCTTGTCGCTTTGCGTTTTGAGCTGGCGGATAAATGACGCAGCATCCGCATGCAGAATATCACCGGAGTTCAGAAACAGTGCGAACCGCCCTCGCGCCAGGGCAATGCCTTTGTTCATCGCATCATAAATACCGTTGTCCGGTTCGCTGACAAACCGTAACCGGTGCTCACCGTTGAGATTTTCCAGAAACGCCTGCGTACCGTCCGCAGAACCGCCATCGATCACAATCCATTCAAAGCTGATGTCGCCCGCCTGCGCCAGATGGGCTAGCGATGCGTGGGTTTTGACGATCCCCTGCAGATTACGAAAGGCGACGGTGATAATAGTGAGCAGCATAGGAATTACCTCGCGATATTTAGCGCCTTGCGCAAAATAAACGGACAAACAATTAAAAACGCATATTCCGGGCTAAATACTGAACCGGTAAAAAACAGCGACAGCGGTGTAAAAAGATAAAGCTGCACCTGATAATTCGGATTATCGCCAAACGCATTTAACATCATTTTCAGAACCTTTCCCATGTACCACACCGCTAATATCACAGCGAACCATGAGAAATAAATAATCAGCAGATACAAACCATTGTCTATTGTTTTTCCGACATCTGCACCGTTAAAGATTCCGAATGACGCTACATATTCATAAAGTGAGCCAAATCTGACTACGCCATCGATATTGAGTAATGAATAACCGACCATCACCAGCGGCCCCACAATACGGTAATACGATGACGACCCTTCCGTGCCTAAATCACCAAGTCGTGCGGCAATGTAGGGGAAAGCAAATATTACGCCAACCATAAACACGCTAAGTGAGATTATCGCCAGTGGTAACTTCTTTTTTATCGCTTCTTTGTTCAGATACTGAAACGCCCACTCCAGCAGGTAAAATAAAATAAAAGTCATTACCCCTGAAAACGATCCTGATAATATCACCCCTGCCAGAATCATAGCATCGGTCTTAGGCGTTTTGATACCAAACTGTTTGATGCTGAGCCAAATTGAGATTAATGCCAGAGCAAAAAATGCCGGTTCGAAATAAAGTGCGGTAGTTCGTTTACCACCAAACTTAATAAAGTTCAGAACATAACTGTTGCTGTAAATAAGATATTTCGAAATTGCTTCCATTAAACTGCTGCCACCGGTGAGAATAATCTGCGCCATCTCAACCGCAGCCAGCGCCACCACCAGCCCCACAACCAGCCAGAAAAAACGTAAAATCTTACGGTGGTTATGCGGGGAGACGGTTTTAAAGCGAATGCTCCAGACCATGCCAATAATGATCACCGTATAGACAAACAGCATGGTGGAGGTCACATATTTGCTGGCATCCAGCGACTGACCAAACAGGTAATTAAAGGCCGTCAGCCCACCGCCAATCCCCAGCGCAATCAGCAGTTTTTTGATATTGATACGCTCAACAAACAGCAACAGCAGCAGCGGCAAAAACGTAACCACGGTGACCGGAAAACTTTCCCCCAGCTGCACAAGCTTAACGTTGACCAGCAGGTACAGCAGCGGCAGCATCAAATAGCTACAGATTCTGATAGAACGAGACATAGTCCTCCAGCATCTGTTGGCCGCTGTAAGCGCTGCGGCTGCGCTGGCGAAAGGCCGCCAGCGACGTACCAAATACCGCCTGCGCGATCGCCGTTTTATTGCACTGCACCAGCTGCAGGACATCCTCTTCACTGAAGGTTTTCCCCCCCGATTTCGCCAGCACTTCCTGTGCGGCCTCACTGTGCGTGGCAATCACCGGTACGCCGATAGAAAGCGCTTCGCATAAAATCAGCGGGTAGTTATCCACTCGCGAGCTGAACACCAGTCCATCCATCAGGTTAAGCGCACTCATCAGTATGCGCTTGTCGGTTTCAAATCCATGATTGACCACGTTCGCGCCGCTAAACGGCGAGAATTTGCCGAAGGTATGCAGCTCTATTTTGTCGCCCAGCGCTATCATCTGTCGCACCAACTGTTGGTTGGTTTTGCCGTCATAGCGCAGGTCGTGAGCCACGATGGCGATTTTCGGCCGGCTGCGAGGCTCATCGTTTAGCGGCAAATCACTGAGAATGGCTTCGGTCGCGACATCGATCCCGTTGTTGATAATGGCGCAGCGCCCCGCGCCGTACAGGCTGTTAAACGCGTCAGCCACATGCTGACTGGGGGAGATAAACTGACAACCCAGCGCCAGCATGGCGCGAAACATCTGGCGTTTGCCGGGCAGTTGTTGATGCGCTTTATCAACCTTAACCGGCGGATAATTACTCAGCGTCGGGCATTTCCGGCAGCCGGTTTTCCAGCCTTCGCAGCCGTCAGTAAACGCGCAGCGCCCGGTCACGCTCCAGTGATCGTGCAGCGTCCAGACAAAGGTGACATCCGGTTTATGCGCCTGCACCTTTTGACAAAACGTCACCACCTCTTCCAGATTCAGCCAGTAGCTGTGCAGCACGTGAAAATGCAGCACCAGCGGGCCTGCGGTGCGGGTGACTGTACGATACAGATTGTCGAGATTGCCAAACAGGTCGCGGTTAGCGAAGCGAAACAGCGCAATATTCAGCGCCGACGTCAGGCGCGGCGTATGCTTGAACACCTGCGGATAGTGATGGTGGCTGAGGCTTTTCTTACCGCTTTTGCCGTAGCCATAAATGAAGCGCGACGACAGCCCATGCTCCAGCGCCCGCAGGTGTAAATCCATCGCCACCCCTGCCGCGCCGCCTTCTGCCAGTCGGACATTAAATTGCAGGATATTCATTTTACGTCCTTTACTCGCGCTTTCTCACCCACCACCAGCGTATTGTCCGGCACGCTGTCCACAACGACGCTGCCAGCACCAATCGTCACGTTATGACCAATGATGACATCGCCCAGCAAGGTGACATTGGCCCCCAACTCAACGCCGTTGCCGATCGTCGGACAGGCCAGATCGTTTGCGCCGAGGTTGCCGATGGTCACGCCATGACGCAGGGTAAAATCGTCCCCGGCCACCACGCGTTTGTTGATGACTACGCCATAGCCATGATGAATAGTAAAACGACGGCCGATAGTCGCAGCCGCCTGGATTTCATAGCCGAAAATACATTCGGTAATCAGGCGATACATCACCAGCACCGGTGCGGCCCACAGGTTATTCAGCACGTTTTTTTTGCGCCAGACAGAGCAAAAATGGGCGGCCCGATAGGCCATCACCATGCAGCACGGCCGCAGACTCCAGCTATTGGCGCGGATATCTTCCAGCATACTTAGCGCCCCCGTAGACCGTCGGCCAGGCGTTTACCGTTACGCAGCGACAACAGGGTCAGTAACGTGCGCCAGTTCATGCGTTTGTTGCGGATCTGATACAGCGTAAACAGCTGATATTTTTTGCTGGCGCGGTCAAATTTGCCTTTGTGCTTACGGTAAAACTGGAAGTAACCGGAGAATTTTTTCGGCGATGAGGTAATGCGCATCTCGCCGTGATTCACATGCAGGATCTGCGTGGCTTCATTGACCTTCCATGGCTCGCCATAGGCCACCACCATGCGCAGAAAAATGTCGTAATCCTGTGCCGCTTTCAGCGAGGTATCGAACAGGCAGGCTTTGAACCGCCACGCCCAGGTAAAGACCTGATTGCCAATAATATTGCGTTTATAGAACCTTCGCCGTGAGTACACCGACTTGGGATATAGCGGCAGGCTGGCGGGCTGGGAATAGACTTCGCCTTCGCAAATATAATCATTGGCATACAGAAACGCCCGGGTGACCAGCTGATGGCGATCTTTTAGAAACACGCTCAGGCGATTCGGCGTCCACTCATCGTCGTCATCAATACCGGTAATGTACTGCCCGCTGGCCTGCATAATGGCCTGATTGCGCACCGCACACGCCCCGGAATTAAAGGCATTATGGGTATAGGTGACGCGCGGATCGTTCAGCTCTTCTACATACTGCTTTAATTGTTCATACGCAGAGGAGCAGTCATCCACGATGATCATCTCCCAGTGCGGATAATCCTGACGCAGAACCGATTTAATCGCCCGGATCGCCAGTTGCTGACGATTCCAGGTCGGCATATAAATTGAAATGAGCGGGTTGTCTGTGGTCATTTTCATTCCCAGGGTATAAATATGTTTCTGTAGGCCGGATAAGGCGTTTACGCCGCATCCGGCAGGGTTGGTTATTTATTTCGAATCCGACGTGTATGCATATTCGTAGTAGCCGTAATCCTGATACCCGCTTGCGCGTCGGAAGATGGAGTTGAGGATCACGCCCTTAACCTGAATCCCGTTTTGCTCAAAGCGGCTCAGGCTGGTTTCCACCTCTTTCAGGGTGTTGACGGCATAACGAGCGACCATCAGCGTGGTGCCAACATGACGGCCAACAATGGCCGCGTCGGTCACCGCCAGAATGGGCGGGGTATCAATCAGTACCAGGTCATAGCGCGCACTGGCCCAGGCAATCAGCTCGCCAAAACGCTCGCTCATCAGCAGTTCAGAAGGGTTGGGTGGCACCTGACCGCGCGGGACCAGATCGAAATGAGGAATAGACGTCGGTTTGGCGCAAGTGGCCATATCGCCCTTACCCACAAGGATGTCGGACAGACCGTTGACGTTATTGGTGCCCAGCAACTCATGCGTGTACCCTTTGCGCATATCGCAGTCGATCAGCAGCACGCGTTTATTGGTCTGGCTGATCACCGCCGCCAGGTTGGCACAGACAAAGGTTTTGCCAATTGATGGGCTGACGCCAGTGAGCATCAGCACATTATTGCGCGCCTGCATCATGGCGAAGTGCAGGCTGGTGCGCAGGCTGCGCACCGCTTCTATCGCCAGGTCCGTGGGGTTACCCACCGCGAGCAGTTGGCTTTGCTTGTAACGTTTGATGCCTTTAATGGTCTGCACGTTATCACGCGCTTTTTGCCATTCCGACAGCGGAATACTGGCATATACGTTGATTCCCTGTTCTTCCAGCGCCTGCGGGCTTTCGATTCCGCGGTTGAACAGCGAACGCAGCAGCACGCCGACCACCGACAGCATCAGGCCTAGCAGAATACTGCCGAGAATAATCAGCGCAGTTTTCGGCTTCAGCACGCCGGGCTGAGCAATGGCCGGGTCGACAATACGCACATCCCCTACCGTGCTGGCTTCGGTTATCTTCAGCTCCTGCTGCTTGTTCAGCAACTGCATATAGACCTGCTGACCGGACTCCACATCGCGGGTCAAACGGACAATTTCCTGCTGCGTTTTTGGCATCGCCGTCACCCGGCCGTTCAGTTTGCCTTTCTCATCTTCCAGCGCCTGACGTTTTTCCAGCAGCGTGCGGTAAGCCGGATGCGCTTTGGTGAACAGCTTGGAGATTTCCGCCTCCTTGAACGTCAGTTCATTCAACTGGGCGTCAATGTTAACCATCGAATCCAGCACCGCTTTGGCTTCCAGCGGTAAATCGACTGAATCTTTATCCTGACGAAAGGCGTTCAGTTTGTTTTCGGCAACGTCCAGACGGTTACGCACCTCCGGCAACTGCCTGGCCAAAAATGCCAGGCTTTTGGCGGCCTCTTCGGATTTGCGTACGATGTTTTGTTCAAGGTAGTTACGGGTGATGCTGTCGAGAATTTGGCGGATCTGCTCGCGGTCCTCGCCGGTGAATGTCAGGCTCAAAACGCCGGTGTCTTTGCCGGTTTCCGTCACGCTGAGGTTATTTTGCAGGGCGTTTATCATGCCCAGCGTGGAATATTTGCTGACAGTAAAGGCGCTGCCAGCTGCAGCATGAATAGCGTTAACCTGCATCGTGACGCCGCCGTGGTTTAACGGCTGTCCAACCTGACCCTGGGCGCTAAAACCGCCGTCACTGATCAGCTGATAACTTTTATTATTCAGCACCTTAATGGTGAACGCTTGCTCATTCATTGCCTTTGGTAAGGTGAACGTCGTCACGTTAACCGTTTCGTTCTGGCGGCCCATCAGCCGGTCCCAACCCGCCCCAAACAGCGGGAACGTCTCCTTGGTGACGGCGATATCCAGATCCAGATCGTCCACCGTTTTCCCCAATACCAGCCGCGACTTAATCAGCTGAATTTCGGCTTCCGAGGCGGGTGGTTTATTCGATAACGCCGAGCCGATATCCTGCACCAGTGAATTGCCGGTGTTTTGCTCAATCTGCACCAGCGCATCGGCACTGTAGATAGGCGTGGCAAACAGCGTGTAAATGGCCGCGCACAGCGTAAAGGCCGCGGTAATACCCAGCACCCACCAGCGCGCTTCCAGCACCGTCCCGACCAGGCGACCGATATCAATTTCATCATTGCCGGTTGCTGACGCAGCAGACTGTTTTACGTTCTCTGTCATTGTTTTCCCTGCTCCGCGTTCAGTGCCTGAGCCCATTGGCGGGCAGACTGTTCAAGTAAGGCGTACACCGCGTCAAACGCATCCTGGCTTTTACGGTAAGGGTCAGGTATTTCGCGCTCACTGTCCCAGTGACCAAATAGCATCACCTTGCCGCGCATCTCCGGTGCCATATCACACAGCGCGGTAATGTGACGCTTCTCCATGGTGAGGATCAGGTCGTAATCCCGGCACATTTTTCCTGAGATTTGCCGCGCACAATGATTCTCCAGCGACAGGTTATGTGCCTGCGCCACGCTCACCGCACACGGGTCGGCTCCCTTGCCCACCAGCGCCCCGAGACCTGCAGAGGCGACCGTCAACGCCGGATGAAACTGCCTTAACAGGCGCTCTGCCGTTGGGGAACGGCAAATGTTCCCCACGCAGACAACTAAGATTTTGTTAAACATGTCGATTACCAGTTGTGAAGGTCGCTGGCCGTATCCGTCATATAACGAACACCGCTAATGGTCGGCAGCAACTGATTGATCAAACGGTTCCAGCGGGCGACCGGTGCGGTAGTGACATACACCACGTCGTAAGGCTGAAGGCGGAATTCCGTCGCCATCACCAGAGAGGTGGCATCGGACATATCGAGCTGATAAATATTGGCAATCTTGCCGTTGCGTGCGCCCTCGCCTTTCAATGGTCGAATGACGAAGATGCCGCTGGCATTGGAGGTGGTCAGGTCGATCCCTTCCGCATTCCCCAACGCTTCGGTTAGCGTCATACCGCTGAAGTCCATTTTGAGGGTGCTCTGTTTCTTCACTTCCCCCATTACGAAGACTTTCAGATCGTCGTTGCGTGGAACAAACAGGATGTCGCCTGGGTAAAGCAGTCGGTTCTGGCTGAGATCGCCATTTTGCATCAGTGCCTGCAGGGAAATTCGCTGCTCCTGACCGTTATGGGTCAGCACGACGTTACGCCAGTCCGCCGCCTCAGTCAGGCCGCCAGCGGCATTAATGGCGTCGAGAATGGTTAACGGTACGTTGGTAATGGCCTGCTGGCCGGATTTGTTCACCTGCCCGGAGACATAAGCCTTCTGCGAGCGGAAAGCGGCGATATTAACGTCCACCTGCGGGTCAGCAATGTACTTCGCTAAGCGCCCGGTAATATCACTGCGGATTTCTGCCAACGTTTTCCCGGACACGTTGACTTTGCCAATGTAGGGATAAAACATGGTGCCATCGGGCTGAACCCAGTTGCCGGCATCACTGGAGCTGCGGTATTGCCCCGCTGGCGTGGTCAGTTCCGGATGGTCCCAGACGGTCACATTCAGGACGTCGCCCGGGCCAACGCGATACTGGTACCCGGAAATCTCCTGGTCCAGCGAAGTATTGGGTTGGGCGACGTTTGGCCGTGGGCGTAATTGTTCTACCAGTCGGGGCGTCAGTGGATAAACATTCACCATACGGTCGAGATCGAAATCAGCGTCCTGCTGCTTAATCACGTCTTTACCCATCGTCGACATATTGCTGCCCGGTAGTACGGTACAACCGTTTATCAAGATCACCGACACCAGGACGGGTATCAATTTAATTTTGGATTTCATCATTGATTATTTATCACTTTGGCAGAGTCATTATCACGTGCTTTCTAAATGGCAGTTTCACCTGTTCACATTTACCTTGCCGTTAATTGAAAAGAAATTTAACTGGCATCAATCCTAAAAATATTGAATTCATCTTCGGTCTGTTGACTGAATAAATCAGGCTGTTCATCAGGCGGCCAGGCACGCTACCGCCCCTGGCTTTGTTAGCTACCAATGCACTGATTAATTTAAATTTTTACCTTCCCCTTTATTTTCTCCATACCCTTCTCCGCGTCACATCAGAAAATGCAGCACGGAGCAAGGAAGAAATAGGCTTCTTGTTATATACGGAAAGAATTGTTGCAGCTAAAGGAATAGCAGGCAAGATAACAACGCCGCTACCTCTTGCTTTTAAGATTAATATTAAGAATGAAATTTGAATATTTTTAGGATTTTATTGATATTGACAGCGCCAATATAAAAAACAGACCACCTGCGATATTTCCTAAATATATGCCACGTTAAAAAATTATTTCCTGCAGCAACATTAAGGCTATTTCTCGACTGACTGCCGGATATCAATAACAGAGAAATCCGTTCCCGGCATTGCATTTTTCGCTGGCTTTATCCATGATCGAATTGTGACAATTGTCATACAACTATGGGTATCATTTTTACTATGGAATGGATTGCCGATCCGTCAATCTGGGCCGGACTCGTCACGCTAATCGTGATCGAACTTGTTCTTGGCATTGATAATCTTGTTTTTATTGCCATCCTCGCGGAGAAATTACCTCCAGCCCAGCGGGACAAGGCGCGTATTACCGGGCTCCTGCTGGCGATGGTGATGCGTCTGCTGCTGCTGGCCTCAATCTCCTGGCTGGTCACGCTGACCACCCCGCTGTTTAGCATTCGGGATCTGAGCTTTAGCGCACGGGACCTGATCATGCTCTTCGGGGGCTTCTTCCTGCTGTTCAAAGCCACGATGGAGCTCAATGAGCGGCTGGAGGGGAAAGACAGCGATAACCCCACCCAGCGTAAAGGCGCGAAGTTTTGGGGCGTGGTCGCACAAATCGTGGTGCTGGATGCCATCTTCTCGCTCGACTCGGTGATCACCGCCGTCGGGATGGTCGATCATCTGGCCGTGATGATGGCCGCCGTCATTATTGCCATTAGCCTGATGGTGCTTGCCAGCAAGTCGTTGACCCGCTTTGTCAACAGCCACCCTACCATCGTTATTCTGTGTCTTAGCTTCCTGCTGATGATCGGCTTCAGCCTGGTCGCCGAAGGGTTTGGTTTCCGCATTCCAAAAGGCTACCTGTACGCAGCTATCGGCTTCTCGGTCATGATTGAGGCATTAAATCAGTTGGCCATCTTCAACCGCCGCCGTTTTCTGTCAGCCAATCATACCCTGCGCCAGCGTACCGCTGAGGCGGTGATGCGTCTGCTGAGTGGACAAAAAGAAGATGCCGAACTGGATGCTGAAACAGCAGCCATGCTGGCCGATCATCATGAAGGTCAGATTTTTGCCCCGCAGGAGCGCCGGATGATTGAACGTGTGCTGAATCTGAATCAGCGCACCGTCAGCAGCATTATGACCTCGCGCCATGATATTGAGCATATCGACCTGAACGCACCCGAAGCCGAGATCCGCGCCCTGCTGGAGAAAAACCAGCACACGCGTCTGGTGGTCACCGGAGAAGATGAGCAGGAAGAACTGCTCGGAGTGGTACACGTCATCGACCTGCTGCAACAGTCGCTGCGCGGCGAACCGCTCGATCTACGCGCCTTGATCCGCCAGCCGCTGGTATTCCCGGAGACCCTGCCGCTACTGCCGGCGCTGGAGCAGTTCCGTAATGCCCGCACCCACTTTGCGTTTGTGGCGGATGAGTTTGGTTCCGTAGAGGGACTTGTGACGCTGAGCGACGTGATGGAAACCATCGCCGGAAACCTGCCGA
Source organism: Citrobacter sp. wls829 (assembly GCF_005280825.1). NCBI lineage: Bacteria > Pseudomonadati > Pseudomonadota > Gammaproteobacteria > Enterobacterales > Enterobacteriaceae > Citrobacter > Citrobacter sp. wls829. Next base: position 11,989 of record NZ_SZWP01000044.1, read on the forward strand.
ATGAAGTGGAAGAGATCGACGCCCGCCACGACATTCAGAAAAATGCTGACGGTTCATGGACGGCTAACGGGCATATGCCGCTGGAAGATCTGGTGCAATACGTCCCGATTCCCCTTGATGAGAAACGGGAATATCACACCATTGCCGGGCTGTTGATGGAATATTTGCAGCGTATACCGAAAACCGGGGAAGAAGTGCAGGTGGGCGACTATCGACTGAAAACGTTGCAGGTGGAAAACCACCGGGTGCAAAAGGTCCAGTTAATACCGCTGCACACTAATGACGAAGAGATGGATTACGAAGTGTAGGTGACGTGCCGGATGAGACGCTCTCGCGCCGTCATCCGGCATTATCCGTCAGAGTTTATCCAGCAGTTTTTTCACATCTTTGCCGCTACGGGACTCTTTGTTGCGATCGGCCCAGTCGTTCAGCCGACGTTTCGCTTCATCCTGTACATGCTTACGCAGCAGCTGGTCCACCTGCAGGTTATAGTTCAACGCCTGCCATGGCCCATAAATACGCAGCGGAACCGGCGTGGCTTTCAGGAAGTCAATCAGTTTGCTTTCCCCATCCCAGCCGCCCAACACACGCACGTTAAACTGCGTGTCACACGTCTGCTCAACCAGATCCAGCGTCCCTTTACCGGAAAGCGCTAACATGGAAGACAGCCCTTCCATCTCATCCAACGACACCTTGCCGTTATCCAGCGACAGCTCGGTGACAAAACGATCCAGTCGGGTCACGTTGTCCAGACTCTGCTGAGACTTCACGTCGCCGCCGCTGCGCTCAACGGCCTGCTGTACCAGCTGCTGGAAGTTCATCCCTTCCATGCGTGTGTCGCTCATATCAACATGGGCCTGCCCTTGCCAGCTGTGACGGAACGCCTGCGCGTCAATATCAGAACCGGAAAAATCGCCCGCCAGCGACAGCTTGCCGGTAAGCGCAATCGGATAGTTAAAGGCTTTCAGGATGGTACCGATTTCGACGTTTTCCAGACGCGGATGAAAGACTGCGTGCGGCTGCGCCTTTCTGGCATCCAACTTGCCGGGAAGCGAAATCAGCCCACCCTCACTCGTCCCCTGCAATTCAGTGATACTCAGCAAGCCTGACTGATTCGCCATTTTGGCTGAAACGTTATCAAAGGCCATTTTACGCCACAGGACTTTGTCTGCCTGTAGCGCAATATCTGCGGAAAAACCCCTGAGCCCCTGATACGACACGGCATCGACCTGGGACGCAATCACCGGTCGTGCGAGCGTTGACTGGCTTTGCCCCTGTTGCACCTCGCCGCTCGTTGCCGACGCGGCGTCACGTTGCACCAGCAAGTTATCCAGATTGAGCAGACCAAAGCGCAGATCGACGCCCCAGTCCGGTTTATCAGACAGCGACACACGGGCTTGACCGGACAGTGTGCTGTCGTTGGCCGTCAACGCAATCTGGTTAAACGCGAGCTGTTTATTCTCTTCCTGCCACTGAACCTGCAGCTTACCCTGCCCCTGAATCCCCTGCTGCGGCAAATCGGCGCCCTGTAACTGCCAACTGAGCTTCTCGATATTGGCCGCCAGGTTATGCGGGTAGTCAGACGCATCAACGCTACCGTTAAAGGCTAAGGCCAGATCGCGCTGATCGCGGTTTACGCGACCAGAGAAGTCAAAGGTACCGCGATGCTGGGTGTCCTGTTCCATTTCCAGGTGAATGTCGCGAACCGTAATCTGTTCATCGTCTTCATGCTGGAATACCAGCACGCTGTCGGCAACGCGCAGACGCGCAATGTCAAACGACCATCCACGGTCTTCGGCGACATCGGGCAACGTATTGTCTTTCGGAGCAATGGGCGCATCTTCGCCACGCACCGCTTCGGTCTGCGGCGTCAGCTGAATAACAGCACCTTTGAGCATCACCTGCTTCACACTGAGCTGGTGGCTCAACAGCGGCCATAACGCGACGTCCAGACGCATATTGTCGGCACGAACCAGCGGTTCGCTGGCCCCTTCAGCCGTTAACACCATGCGTCCAGAGAGGATGCTAAGCTGGGGCCAAACGTGCCAACGCAGTGGGCCGTCCAGTTGCAATTGATATCCGCTACGTGCAGCAACCTGCTTCACCATATACGCGCGAAAATCATTGGGATTCACCAACATTACTAACGCAGAAAAACCGGCCACCAGCACGACCAGGAGAATCATCAGCGTCGTCAGAAATCGTCTCATGCTATCCCCAAAGGACTGAAAATAAATCAGTCTTTATCAATCCGGCTGGCTACTGCGCCCTGCTGGTCGCGATACTTCGCATCCTGGCGGCGATTGTAGGGACGCGCAGCCGGACCGGAGAGCGGTTCAAAACTCAGCGCACCAATCGGCATGCCCGGACGCAAGGCCAGCGGTAATTTCCCGGAGTTATAAAATTCCAGCACAATGCACCCTGACCAGCCCGGATCGATACGGTGCGCGGTCACGTGAACCATCAGGCCCAGACGCGCCAACGACGAACGGCCGTCTAACCAGCCAACCAAATCTGCCGGAAGCGTGACGGATTCAAAGGTTACGGCCAACGCTAACTCGCCGGGATGCAGGAAAAATGCTTCGCCTTCGGCAAGGACAATTTCATCACTCATCACGCGATCCAGCGCGGCGCTAACTTCATCCTTCGGCCCGCTCAAATCGATATACGCTGCCGTATGACCGCGGAACGTACGAAATTTATTGCCAAGACGCACATCTACTGTTGCGCCATTAATACGCTCGACAGGAGGACGTGGATTGATCGACAGACGACCTGCATCCAACCAGGCTTCAATATCTCGGTCACATAAACGCATGGCACTTTCTCCTTTCGTGCTTCAACCCCTTAACGCCAGGTGCGTTAAGGGTGAACCAGGTTATTACTGAACGGTACACAATTCGCTGAACTTATTCAAAGAACTGACTGATTTTCGCCTTCAGAATATCGATGGCAATGCGGTTTTTACCCCCGCGCGGCACGATGATATCGGCGTATTGTTTTGAGGGTTCAATAAATTGCAGGAACATTGGACGCACAGTTTTCTGGTATTGCGCCATCACCGAATCCATCGAGCGGCCGCGCTCGTTGACGTCCCGCTTGATACGGCGCATCAGACAAATGTCGAGCGGGGTATCTACAAAAATAGAAAAATTCATCTCGTCACGCAAACGTGCATCCGTCAGCAGCAAAATGCCTTCGAGGATAATCACTTTTTTGGGTTCAATATGAATAGTCTCTTGCGTACGCGTGTGTTCAACATAGCTGTAGACGGGTAATTCAATCGCCGAGCCGCGTTTCAGCGTTTGCAGATGCTGGAACAGCAGGCTGTGATCCATCGCGTTCGGATGGTCGTAGTTGGTTTTTACACGTTCTTCCATCGACAGATGGCTTTGATCTTTGTAATAACTGTCTTCGGGAATAACGCCAATATGTTCGTCACCCACTTGTTCACGCAATTCGCGATAGAGAGTACTGGCAATAAGACTCTTGCCGGAAGCCGATGCGCCGGCAATGCCGATAATGACGCACTGATGAGACTGATCAGTCATAAATTTAGCGACCTGATTAACCTGGATGTTAGGAAGGGGGCGTCGAAACGCCAAACGCGGCAATTATAGGGATTTCAGCGGCGCGACGCCAGCCCAGGCTGCACCAATGCAGTCCCTGTCGCAAATTAAAATGGTCAGTTTTAAAGCAGGCGCAAAATTTATTCACCCACCTTAGGAATTAATAGCTTGAGAGTGTTATTTTATGAGCAGCTGGCGTATTAATTGTAAAATGTTTGTACTAGCATAATCACAGATTAAACATGATGCTTCCGGCATCTTCGCCACGGCGACATCGGCTATTCGGGTAAAGCGGTAATGAGTAAACCATCCCAACATGTTTTAGTTACCTTACCGCATCCTCTACTGCGCCTGGCCAGTTTAGGTCTGGTGGCGTTCATCTTTACGTTGTTCTCGCTGGAGCTGTCCCGTTACGGCACGCAGCTGGCACCACTGTGGTTCCCGACCTCAATTATGATGGTGGCTTTTTACCGTCATGCAGGAAAGATGTGGCCGGGGATCGCGCTGGCATGCTCCCTGGGCAGCATCGGTGCCTCTTTGTTATTCTTCCCGACCGACACGCTGAATTTCACCTACACTGCCATCAATATTATTGAGGCCGTTGCGGGCGCCATGTTATTGCGCAGGCTGTTGCCCTGGTACAATCCCTTACAAAATCTTAACGACTGGGCGCGTCTGGCATTCGGTAGTGCCGTGGTCCCGCCGCTGCTGGGCGGTTTTTTGATGTGGCTGCTGCTTCCAGGTGAAACGTCGTTAAATACATTTCTAATTTGGGTGCTTTCAGAATCCATCGGCGCGCTCGCGCTGGTACCGTTAGGTTTGCTGTTTAAGCCGCATTATCTGCTGCGTCACCGCGATCCCCGTTTATTGCTGGAAACGCTCATCACCCTACTGGTAACTTTAGCGTTCAGCTGGCTGTCGATGATGTATCTTCCATGGCCGTTTACCTGCGTGATCGTTTTGCTGATGTGGAGTGCCGTGCGTCTGCCGCGCATGGAAGCGTTTCTGATTTTCCTCAGCACCGTAATGATGGTCTCGCTAATGCTGGCCGCCGACCCTTCACTGCTCTCCACCTCGAAAACGTTTGTCATGTCCAGCATGCCGTGGCTGCCGTTTTTGATGATTCTGTTACCGGCAAACATGATGACCATGGTCATGTACGCGTTTCGTGCCGAACGTAAACACATTTCAGAGAGCGAAACGCGTTTTCGCAACGCCATGGAATACTCCGCTATCGGCATGGCGCTGGTGGGCACCGAGGGGCAATGGCTACAGGCCAATAAAGCCTTGTGTCATTTTCTGGGTTACAGCCAGGAAGAGCTGCGCTCGCTGACCTTCCAGCAGTTAACCTGGCCGGAAGATCTGAATAACGACCTTGAGCAGTTGCAAATGCTGTCGCGCGGTGAAATCAATAGTTATTCAATGGAAAAACGCTATTACACCCGTGCAGGCGAGGTGGTCTGGGCACTGCTGGCCGTTTCACTGGTACGTCATAGCGATAACACCCCGCTCTACTTTATTGCCCAGGTTGAGGACATTAACGACCTGAAACACACGGAGTGGATCAATAAGCGGTTAATGGAACGTATTACGCTGGCGAATGAAGCAGGCGGCATTGGCATCTGGGAATGGGAATTGCAGCCTGACGTAATCAGCTGGGATAAGCGCATGTTCGATCTTTATGAGGTCCCTGCGCACATCAAACCCAGTTGGCAAGTCTGGTATGACTGCGTGGTCCCTGAAGATCGCGAACATGCCGAAAGCGTGATTCGCGATTCGCTGGCGGCACGTGTTCCTTTCAAACTTGAATTCCGCATTGCGGTCAAAGACGGCATTCGGCATATCCGCTCGTTGGCTAACCGGGTGCTGAATAAAGACGGCGAAGTGGAACGCTTGCTCGGTATCAATCTCGACATGACCGAAGTGAAGCAACTCCACGAGGCGCTGTATCAGGAAAAAGAGCGTTTGCATATTACGCTGGATTCCATCGGTGAAGCGGTGATTTGTATCGACGTCGACCTGAACGTCACCTTTATGAATCCGGTGGCCGAGAAAATGAGCGGCTGGTCGCAAGAGAGCGCGTTAGGGATCCCGTTGCTCACGGTGCTGCGTATTACTTTCGGTGATAACGGCCCGCTAATGGAAAATATCTACAGCGCCGACATGTCGCGCACGGCTATTGAGCAAGAAGTGGTCCTGCATTGTCGTAACGGCACCAGTTACGATATTCAGTACAGTATCACGCCGCTCAGCACCCTCGACGGCGGTAGCATTGGCTCCGTGTTGGTGATTCAGGATGTCACCGAATCACGCAAGATGTTGCGTCAACTCAGTTACAGCGCATCGCATGATGACCTCACGCATCTGGCCAACCGGGTCAGCTTCGAAAACCATCTGAAACAATTGCTGCATACGGTACACAACTCCCATCAGCATCACGCGCTGGTCTTCATCGATCTGGATCGTTTTAAAGCCGTCAACGATAGCGCCGGTCATGCGGCGGGAGATGCCTTGCTGCGCGAGCTCTCTTCTCTGATGCTGAGCATGCTGCGCACCAGCGATGTGCTGGCGCGTCTTGGCGGCGATGAGTTCGGCTTGCTGCTGCCAGATTGTAATATCGAAAGTGCCCGGTTTATCGCGGGTCGCGTCATTAGCGCCATCAATGATTACCACTTTACATGGGAAGGCCGTTTACACCGTATTGGCGCCAGTGCCGGGATCACGCTAATTGATGACAAAAATCGTATCGCCACCGAGGTAATGTCGCAGGCAGATATTGCCTGCTACGCGGCCAAAAATAGCGGACGTGGGCGGGTATGCGTCTATGAACCCCAGCAGAGCCAGATGCATGCGACGCGAGGGATACTGTCACCCGATGAACAACGCAACATCATTACCCATAACCCAATATTGATGATCGCCCACGGCGTCGCGTCTCCACGGGTTCCTGAGACCTTTAGCTTCTGGCTGTTGTCGCTGCGCTTATGGAACAGCGAAGGCGACGTCATTGAGGAGCAGGCTTTCCGCGCCGGTCTGGTCGATCCTGCACTCAATCATGCTCTCGACCGTCGGGTCTTTACTGAATTTTTCCAGCATTCTGCCTCCGCTGTTGCCGGTAAAGGGCTTAGCGTTGCCCTGCCCCTTTCCGCCGCCGGGTTGCTCAATCCCGTGCTGGTTGATGAACTGCTGGCATTGATGGAAAACAGTCCGCTTCCGCCTCGTTTATTGCATCTGAGCGTACCGGTAGAAGTGATGAAAACGCATCTAGCGCAGGCCATACCCGCCATGCAACGATTACGCCAGGCGGGTTGTCGCATCATTTTAAGCCAGGTCGGTCGCGATTTAGAGGTCTTTGACAATCTCAAGTATCACGTCGCTGATTACCTGTTACTTGACAGCGAACTGAGCGCCAGCGCGCACGGCAATCTGACGGACGAAATGTGGGTTTCCATTATTCAGAGCCACGCACAACGTCTGGATATCAAAACTATCGCTGGACCGGTAAACATGCCGCTGATTATGGATGCCCTGTCTGGCATCGGTATTGATATGATTTTTGGCGATATTATTGCCGACGCCCAACCGCTGGAGTTGCTACTCAACACCAGCAATTTCGCCATCAACTGATGGTTGCCAGCCTTCCGTATACCAGATATGCAGTAGCGCGTAGGAACGCCAGGGCTTCCAGCGCTCTGCGTAGCGCCGGATTTGCGCTGGCGTCATGCCTGGAAAACGCTGTTTAATCAAGTAATCATCGGCAAGAAAAATGTCCTTCGCCTGCCACCCGCGCAGCGCGAAGTAATTCGCCGTCCAGCGCCCAATGCCTGGAAACGTTTGTAACTGCTTCACCCCCTGCTCGATATCAGGCGGGGCAACAGGCTTAAGCGTGCCATCCAGCGCCGCCCGGGCAAGGTGAATCAGCGCTTCCGCACGTTTAAGCGGCATGCCCAGCGCTTTCAGCTCCAGCGGTTGTGCGGCGGCCAGCGCCTCAGGGGTAGGAAAGCACACGTACTCTGGTGCGTCGGCAAGCCTATCGCCATACAGATGCACCACCTTCGCCGTCAGTTTTGCCGCCATCGCCACGCTGACCAACTGACCTAAAATCGCGCGAACGCCCTGTTCGAACGCATCAACCGATCCCGGTAGACGCAATCCAGGGCGTGCGGCTCCCAGACGCCCCAATGCGCTTACAACGTGCTGCGGACAGCAGTTCAGATCGAACAACTGCGCCATTTTGGCCAGACACTCGCGGGCAACGGGCTGAAGTCCCGGGCTTAACGTTACCTGCAGCACGTTGGCCTCCAGATCCGGGACAACACTCACCACCCCACGATGCTGGCCAATCGCCAGGCTTCTTGCATACGTCAATGTGCCTACAGTTTCTACGCCATCCACGGCACGGTCAGCGAGAAACCCCAGCATCCAGGGCCAGTCATAGGGCGATTGCCAGTTCAGTGTATACATGTCCGCGTCCTTTTTTTTACCAGCCTACAGCATAAATGCTATTCCGCCGATGCGCCTTGCTTTCATATTCCAGTTGTCGGGACGACAACATTTCGCTAAAGTCTCGCCCCTTCTTGACTGCCCTGGGGAGCTTTACGGTGTTTATTGGTTTTGACTATGGTACGGCGAACTGTTCAGTGGCCGTCATGCGTGACGGGCAGCCGCAATTGCTCAAAATGGAAAATGACAGCACGCTACTGCCCTCCATGCTGTGCGCCCCGACGCGTGAAGCGGTCAGCGAGTGGCTGTATCGCCATCATGATGTCCCGGCAACGGATGACGAAACGCAGGCATTACTGCGTCGTGCGGTGCGCTTTAATCGCGAAGAAGACATCGATGTGAACGCCAATAGCGTGCAGTTTGGTCTGGCATCACTGGGCCAATATATTGATGACCCGGAAGAAGTCTACTTCGTTAAATCACCAAAATCGTTTTTAGGTGCCAGCGGCCTGAAACCGCAGCAGGTTGCGCTATTTGAAGACTTAGTCTGCGCGATGATGCTGCACATCCGCAACCAGGCACAAAACCAGCTACCCGAAGCGATCACCCAGGCCGTTATCGGTCGTCCGATCAACTTCCAGGGGTTAGGCGGCGACGACGCCAACGCCCAGGCACAAGGTATTCTTGAGCGTGCGGCCAAACGCGCCGGTTTCCAGGATGTGGTGTTTCAGTACGAGCCGGTCGCGGCGGGACTGGATTATGAAGCCACGCTGCAAGACGAGAAACGCGTGCTGGTGGTGGACATCGGCGGTGGTACCACCGACTGCTCGTTGCTGCTAATGGGCCCGCAGTGGCATCAGCGCGCCGATCGCGAGACCAGCCTGTTAGGTCACAGTGGCTGTCGCGTAGGCGGTAACGATCTGGACATCGCGCTGGCCTTTAAACACCTGATGCCATTGCTCGGCATGGGAGGCGAAACCGAAAAAGGCATCGCCTTACCTATTCTGCCGTGGTGGAACGCCGTCGCCATTAACGATGTTCCGGCCCAAAGTGATTTTTACAGTACCGCCAACGGACGCTTGTTAAACGATCTGATCCGCGACGCGAAAGAAGCCGATAAAGTCGCTCTGCTGCTCAAAGTCTGGCGCGAGCGTCTGAGCTACCGGCTGGTACGCAGCGCTGAAGAAAGCAAAATTACGCTTTCCACACAGGCAAACGTCACGGCGGCGCTGCCATTTATCAGTGATGAACTGGCAACGGCAATCAGCCAACAGGGGCTGGAGACGGCGCTCAATCAGCCACTGGCGCGCATTCTGGAGCAGGTGCAGCTGGCGCTGGATAATGCCCAGGAAAAACCGGATGTTATTTATTTGACCGGTGGCAGTGCACGCTCACCGCTTATCAAAAAAGCCCTCTCCGAACAGCTGCCGGGGATCCCTATCGCCGGTGGCGATGATTTCGGCTCGGTGACTGCCGGTCTGGCACGCTGGGCAGAAGTGGTTTTCCGCTAAGCGGCTCGCAGGCTGAAAAGTGTGCGTATTGACATCATCGTGACTGTGGCTTATGGTCAGGAGTGAGGGTTAGGGAGGGTTTCCCCTCCCCTGGTGTCTTAGTAAGCCGCGAAGCTAATCACTAAGAGTATCACCAGTATAATGACGTACTTCATCATAACCCTTTCCTTATTTTGGCCCCTTCCTCGGGAGGGGCTTTCCCGTTTCAGCGTCCGGCTGAAATCTCTGGCTGACCTCCTTTTGCCTTGTCCGCACTCTAGCGCACTCTTTCGCGTTGGCGATTTTCACCGCCCATTGTTGCGTAACGCCTCGCAAAGCCGCGCCGCCATTCAGACGAATCCCGACAGTGTTTCATAATTCCTCCATCTTTCGCCCTTGATCGCTGGCTAAACTAGTATCATTACGCGAAACGTTTCAGGATGAGAAACTTATAACAATGAAAGGCAGTAACAAATCCCGCTGGGTGATAGCAATCGTGACCGTCGTGGCGGCCATCGCCGCATTTTGGTTCTGGCACAGTCGCAGTGAATCTCAGGGGAATGCCCCCGGTGCAACCGGGCAAGCACAGCACGCCGCAGGCTCAGGGCGTCGCGGAATGCGTTCTGGTCCGCTAGCCCCCGTGCAGGTTGCCACCGCCAATGAACAAGCCGTTCCACGTTACCTGACGGGACTGGGCACCGTGACGGCCGCGAATACCGCAACGGTTCGCAGTCGGGTAGACGGTCAGCTCATCGCGTTACACTTTCAGGAAGGACAGCAGGTCAAAGCCGGCGACCTGCTGGCTGAAATAGACCCCAGCCAGTTCAAAGTCGCCCTTGCCCAGGCGCAGGGACAGTTAGCCAAAGATACCGCTACGCTGGCAAATGCCCGTCGCGACCTGGCCCGCTATCAGCAACTGGTGAAAACCAATCTGGTCTCCCGTCAGGAACTGGATGCTCAACAGGCATTGGTGAACGAAACGCAAGGGACGATCAAAGCCGATGAAGCCAGCGTCGCCAGCGCCCAGTTGCAGCTCGACTGGAGTCGCATCACCGCCCCTGTCGATGGCCGTGTCGGCCTGAAACTGGTCGACGTAGGTAACCAAATCTCCAGCGGTGATACCACCGGGATTGTCGTCATTACGCAAACCCATCCTATCGACCTGATCTTCACCTTGCCAGAAAACGATATTGCGACCGTGCTACGGGCGCAAAAAACGGGCAACCCGCTGAAGGTCGAAGCCTGGGATCGCACCAATTCGCAGAAACTCAGCGAAGGCGTACTGCTGAGCCTCGACAACCAGATTGATGCCACCACCGGCACCATCAAAGCGAAGGCTCGCTTCAACAATCAGGATGACACGCTGTTTCCGAATCAGTTCGTTAACGCCCGTATGCTGGTCGCCACCGAGCAAAACGCCATCGTAATCCCCACTGCCGCCTTACAAATGGGCAATGAAGGTCACTTTGTCTGGGTGCTGAATACAGAGAATAAAGTCAGTAAACATCTGGTCAAACCGGGCATTCAGGACAGTCAAAAAGTGGTGATTACCGCCGGGCTGTCGGCGGGCGATCGCGTCGTCACCGACGGTATTGACCGCCTGACGGAAGGGGCAAAAGTTGACGTTGTGGAGGCGCATAGCACCACGGCCACAAACGATAAAGCCACCGCACGCGAGTACGGCAAAAAAGGAGCACGCTCCTGATGCAGGCGTTACCTCCGGACAACACCGGCGGCCCATCCCGCCTGTTTATTCTGCGCCCTGTTGCCACCACGCTGCTGATGGTGGCGATTTTACTCGCCGGGATTATAGGCTATCGCTTCCTGCCCATCGCAGCGTTGCCGGAAGTGGATTACCCGACCATTCAGGTGGTGACACTCTACCCTGGCGCCAGCCCGGATGTGATGACCTCCGCCGTGACTGCTCCGCTTGAGCGCCAGTTTGGGCAGATGTCGGGTCTAAAACAGATGTCCTCACAAAGCTCCGGTGGTGCATCCGTGGTGACATTGCAGTTTCAGCTCACGTTACCGCTGGACGTCGCCGAACAGGAAGTCCAGGCCGCGATTAATGCCGCCACCAATTTATTACCGAGCGATCTGCCCAACCCACCGGTGTACAGCAAAGTGAACCCGGCAGATCCGCCGATCATGACGCTGGCGGTGACCTCTACCGCCATGCCCATGACGCAGGTGGAAGATATGGTCGAAACCCGCGTGGCGCAGAAAATCTCTCAAGTCTCCGGCGTGGGCCTGGTTACACTGTCTGGCGGGCAACGTCCCGCCGTGCGCGTAAAACTTAACGCACAGGCCATTGCCGCGTTAGGGCTGACCAGCGAAACCGTCCGCACCGCCATCACCGGCGCCAACGTCAATTCAGCCAAAGGTAGCCTGGATGGCCCGACGCGCGCCGTCACCCTGTCAGCCAACGACCAGATGCAGTCTGCCGATGAGTATCGTCAGTTAATCATTGCCTATAAAAACGGTGCGCCAGTGCGCCTCGGGGATGTCGCAACCGTCGAGCAAGGGGCGGAAAACAGCTGGCTGGGCGCGTGGGCCAATAAGCAACAAGCTATCGTGATGAACGTTCAGCGCCAGCCTGGTGCGAACATTATCTCCACCGCGGACAGCATTCGCCAGATGCTGCCTGCGCTAACAGAAAGCCTGCCAAAATCGGTCAATGTCACGGTGCTTTCGGATCGTACAACCAACATTCGTGCTTCCGTTTCCGACACCCAGTTTGAACTGATGCTGGCGATTGCGCTGGTGGTGATGATCATTTACCTGTTCCTGCGCAATATACCGGCCACGATTATTCCCGCGGTCGCCGTACCGCTATCGCTGATAGGTACCTTTGCGGTAATGGTATTCCTCGATTTCTCGATCAATAACCTGACGCTGATGGCGCTGACCATCGCCACGGGGTTTGTGGTCGATGACGCGATTGTGGTTATCGAGAATATTTCGCGCTATATCGAAAAAGGGGAAAAACCGCTGACCGCCGCCCTTAAAGGCGCAGGCGAGATTGGTTTTACTATCATCTCATTGACGTTTTCCCTGATTGCAGTGCTGATCCCGCTGCTGTTTATGGGCGATATCGTCGGGCGATTATTCCGCGAGTTCGCCGTCACGCTGGCGGTGGCGATTTTGATTTCCGCCGTCGTATCACTGACGCTCACGCCAATGATGTGCGCCCGCATGCTCAGCCAGGCGTCATTGCGCAAGCAAAACCGCTTCTCCCGTGCCTCGGAAAGAATGTTCGAGCGCGTCATTGCCGGGTACGGTCACTGGCTGGCAAAAGTGCTTAACCACCCGTGGCTGACGCTTGGCGTCGCGCTCGGCACGCTGGCATTAAGCGTGATGCTGTGGATCTTTATCCCGAAGGGCTTCTTCCCGATCCAGGATAACGGCATTATTCAGGGCACGTTGCAGGCACCGCAGTCCAGCTCATTTGCCAGCATGGCTCAACGCCAGCGTCAGGTCTCTGATGTGATCCTTAAAGACCCGGCAGTAGAAAGCCTGACCGCGTTCGTCGGCGTTGATGGCACCAACCCGGCGCTGAACAGCGCGCGCCTGCAAATTAACCTTAAGCCGCTGAATGAACGCGATGACCGCGTGCAAAAAGTCATCGCTCGCCTGCAGGATGCAGTGGATAACGTGCCCGGCGTCGATCTCTATCTTCAGCCTACCCAGGATCTGACCATTGATACGCAGGTGAGCCGCACCCAGTATCAGTTTACGCTGCAGGCCACCTCGCTGGACGCTCTCAGCACCTGGGTGCCGCAGCTACTGGAAAAACTGCAGCAGTTGCCACAACTGTCTGACGTCAGCAGTGACTGGCAGGACCAGGGACTGGTGGCGTATGTAAATGTTAATCGCGACAGCGCCAGCCGTTTAGGCATCAGCATGGCAGATGTCGATAACGCGCTGTATAACGCTTTCGGACAGCGGCTGATTTCAACCATCTACACCCAGGCAAACCAATATCGGGTGGTGTTGGAACATGATACCGCCAGTACGCCGGGGCTTTCCGCGTTGGACTCCCTTCGCCTGACCAGCAGCGACGGCGGGATCGTCCCGCTTAGCACCATCGCCAGCATTGAGCAGCGTTTTGCCCCGCTGTCGATAAACCATCTCGATCAGTTCCCGGTCACCACCATCTCGTTCAACGTGCCAGATGACCACTCGCTGGGCGATGCGGTAGAGGCAATACTGCAGGCGGAAAAAACGCTGGACCTGCCGTCAAGTATTACCACCCAGTTCCAGGGCAGTACGCTGGCCTTCCAGGCCGCGCTCGGCAATACCATCTGGCTGATTGTGGCAGCGGTCGTCGCGATGTATATCGTGCTCGGTGTGCTGTATGAGAGCTTTATTCACCCAATCACCATTCTCTCCACGCTGCCGACGGCGGGCGTCGGGGCACTGCTGGCGTTGATGATTGCCGGTAGTGAACTGGACGTTATTGCGATCATCGGTATTATTTTGCTGATCGGTATCGTCAAGAAAAACGCCATCATGATGATCGACTTTGCCCTTGCCGCTGAACGCGAACAGGGGATGGCACCGCGCGACGCTATATTCCAGGCGTGCCTGCTGCGTTTTCGCCCGATCCTGATGACCACGCTGGCGGCTCTGCTGGGAGCATTGCCGCTGATGTTAAGTACCGGCGTGGGCGCTGAGTTACGCCGCCCATTAGGTATTGGTATGGTCGGTGGACTGCTGGTCAGTCAGGTATTAACCCTGTTTACCACCCCGGTGATTTACCTGCTGTTTGACCGACTGTCGCTGTACGTGAAAAACCGCTTCCCGCGTCAGGAAGAGGACGCGTAAATGAAATTTTTTGCTCTCTTCATCCATCGTCCGGTAGCGACTATTCTCCTTTCCGTCGCCATTACCCTGTGCGGCATTCTGGGCTTTCGCCTGTTACCGGTCGCGCCGCTGCCGCAGGTAGATTTCCCGGTGATCATGGTCAGCGCCTCGCTGCCGGGAGCATCACCTGAAACCATGGCGTCATCCGTCGCAACGCCGCTGGAACGATCGCTTGGGCGTATCGCGGGCGTGAATGAAATGACGTCAAGCAGTTCGCTTGGCAGCACGCGCATTATTCTTGAGTTTACGTTTGATCGCGACATCAACGGCGCGGCGCGGGACGTTCAGGCGGCCATTAACGCCGCCCAAAGCCTGCTGCCCAGCGGAATGCCCAGTCGGCCAACGTACCGAAAGGCCAATCCATCCGATGCGCCTGTCATGATCCTGACGCTAACCTCGGATACTTATTCTCAGGGCGAATTGTATGATTTCGCCTCGACACAGCTGGCGCAGACCATCGCGCAAATTGACGGCGTTGGCGACGTCGACGTCGGCGGCAGCTCCCTGCCCGCCGTGCGCGTTGGCCTGAACCCGCAGGCGCTGTTTAACCAGGGTGTCTCTTTGGATGACGTGCGTAGTGCGATCAATAGCGCCAACGTGCGTCAACCACAGGGCGCGCTGGAAGATGAAACCCGCCGCTGGCAGGTGCAAACCAACGATGAGCTCAAAACTGCGGCAGAATATCAACCGTTGATTATTCACTACAACAACGGTGCGGCCGTACGTCTGGGTGACGTCGCCTCTATCACTGACTCGGTGCAGGACGTGCGTAACGCCGGGATGACCAATGCCAAACCGGCCATTCTGTTGATGATCCGCAAACTCCCGGAAGCCAACATCATCCAGACGGTGGACAGCATCCGGGCCAAATTGCCAGAGTTACAAACGCTGATCCCGGCCACCATTGATTTGCAAATTGCCCAGGATCGTTCGCCGACCATTCGTGCGTCGCTGGAAGAAGTGGAACAGACGCTGATTATCTCCGTGGCGCTGGTTATCCTGGTGGTGTTTGTTTTCCTGCGCTCCGGGCGCGCGACGCTGATCCCCGCCGTAGCAGTGCCCGTCTCGCTGATTGGCACGTTTGCCGCCATGTATCTGTGTGGATTCAGTCTGAACAACCTGTCGCTAATGGCGCTGACCATTGCCACCGGGTTTGTGGTCGATGACGCCATCGTGGTGCTGGAAAATATATCCCGGCACCTGGAAGCGGGAATGAAGCCGCTCCAGGCGGCATTACAAGGCACGCGCGAAGTCGGATTTACGGTACTTTCCATGAGCCTGTCGCTGGTGGCGGTGTTCCTGCCGCTGCTGTTAATGGGCGGTCTGCCGGGACGATTACTGCGGGAATTTGCCGTGACCCTGTCGGTTGCCATCGGGATTTCACTGCTGGTCTCGCTGACGCTCACGCCAATGATGTGCGGATGGATGCTCAAATCCAGCGCCCCACGAGAACAGTCTCGTAAGCGAGGATTTGGCCGGGTGCTGGTTGCCTTGCAACAAAGTTACGCCACCTCGCTGCGGTGGGTGTTACGCCATACCCGAATGGTGGGCGTGGTATTACTGGCAACCATTGCGCTCAACGTCTGGCTGTATATTTCCATCCCCAAAACCTTTTTCCCGGAGCAGGACACCGGCGTCCTGATGGGGGGGATCCAGGCCGACCAAAGCATTTCGTTTCAGGCCATGCGCGGGAAGTTGCAGGATTTTATGAAGATCATCCGTGACGATCCAGCTGTGGACAACGTCACCGGTTTTACCGGCGGCTCCCGTGTTAACAGCGGCATGATGTTTATTACTCTGAAGCCGCGCGCAGAGCGCCAGCAAACCGCTCAGCAGGTGATCGACAGGCTGCGCGTGAAGTTGGCCAAAGAGCCGGGGGCGAACCTGTTTCTGATGGCGGTACAGGATATTCGCGTCGGGGGACGGCAAGCCAACGCCAGCTACCAGTACACGTTGCTGTCGGACGATCTTGCCGCATTACGGGAATGGGAACCGAAAATCCGTAAAGCGTTAGCCACCCTGCCCCAACTGGCTGACGTCAACTCCGATCAGCAGGACAACGGTGCAGAGATGAGTCTGACCTACGATCGTGACACCATGTCACGTCTGGGGATCGACGTCGAAACCGCCAACAGCCTGCTGAATAACGCCTTTGGTCAGCGGCAAATATCGACCATCTACCAGCCGATGAACCAGTACAAAGTGGTGATGGAGGTCGACCCGCGCTACACCCAGGACATCAGCGCGCTGGATAAAATGTTTGTCATTAATAGCGATGGCAAAGCCATCCCGTTGTCGTACTTTGCTAAATGGCAACCGGCGAACGCCCCGCTGTCGGTGAACCATCAGGGGCTGTCTGCCGCCTCAACCGTGTCGTTTAACCTGCCGACCGGCGCATCACTTTCTGAGGCCACAGAAGCCATTAACCGGACCATGACCCAGCTTGGCGTCCCGTCAACGGTGCGCGGCAGTTTTGCCGGTACGGCACAGGTTTTTCAGGATACGATGAACTCGCAGGTGATCCTGATTATCGCCGCCATCGCCACGGTCTACATCGTGCTGGGTATGCTGTATGAAAGCTACGTTCACCCGCTTACGATCCTCTCAACGCTGCCTTCTGCCGGGGTGGGTGCGCTACTGGCACTGGAATTGTTCAATGCCCCGTTCAGCCTAATCGCCCTGATAGGGATCATGCTATTAATTGGCATTGTGAAGAAAAACGCCATCATGATGGTCGACTTTGCGCTTGAGGCGCAGAGAAATGGCAAGCTGACGCCGGAAGAAGCCATTTTCCAGGCCTGCCTGCTGCGTTTTCGTCCCATCATGATGACCACGCTGGCAGCACTCTTTGGCGCGCTGCCGCTGGTGCTATCAGCTGGCGACGGTTCGGAACTGCGCCAGCCGTTGGGGATAACTATCGTCGGCGGGCTGGTAGTGAGCCAACTGCTGACGCTGTACACCACCCCGGTGGTGTATCTCTTTTTCGACCGTCTGCGGATGCGTTTTTCGCGTAAAAACAGCAACCCGGTAGCAGACTTATGACAGAACTTCCCGACAGCACCCGCTGGCAGCTTTGGATTGTGGCGTTCGGCTTTTTTATGCAATCGCTGGATACCACCATCGTCAATACCGCGCTGCCTGCAATGGCCAAAAGCCTCGGCGAAAGCCCGTTGCATATGCATATGGTCATTGTGTCGTATGTCTTAACTGTGGCGGTGATGCTGCCCGCCAGCGGCTGGCTGGCAGACAAGATCGGCGTACGTAATATTTTCTTCACCGCCATCATCCTGTTCACGCTGGGATCGCTGTTTTGCGCCGGGTCCAGCACGCTCAATGAGCTGGTAATGGCCCGCGTGTTACAAGGCGTCGGCGGTGCGATGATGGTGCCGGTCGGCAGGCTGACGGTGATGAAGATTGTCCCGCGCACACAGTATATGGCGGCCATGACCTTCGTCACCTTACCGGGGCAAATTGGCCCGTTGCTCGGCCCGGCATTAGGCGGCATTCTGGTGGAGTATGCGTCCTGGCACTGGATTTTCCTGATTAACATTCCCGTCGGCATTATTGGGGCAATAGCCACCTTAATGCTGATGCCTAACTACACGTTGCAAACCCGGCGCTTCGATCTTTCGGGATTTATGCTGCTGGCCGTTGGTATGGCGGCACTGACGCTGGCGCTGGATGGCAGTAAAGGCAGCGGGATCTCGGACATTACGCTGGCGGCGCTGGTTATCTGCGGCGTGCTGGCAATCCTTCTGTATATCAGACACGCCAGCAACAACTCGCGCGCATTGTTCAGTCTGCATCTGTTTCGCACCCCCACTTTCTCATTAGGCCTGCTTGGCAGTTTTGTCGGGCGCATTGGTAGCGGAATGTTACCGTTTATGACGCCGGTGTTTTTGCAGATTGGGCTGGGCTTTTCGCCGTTTCATGCCGGGCTGATGATGATCCCGATGGTACTGGGCAGCATGGGCATGAAGCGTATTGTGGTTCAGGTCGTCAACCGGTTTGGTTATCGTCGGGTGCTGGTTGCCACCACGCTGGGCCTGTCGCTGGTCTGCCTGTTGCTGATGACGACCGCCCTGCTCGGCTGGTATTACGTGCTGCCCTTCGTGCTGTTTTTACAAGGCATGGTCAACTCCACCCGTTTTTCATCGATGAACACCCTGACCTTAAAAGACTTACCTGACGATCTCGCCAGCAGCGGTAACAGCCTGCTGTCGATGATCATGCAGCTGTCGATGAGTATCGGGGTAACCATCGCTGGCCTGCTGTTGGGCATGTTTGGTCAACAGCATATCGCTCTCGACAGCGGCAGCACCCATACCGTCTTTATGTATACCTGGCTGTGCATTGCCCTGATTATCGCGCTGCCAGCGATGATTTTTGCCCGCGTGCCAAACGATACGCAAACCAACGCGGTGATTTCACGGCGTAAAAGGAGCAACTGATGAAGTTATGGCGACCCGGAATAACCGGCAAACTGTTTCTGGCGATTTTTGCCACCTGCATTGTGCTACTCATTAGCATGCACTGGGCCGTACGGGTAAGCTTCGAACGCGGATTTATTGACTACATCAAACACGGCAATGAACAGCGGCTACAAATGCTGAGCGACGCGCTGGGCGAACAATATCAGCAACATGGCAACTGGCGGTTTCTGCGCAATAACGATCGTTTTGTTTTTCAGATCCTGCGTTCTTTTGAACACGACAACAACGATGACAAGCCAGGCCCCGGTATGCCGCCGCACGGCTGGCGTACCCAGTTTTGGGTCATCGACCAAAACGCCCGCGTGCTGGTCGGCCCACGTGGTCCGGTTCCCGGCGACGGCACGCGCCGCCCAATCACAGTTAACGGGATCGAAGTGGGTGCCGTCATCGCGTCGCCCGTAGAACGCTTAACGCGTAATACAGATATTAATTTCGATAAACAGCAGCGCCGTACCAGTTGGCTGATCGTCGCGCTCTCCACTATCCTGGCAGCGCTGGCTACGTTTACACTGGCGCGTAGTCTGCTGGCCCCCGTCAAGCGTCTGGTGGACGGCACGCACAAGCTGGCCGCGGGGGATTTCACCACCCGCGTTGCCCCCACCAGTACCGATGAACTGGGCAAACTGGCGCAGGATTTCAACCAGTTGGCCAGTACGCTGGAAAAGAACCAGCAGATGCGCCGTGATTTTATGGCCGATATTTCTCACGAACTGCGCACGCCGCTGGCGGTGTTGCGCGGCGAGCTGGAAGCGATTCAGGATGGCGTTCGCCAGTTCACTCCAGATTCGGTGGCCTCTTTACAGGCCGAAGTGGGCACGCTGACCAAACTGGTGGACGATCTCCATCAGCTCTCAATGTCAGATGAAGGCGCCCTGGCCTATCAAAAAACCTCCCTGGATCTGATCCCGTTACTGGAAGTCGCAAGCGGCGCGTTTCGCGAGCGTTTTGCCAGCCGCGGACTGACAATACAACTCTCGCTGCCGGACAGCATGACGGTGTTTGGCGACCGGGATCGTCTGATGCAACTGTTCAATAACCTGCTGGAAAACAGCCTACGTTATACCGACAGCGGCGGCGGTCTGCGTATTTCCGCCGAACAGCGCGAGCGCCAGGTCTTACTGACCTTCGCCGATTCAGCCCCGGGCGTAAACGATGCACAGCTGCAAAAACTGTTTGAGCGATTTTATCGCACCGAAGGTTCGCGTAACCGCGCCAGCGGAGGCTCCGGTCTGGGTCTGGCGATTTGCGTCAATATTGTTGAGGCGCACAATGGGCATATCCGCGCCGCCCATTCGCCTTTTGGCGGGGTAAGCATTACAGTAGAGTTACCGCTGGAACGCGATTTACAGAGAGATGTATGACAGAGTTACCCATTGATGAAAACACGCCGCGTATTCTGATCGTGGAAGATGAACCCAAGCTGGGACAATTGCTTATCGACTACCTGCGTGCCGCGAGCTATGCCCCGACGCTCATCAACCACGGTGACCAGGTTTTACCGTACGTGCGCCAGACGCCACCCGATCTGATTTTGCTGGATCTGATGCTGCCAGGCACTGACGGCTTGACCCTATGCCGGGAAATTCGACGTTTCTCTGAAGTGCCGATCATGATGGTCACCGCCAAAATCGAAGAAATTGACCGTCTGTTGGGACTGGAGATCGGTGCCGATGACTACATCTGTAAGCCCTACAGCCCGCGCGAAGTTGTCGCCCGCGTGAAGACAATACTGCGCCGCTGTAAACCCCAGCGCGAACTGCAGCAACTGGATGCTGCCAGCCCGCTGATTGTTGATGAAGGCCGTTTTCAGGCGTCATGGCGCGGGAAGATGCTCGACTTAACCCCGGCGGAGTTCCGCCTACTGAAAACGTTGTCGCATGAGCCGGGAAAAGTCTTCTCCCGCGAGCAGTTGCTTAACCATCTCTATGATGACTACCGGGTCGTGACCGATCGCACCATCGACAGCCATATCAAGAACCTGCGGCGCAAACTGGAGTCGCTGGACGCCGAACAGTCGTTTATCCGCGCAGTGTACGGCGTCGGGTATCGTTGGGAAGCGGATGCCTGTCGGATAGCGTAATTAAAAAAATCTCACGCTTCGCAGTTATAGGCTACAGTGTAGGGAATTTACACCTACATCGTAGCCAAAAGGACTGTCCATGGTTCAGGATGAACGCATACTCAACGCAATGCGTGAGATGTGCAATAGCAAACTGCCGCATACTGACGAGCAACGCGTCTGGCATATCGCCAATATTCCCGCACTGCTGCGCGAAGCGCGCTACGATGAGCTCGACGCCCGCTTCAACCAGGCGCTGACGGACAGCTTCACCAGCCGTGAAGCTGAAAAGCGTTACTTCCTCGCCTGGACCCAAATGTGCAACCGTTTTTATGATATGGATGCTCTCGTCGATGCAGGTCCGCAAGGATTAGCTCTCATCAAAGCCTGGCAGCACGCCCGCCCGCGCTCGACTCACGCCTGGCTTGCCGAAGCCCAGTTCTGGAACCACCGCGCGTGGCTTTACCGTAGCTATGGTTGGGCAGAGGAGACGTCTGCCGCAATGTGGGTTTGCGCCGGGGCCTGCAACGAGCGAATGGTCATTGCCGCATTGAATGCTATCGATTGCGAGCCACGCCAGTGGATGGTTGCCTTATTAACCAGCACCAACACAAAAGTCTTCGGTCAACCCGACTGGTTAATTGAATTTCTTGAGGGTACCGATTTCACCGGGCAACCGCTGATGCTGGTGTTAGCCAAATATCATCAGCATTCGCCGCAGGAAATGGAAACGCTGATGGCCTTTTCCGGGCTTTCTCTGGAAGATGCAGCGTGCCCAAATCTACCGCGTCCAGCGGTACTGCCGAATTGCAAGGGCGATGCCGAGGCTGAATACTGGCTCTCTGTGTGTCTGGCTATTTTTCCGCGCGCATTTTACGCGCTGGATGAATACATTCCATTTCAGATGCCACGCTGGGGTGGTTCACACGAGGGCATTCGTGAATTTCTGGCCTCACCAACCTGCGGCCATCTTTGTGCCGCCGAGCGCGAGCATCTGGAATTATTAATCTGGTGGGACACCTGTCGCGATTTGCGTATTAAGGAACTCGAGTACCCACCGGAACGGGAAACGTTTATCGCCAAAGCCGAAGATATTGCCCAGCGGGCGCATAGCCAAAGTTCTCGTCATCATGCGCTGGAGTGGCTGTTAACCTGCTATAACGATCTGAGCGATCTCGACGCCCTGTGGTATACCATTCAACGTGCGGTCGCGGAAAACCTCAAGCTGAGTCATTACTACACCGTGTACGCGCTAAAATTTGCGCTACGCGACTTCCCGGACACCTGGTGGATTTATAATTTCTTGCACCAGAACGCCAGGCAAACCGAGTTTTACGCCGCCAGAATCTACAGCGGCTATTTCCAGTACGCGGGATTATTCGGGTTTGAAAAAGATGAAGCACAGGGTATTGCCGTACTCGATAGCGTAGCTGCACTGGAATATAACAATAACTGGCAGTCAGCCATCAAAGATATTGACTGGCTCGATCTCCCGCAGCATTTTGCCTTACTGGCAGAGCTGGGTGCTCAGAGAAACCTGCCCTGCGCCTACTACTTGCAGGCCCTCGAATACAATAACCCAGACAACAATAGCCTGCTTCCTTATGATCCCGTTACCGCGCTAAATTATTTTCAGCGTGCAGCGGAGATTTTGCACCAACAGGTCGCGCTGCAAGAGAAGACCCCCTATCGACTGGTCGTTAACGCCGGATACCACGCGTATCAACATGACCTGCAGGATATTCACAGCAAAATCGCCGATTGCTACGAACGTTTAGCCCAGCAAGAAACCCATGCCGGCATGCGTTCCGTTTACGAAAAAAACCTGCTTGATAATTTACATCAGGCCGATCGGTTCGGTTCGAAACAAGCCTGGAGCGTCTTCCTGCTGAAACTTCGCGAGGTAAACGATTTTACCCTGGCGCATTCCTATCTGAACATCCTGGAGGAAGAAGGCTACAACGGTACGGCGGAAGCCATGGTGACGCTGTCGTGGCTGTATGGTAATAAACACGACAAGAAACTGTTCAACATGAAAGCCAGTGCGCGCTGGGCCTATTTCTTTATTACGCTTTTCCCGGATCACGCGTTATTTACTGAATTATCTCCGCTACATTTCGATACCCTCGCGAAACGCTGTCGCTTTGCCTGGCATACCTCGAAAATTGCTGATTCAGAACTGCCGAATAAAGATATATGGAACAGATAATGCGCTTAATATTACTCTCCTTCTGCCCTCTGTTGCTGCTTTGCACGCCTGCCAGAGCAGAAATCACCGAGCAGCAGTTGCAAGCCGACTGCGCGAAAGTCCCTACCTACGCCAGCCAGGGTGAGCAGTTCTATAAAGCCAGGAACTATGCCAAAGCGCGTGAAGCCTTTGAAAAACAGGTGACCTGGAGTGAAGGTTGTCAGCTTGATGATAAAACCGTGGCGACAGCCTATAACAACGTGGCGCTAACCTGGATGCGTCAGGGTGAATGGCGCAAAGCGCAAGCCTGGCTGACCATTAATCCCAACGATGCCAAATCAATCTACAACCTAGGGCTTATCAAAGAGAAGTTAGCCGCATTGCCTAAAAGCGATTCCCCTGCCGGGGAGTACTGGAACTACGCCGGTCTGGCAACCTGGGAAACGCTGATTGTTAAACCTACAGAGAAAAAATCAGACTTTCAGGTTGATTTCCAAGGGTATTATTTCGGCATGATGGCCCTCTATTACGGACCAAACATCGGTGAATTCTCAGAACTGGTCACGCTGAAAAACAATAAAGGCGTGATTGCACTCAGAGAGAGTGACTACATCCACTGCGATATCTCGCTGACGGTCACACCTGAAGGCATCGACGCCAGTACCGACGATCCGCAAAACTGCGGCTTCGGTATGTACGTGCGCGCCGACGGGCACTATCTGCGGGTTGATTGAACCCGCAAGGTTTACTGTCTCCTCGCGCAGCGCTACAATGCCCGCCCTTAATATGGGGGCACTCCCCTAACCGCCTCACCGAGAACGAGAAAATTATGTTTAAACCGGAACTCCTTTCCCCGGCGGGAACGCTGAAGAACATGCGTTACGCTTTTGCCTATGGCGCAGATGCCGTCTACGCAGGCCAACCACGTTACTCCCTGCGCGTACGCAACAACGAATTCAACCACGAAAACTTACAGCTCGGCATCAATGAAGCCCATGAACTGGGTAAAAAATTCTATGTAGTGGTCAACATTGCACCACACAACGCCAAGTTGAAAACCTTCATTCGTGACCTGAAGCCGGTGGTGGAAATGGGGCCGGATGCATTAATCATGTCCGATCCAGGTCTGATTATGTTGGTGCGCGAAAACTTCCCGGACATGGATATTCACCTGTCAGTACAGGCGAACGCCGTAAACTGGGCGACGGTAAAATTCTGGAAACAGATGGGGCTGACCCGCGTGATCCTGTCCCGTGAACTGTCACTGGAAGAAATTGAAGAGATCCGCACCCAGGTGCCGGATATGGAGCTTGAAATCTTCGTTCACGGCGCACTGTGCATGGCCTACTCCGGCCGCTGCCTGCTCTCCGGCTACATCAACAAGCGTGACCCAAACCAGGGAACCTGCACCAATGCCTGCCGCTGGGAATACAACGTGCAGGAAGGCAAAGAAGATGTGGTGGGTAACATCGTGCACAAGTACGAGCCTATCCCGGTACAAAACGTTGAGCCGACGCTGGGTATTGGCGCGCCAACGGATAAAGTGTTTATGCTCGAAGAAGCCCAGCGTCCGGGCGAGTACATGACCGCGTTCGAAGACGAACACGGCACCTACATCATGAACTCCAAAGATTTACGCGCCATTGCCCACGTTGAGCGCCTGACCCAAATGGGTGTGCACTCGCTGAAAATCGAAGGTCGCACCAAGTCTTATTACTACTGCGCACGTACCGCGCAGGTGTATCGTAAAGCAATTGACGATGCCGCCGCCGGTAAACCGTTCGATCCGCAGCTGCTGGAAACGCTGGAAGGCCTCGCGCATCGCGGTTATACCGAAGGTTTCCTGCGTCGCCATACGCATGACGACTATCAGAACTACGAATATGGTTTCTCCGTTTCCGAACGCCAGCAGTTTGTCGGTGAATTCACCGGTGAGCGTAAAGGTGAACTGGCTGCGGTTATCGTGAAAAATAAATTCACCGTCGGCGATAGCCTGGAGCTGATGACCCCGCAGGGCAACGTCAATTTCACGCTCGAGCAGATGGAAAATGCCAAAGGCGAAGCGATGCCTGTGGCGCCGGGCGACGGTTACACCGTCTGGATGCCGGTCCCGGAAGATATCGATCTGAATTATGCATTGTTAATGCGTAATTTTGCCGGTGAGTCCACGCGCAACCCGCATGATAAGTAGTTAGTTACGGTTATTTTTCAGCGTTCGGAAGATTCTTAGAAATCGATCACATACCGTTTCGTTCAATAAGGGTATTATCCTTTTCGCTGAAAAACATAACCCATAAATGCTAGCTGTACCAGGAACCACCTCCTTAGCCTGCGTAATCTCCCTTACGCAGGCTTATTTTTTGCGTGTAATCTACCTTTCCGAAAACCAGGCGAAAAAAAACCGGGCATTACGCCCGGTCTGTGAAGCGATAGAAGATTAATGTGCGGCTTCTGGCTTGTGCTTTTGTGCACTCTGGAAGCCATAGGTCAGCTCATTTTTCTCTTTATCCAGCGCTACGGTCACCTGACCTCCATCGACAAGCGAGCCGAACAACAGTTCGTTAGCCAGTGGTTTCTTCAGGTTATCCTGAACTACACGCGTCATCGGACGTGCGCCCATTGCACGGTCATAGCCTTTCTCTGCCAGCCAGTCACGCGCTTCCTGACTCACTTCCAGAGAGACGCCTTTCTGATCCAACTGCACCTGAAGCTCAACAATAAATTTATCGACCACCTGATGGATTACCTCGGTAGAGAGGTGATCGAACCAGATAATGTTGTCGAGACGGTTACGGAATTCCGGCGTAAATACTTTTTTGATTTCCCCCATCGCATCAGTGCTGTTGTCCTGATGAATAAGGCCAATCGATTTACGTTCGGTTTCACGCACCCCGGCGTTGGTGGTCATCACCAGCACCACGTTGCGGAAATCCGCTTTGCGCCCGTTATTGTCGGTCAGCGTACCGTTGTCCATCACCTGCAGCAGCAGGTTGAAGACATCCGGGTGCGCTTTCTCAATTTCATCCAGCAGCAGCACCGCGTGCGGATGCTTAATGACCGCATCGGTCAGCAACCCCCCCTGGTCATAGCCGACATATCCCGGAGGCGCACCAATCAGACGGCTGACGGTGTGGCGTTCCATATACTCAGACATATCAAAACGCAGCAGTTCAATGCCCAGCGCTTTGGACAACTGCACCGTCACTTCGGTTTTCCCGACACCGGTCGGACCGGCAAACAGGAACGATCCCACAGGTTTGTGCTCGTGGCCCAGGCCAGCACGGCTCATCTTGATGGCTTCGGTCAGCGCCTCAATGGCTTTATCCTGTCCGAATACCAGCATTTTCAGACGGTTACCCAGATTCTTCAGCGTATCGCGATCGCTTTGCGACACGCTCTTCTCCGGGATCCGCGCTATGCGGGCTACCACGGACTCGATATCCGCCACGTTGACGGTTTTCTTACGCTTACTGATCGGCATCAGACGCGCACGCGCGCCCGCTTCATCGATCACGTCAATCGCTTTATCCGGCAGGTGACGATCGTTGATGTATTTCACCGCCAGTTCCACCGCCGCACGTACCGCTTTGGCGGTGTAGCGAACGTCATGGTGCGCTTCGTATTTCGGTTTCAGCCCGTTGATGATCTGCACGGTTTCTTCCACCGACGGTTCCGTAATATCAATTTTCTGGAAGCGACGCGCTAACGCACGGTCTTTCTCGAAAATGTTACTGAACTCCTGGTAAGTGGTTGAGCCAATCACGCGGATCTTACCGCTTGAGAGCAGCGGTTTGATCAGGTTTGCCGCATCCACCTGGCCGCCCGATGCCGCACCCGCACCGATAATGGTGTGGATCTCATCGATAAACAGAATGCTGTTAGTATCCTGTTCCAGCTGTTTCAGCAGCGCTTTAAAGCGTTTTTCGAAATCCCCGCGGTATTTGGTGCCCGCCAGCAGCGAACCAATATCCAGAGAGTAAAGCGTGCAGTCGGCCATCACTTCCGGCACATCGCCCTGGACAATACGCCAGGCCAGACCTTCGGCAATCGCGGTTTTACCGACGCCAGACTCACCGACCAGCAGCGGGTTGTTTTTACGACGACGGCACAGTACCTGAATAGCCCGCTCCAGCTCTTTTTCGCGGCCAATGAGCGGGTCAATCCCACCCACGCGAGCGAGCTGGTTAAGGTTAGTGGTGAAGTTCTCCATACGATCCTCCCCGCCAGCTTGCTCTTCGTTATTTGGCTGATTACCGGAGTCAGCAGACTGACTCGGTTCGTCTTTGCGCGTGCCATGAGAAATAAAATTCACCACGTCCAGTCGGCTAACTTCATGCTTGCGCAGCAGATAGGCCGCCTGGGATTCCTGCTCGCTGAAGATGGCAACCAGTACATTGGCGCCCGTCACTTCATTACGCCCCGAGGACTGAACATGGAAGACCGCGCGTTGCAGAACACGCTGAAAACTCAACGTCGGCTGCGTGTCGCGCTCTTCTTCGCTCTCAGGCAATACGGGAGTGGTTTGTTCAATGAAGGCTTCGAGTTCCTGACGGAGCGCCACCAGGTCCACAAAACACGCTTCCAGCGCTTCGCGGGCCGATGGGTTACTGAGCAACGCCAGTAACAAGTGCTCGACGGTCATAAACTCATGTCGGTGCTCGCGCGCTCTGGCGAAAGCCATGTTTAAACTGAGTTCCAGTTCTTGATTGAGCATAGGCACCTCCCCCAATGTTTATGCCTGATTCAGGCTTTTTCCAGCGTACATAGCAACGGATGCTCGTTCTCCCTCGCATATTTGTTCACCATCGCCACTTTGGTCTCAGCCACTTCGGCGGTAAATACGCCGCAAATAGCCTTACCTTGATAGTGAACAGCAAGCATCAGTTGCGTTGCACGTTCTACATCATAAGAAAAGAATTTTTGTAACACGTCAATAACAAACTCCATCGGAGTGTAATCATCATTGACTAATATCACTTTATACATAGATGGCGGTTTTAGCGCGTCGCGCAATTTATCTTCCGCCAGCAGATCGAAATCCAGCCAGTCGTTCGTCTTACCCATTGTCAGTCGTCATCTTCAGTTACGGTTACCGGCAGAATAACTTGCCGCTGACAAGAGCCTATGCGCACAATCAATCTACCTCAATTATTAGATAACTATCATCTATCAGTGTCATCCGCGACATCTGTCACATATCCGACAATAGCGTTAACTGCTTCAAATTTTGATGCATTTTTACCCGATTCCGCCCGTCTGGCGCTTGACGCCCCGCCTGATTTCTCTAAATTGTAGTCTCGAGAGTTGGCGAGGTTTTGAACAGCCCCCACTCCGCCACCGGTTCATTCCATCTTACTTATATAAGATTTACGAAGGATGTCGAAGTATGGAAACGGGTACTGTTAAGTGGTTCAACAATGCCAAAGGGTTCGGTTTCATCTGCCCTGAAGGCGGCGGCGAAGATATCTTCGCTCATTACTCCACCATTCAGATGGATGGTTACAGAACGCTAAAAGCCGGACAATCTGTCCAGTTTGATGTCCACCAGGGTCCAAAAGGCAATCACGCCAGTCTTATTGTGCCCGTGCTTGAAGCAGAAGCTGTCGCATAGCTCTTCTGTCTCATTGTGTACATCCTGCAGACAAAATGCCAGCCCCCAGAGCTGGCATTTTTATTTCTTTTTCAATACAACACGTTATTCCCGCGCCAGGGCATCCACCGGGTCCAGCCTTGCCGCGTTGCGCGCCGGGAGCCAGCCGAACAAAATCCCGGTCGCCGTTGAACACAGGAAAGCCGTCAACAGGGCGAAAGGTGAGAATCCGATTTCCCAACCGGGCAGGAAAAGCTGTAGCGTGAAAGCAATCAGCATCGATAAACTGATACCGAGCGCCCCACCAACGAGACACACCAGCACCGCTTCAATCAAAAACTGCTGCAGTACATCACTGGCGCGCGCGCCAACCGCCATACGAATGCCAATCTCACGCGTTCGTTCGGTGACGGAAACCAGCATAATATTCATCACACCGATCCCGCCCACCACCAGCGAAATGACCGCCACCAGCGTCAGGAACAGCTGTAAGGTACGCGTGGTTTTTTCAGCGGTTTTCAGAACGCCATCCATATTCCAGGTGAAGAAATCTTTTTTACCATGCCGCAACGACAGCAGTCGGGTAAGCTGTTGCTCCGCCTGAGTGCTGTCAAAACCTTCCTTCACGCGAACGGTAATAGAGTTCAGCCACGATTGCCCCATAATGCGCCCGGACATGGTGCTGTAAGGCAGCCAGACCCGCAGAATTTTGCTGCTGCCAAACATCGACTGCTTCTCTTCCGCCACGCCAATCACGGTGGCCGGCATATTGCCGACCAGCACGACCTCACCCACCACCTTCGCTTTATTCGGGAACAACTGGCGTCGGGTGTTACTGTCCAGCACCACCACCTGCGCCCGACCATTTAACTGCTCGGTGTTAAAGGTATTTCCCTCGCTGAACGTCATACCATAGACATTGAAGTAATCGCCGCTCACGCCATTAGCGCTGGCTGCCACGTCGATGTTGCCATAACGCAGCCGTAGGCTCTTCGACACGGCAGGCGTCACGGAGCTGACCCACGGTTGCTTCTGAATCGCCGTCAGATCGTCATACTTCAGCGCTTGCTGATATTGCGGGTCATCGTCACCAAAATCTTTGCCGGGATAGATATCAATTGTGTTGGTGCCGATAGCGCGAATATCGGCCAGTACCAGCTGTTTTGCTGCATCGCCGACCACCACAATCGACACCACCGACGCGATACCAATAATGATGCCCAGCATAGTGAGCAACGTACGCATCTTGTTGGCAGCCATGGCCAGCCAGGCCATGGTCAGCGCCTCGCGAAAACCACTGACAAACTGACTCCAGCCGGATGCCGTCGTTACCGTAGGTTCGGTTATGCCGTGTCCGCTGGCTGTTTTGTGCGACGGTGGATTGCGCACAATTTCACCGTCACGAATTTCAATCACCCGTTCAGCCTGCGCCGCAACCTGCGGGTCGTGGGTGACAATAATCACCGTATGCCCGCGATCGCGCAGCTGATGCAGAATGGCCATCACCTCTTCGCCGGAATGGCTGTCCAGCGCACCGGTAGGTTCGTCTGCGAGAATGACCTGTCCGCCGTTCATCAGCGCACGCGCAATACTGACGCGCTGCTGCTGGCCACCGGAAAGCTGGGAAGGTTGATAATCCACACGATCGCCCAACCCCAGGCGCTGCAGTAACGCGTGTGCCCGCGCCAGACGCTGCTTGCGTTCGGTTCCGGCATAGACCGCTGGCACCTCCACGTTTTGCGCCGCCGTTAAATGCGAGAGCAAATGATAGCGCTGAAAAATAAAACCGAAATGCTCGCGCCGCAGTTGCGCTAACGCATCACTATCGAGCGTGGAGACGTCACGCCCCGCAACCCGATACGTGCCGCTGGAAGGCTTATCCAGACAGCCGAGGATATTCATCAGCGTCGATTTCCCCGAACCAGACGCCCCGACAATCGCCACCATTTCACCCGCCTGGATGCTCAAAGAGACGTCCTTTAGCACCTCTACCTGCCCTTCGCCTGACGGGTAGCTGCGGCGGATATGGCTCAGCTCAAGCAACGCCGTCATTGTGCCGCTCCGGGTTTCGCCTCGCTGATGATGACTTCATCACCCTCTTCCAGCCCTTTGACGATTTCCACATCGGTATCGTTACGGGCACCGATAGAAACTTCGCGCTCGCGGGTTTCGCCGTTGCGCAGCAGCCTGACGTTATAGCGGTTGTCGCCAACAGGCTCGCCCAGCGCCGCCAGCGGGATGGTCAGGACGTTTTTGACGTCCGTCAGTTGGATATGTACCTGCGCGGTCATATCCAGGCGCAGGATCCCTTTCGGGTTGGGTACTTCGAAGCGGGCATAGTAGAAAATCGCATCATTCACTTTCTCAGGCGTCGGCAGCACATCTTTGAGCGTACCTTCGTAGCGCGTCTGCGGATCGCCCAGCACGGTAAACCAGGCTTTTTGCCCTGGATGCAGGTGAATGACATCTGCCTCGGAAACCTGGGCTTTAACCAGCATGGTGCTCATGTCAGCCAGCGTAAGAATGTTAGGTGCCTGCTGGGCGGCGATCACGGTTTGCCCCTGCAGGGTGGTAATTTGCGTCACTTCGCCAGCCATTGGCGCCACAATACGGGTGTAGTCGAGGTTCGTTTTTGCCGTATCAAGAGAAGCCTGATTACGCTTAATTTGTGCATCAATGGTGCCAATTTGCGCCTGTTTGACCGCCATCTGCGTGGCTGCTGTATCGAGATCCTGCTGCGAAACCGCCTGCGTTTTCGCAAGCTGTTGCTGGCGAGAAAGCGTCACCCGCGCCAGTTTCCACTCGGCCTCGGCCTGCATACGTTGGGCACGTAATTCCATCAGCGTGGCTTCGACTTCTTTGATCTGGTTTTGCGCCTGCTCAGGATCAATAGCGCCAAGCAGCTGATCTTTTTTAACTTTATCGCCAATCGCCACGGACAGCGTTTTTAACTGCCCGCTCACCTGCGCCCCGACGTCAACTTTACGCAGCGCATCCAGCTTCCCGGTTGCCAATACACTTTGCTGAAGATCGCCGGGTCGCACAATTAATGTTTGATATTGCGGCAATGGCGCATTAAGCGTTCGCCAAAGTGCAATTACCGCCACAATAATGATGACGGCGAAGATAAAATAGCGTTTTTTGATTTTTCCCTTGAGCTTCATAAATGTCCCAATTTCCCCAAAACGTCCACCAGAGTGGAGTGTTAAACGTCAACGATAAATAAATAGCCGTTGAAAAGCGCCAAGAATAACAGAGTTATTGATGAATGGTTAAGATCCGCTGTGCTGAAATTACTACAAATACGCCTCAGGCTTCCATCGGATTTATATTATGAGTCAGCTAACTGAAAGCACTTTTCATTCCAGCAATCCTGTCACCAGCTTTAACCTTTTTTACAGCCTAAGCCGTGGTCAATTACGTCCCGGGCAATGCTGGGATAAACGGAGTTTTCGCCGTAAGTTTATCTGGCGTTCTTTACTAATACCCCACCTCACCCGAGAATGGATGACTGAACTGGCTCAGTGGCCGGATCTTGATAGCCTGCTCACCCGCCAGCCCCGACTCCCAGTTCGTTTACATCGCCCTTACCTTGCCGCTAACTTCGATCGTAAAATGCGCTTAGATGCCGTGCGTTTTCACTATCATGTTATCCGCCAGACATTTTTACCTGCTGAATTTAAAGCATTGTTAAGTAATAGCGGCTTACAACTGGCACAAATTAAAGGCAAAGACGACGAAATATTTACCGTCACCATGATGATGTTCCCGGTACTGGACAAAGAGGGAGAAAGTACCATTCTGGTACAAAATGGCGCTGGAGATGTTCTGACTAAAATAACCTTTACGTTCTGCGAATATCACGGAAAAAGTACGCTTTTTATTGGTGGCATGCAGGGCAATTCACAATTGCCTCACGAGACAACACAAAAAGCAACGAAGTCCTGTCACGGAATTTTCCCAAAACGGATTGTGATGGAAGCGATTTGTCGTTTAGCCGAACGGTTGAATATAGAAAACGTGATGGCTGTCAGCAATGAACAGCATATCTTTCGCAGCCCACGTTACCATGATAAAAATAAGGTTATCCTCTCCGACTATAATGCGTTTTGGGCGTCGGTTGGCGGTGAATGCGACAGCCGCGGGTATTACCATATTCCGCGCACGCTGGCACGAAAAAGCGAGTCGGAGATTGCCAGTAAGAAGCGGGCGGAATATCGCCGCCGCTATCAATTACTGGACACTATCCACGAACAGCTGTCGCTGATGTTCCGCCACTAATCAGCACGTCCGCGTGCCAGCCACAGCACGCGCGAAAACATTTTTCGCAGCAGGGTGGGAACGGCATCAACACCGCGCCGCCCTGCTTCCATCGCCACTTCAATCGCCAGATCCGGTTTTGACGAACGATGAATCGCTTTGGAGATAATTTTACGCATATTCATCGGCACGTTTTCCGGAATTTGTGCCACCCGGTGAAAGACGTCTGAGAAGCCCTGGCGATACATAAAGTGCTCCATATCCAGCGCGGGCAGCATTGTCAGGTGATCGCGTTCTTCTTCACGGTCGTTACTCAGCAGACTGCGTACGGTGGCGGCATATTTTTTCCCGGCCTCATCGCCATCAACCAACACGTGCCACTCTATTCCCATCCGCCGGGCAAATTTCACCAGCGGCTTAAGCCCGGACTGGGCAAATTCAATCACTTTAATCCCTTCGGCATCAAAGTGATGACCGCACTGACGGGCCAGTTCGTTGATCACCCAGGTTTCCGTTTCGCCTTCCACCAGCAGCCAGCAGCGGGCAAATAATGACGATGCGCGATTAAAGCGAATATGAAAGGCAATCCGCCGCCCGTCTTCCGCGCTCAGACCGCCAGGTCCCAGACGCCAGGCGGCGACACGGGAAGATTCACGCACCAGGCGCACCACATGTTCAACGGGGGTAAGCGACAGCAATTCACCGGAGTTGGTGGTCGCCACACGCTGCAGAGGTAACAGATTCAGCAACTGCCAGGCCACTGACAACATGATGGGGTGCAAACGCGTTTCCGGATCTTCGACCAACAGCAAAGGACGGGCGTCTTTGTCCAACCTGAGCGTACCTTTGGCCTGGAGCAGCGTTGAAAACAGCCCCAGCAGGATCACGCGATGCGTACGTCCGCCAGGCTTATCAATCATCCGGTTGATAATATCCAGATAGCGCCAGCTACGCTGCTCATTATTGGAACGCCGACGCATCAGACGATAGCGAGACTGGCCCGCACCTTGTTCAGAAAAGTAGTGTTCCAGCAGTTGTACCATCGCCGACAGCCCCTGGCGGATCTGGCCGTCCGTCAGATTTTGTGGCCGGGTTGCCAGTTCACGCGCCAGGAAATCCAGCTGGCGGGCGGTCACTTCGACTTCCGCAATATTCGGCACCGTGCCGTTGCGGATACGCCGCATAAAGCGCGCATCGCGCAGTCGCAACACCGGCATCAGACGCACGAGGTGGCAAGCCAGGTCGTTAATATTGTCGAGCGCGAGCGGACGCCCTTCGCCATCAAGGAAACTGCGCAGCGTCAGGACGCTACCGTCATCCGCACACTCGCCCTCCAGACGATAGAAAATACGGTGATAGTCATCGTGACAGGGAGACCAGCAGGCTTCCAGCGGACGATAGCGGCGCACCCGATGACGCCCCGGCTGCGATTCACGAAAAGTAAGAATAATATGTAGATGATGTTCCCGGCCCTGGATATCGCCCGGCGGAAACCAGAAGTCTTCACGGTCAAAATGATACAAGTCCGATTCCGGTGACAGCAGCAAGGTCAGTGCATCCAGCAGGCTGGACTTACCCCACGCGTTCTCCCCAATCAGCACGTTGTTCTGCTCCAGCATCAACGACAGCCGATTAATACCACGAAACCCAACAATCTCAACGCGTTCGAGAATCATATAGCCTCCGGAAATGCTAACTTTTTCCTTCAAGTTATCAGGAGTATAGCGTCAAGCTGGCGTGCAGAACACCTGAGATCGCACAGACAGAAATTAGAACAATAAAAAAAATAAGAATATTCTTCTTTAAATTCACGCCAGATATTATTACAGGGGACAACCATTTGCTTTTCGCTAATTGAACTATGCTGTATTCACCTCAACACCAAAAAGGATTCACATCATATTGCCTTAAATCAAATTTTTTCATTAATTTAAGTGGCAAAGGGATGATATTTTTTTCTAGGGAAGGTGCGAATAAGCAGGTCATT
>NZ_SZWP01000043.1:0-59751 GCF_005280825.1 Citrobacter sp. wls829
TCAGGAACTTGTTCGCACCTTCCCTAATAGATTAACCTTGTTGCCTCCAGCCTGATTAATATTAACGACACCACCGTCTTTAGCACTGACCGCATCACTTTTTGATGAGCCTTCCGGGTAACCGCTATTGTTCTCCAGGAGTTCTTTAAAGTTACTGGCATAGGTATTAATGTAAACATCGCCACCGTTTGCCGTAATGGTTGAACCCGCACCCCGAGCATAGACTCCGTTATTAGCCAGCGTTGCATCTTCGCCCTGTTTGGTGTGCTCAACTTCAGAACGAATGTACACATTGCCGTTCACAGACACATCCGCGCCACCGCCTACATATAACGCAGTATTGTTGTGTGTGTACTTATTGCCAATTAGGAAATTATTTTTAAGACTAAAATTGTCGACAGTCACTTTGGTGTCACTGCCTTCTGCAGACAACCCAAAGAAGGCTAACCCGGCACGATGCTCCTGCTCCGTGGTCCCGCTAATATTGACGTTGTAATTACCAATATGATACTCACCGCCCTGATCACTCGTGATGTTGCCAATCTTGACCTCAAGACCGTTACCTTCGCCTCGCACAGGATTATCAATTTTAACCGTAAAATCGTAGTTGTTGTCGCCGGCAATCGTATCTTTGATGCTGATACCAGGGAGCTCGGGGTCCTTACCGATATAGTTCAGTGTATAATCTTTAGCGAATGCTGCCCCAGAATATAGCGCATTACTAATACTCACCGACAAGGCTAAAGGCAATATTACCTTAGCGTTATTCTTCCATTGATACATATATAGACTCCGAAGTACAAAAGAATATAGAAATATCAAGACGACTATCAAATCCTCATTAATAAAAAGAGATCGGAGAGCAATACACTTGTATCAATGATGAATTGACAATCTCAGAGCATTATTTAATGCGGTACATCACGCTGTCAATATTTTTTGAATCATGAAATAAATAACTTCGCAATAGTTTATTTAACCTTGACTACTATCAATATTATTAAGTGCATATATTAAAATATTAATTATAAACAATGATTATATTTCGCTTTTTCCTTACAAAATATTCGAATATTATATGTGAGAAGATCGTCAAATACAAAAAAGCCCCATTTTAAATGGGGCTTTTCATTCATTACGGTAATAATCGTTAAATCACGATCAGAACGGAATGTCGTCGTCAAAGTCGATTGGCGGTTCGTTAGACGGCGCTGCCGGAGCGGACTGCTGCGGACGAGACTGTGCACCGCCGCTGAACTGGTTGCCACCCTGCGGCTGCTGAGGCTGACCCCAACCACCCTGTTGACCGCCACCTGCATTACCGCCCGCCGGTGCACCGCCGCCCTGACGACCACCCAGCATTTGCATGGTGCCGCCGACGTTCACAACAACTTCAGTCGTGTACTTCTCGACACCTGACTGATCGGTCCATTTGCGGGTGCGCAGCTGACCTTCAATGTAGACCTGAGAACCTTTGCGCAGATATTCGCTGGCGACTTCCGCCAGTTTGCCAAACAGCACAACACGGTGCCATTCAGTCTGCTCTTTCATCTCGCCGGTCGCTTTATCACGCCAGGATTCGGAAGTAGCCAGCGTAATGTTGGCAACTGCACCACCATTCGGCATATAGCGTACTTCCGGGTCCTGGCCCAGATTACCGACGAGAATCACCTTGTTTACGCCTCTGCTGGCCATGATCGTGTCTCCTGAAAAACGTTTCTTAATAAGTGTAAGCGCGGGATTGTAGCATTTCCAATAGCGCTTTTACTACGTTGAGAGGTGGATTCCAGTAAACAACCTCAGCCAGACATTGTTACACAGACACCTGCGTCTTGCATTCCAATACTGTATATCCATTCAGGTCAGGTTGTGTCATAATTAACCGTTTGTGATCGCCGGTAGCACCATGCAGCCAGGCAAAAAAGCGTTTAATCCGGGAAAGATGAATGGATAAGATCGAAGTTCGGGGCGCCCGCACCCATAATCTCAAAAACATCAACCTCGTCATCCCGCGCGACAAGCTGATTGTCGTCACCGGGCTTTCGGGCTCAGGCAAATCCTCGCTGGCTTTCGACACCTTGTATGCCGAAGGGCAGCGTCGTTACGTTGAATCGCTTTCCGCGTATGCGCGTCAGTTCCTGTCGCTGATGGAAAAACCGGATGTCGACCACATTGAGGGGCTGTCGCCAGCCATCTCAATTGAACAAAAATCGACATCCCATAACCCGCGATCCACGGTAGGCACCATTACCGAAATTCACGACTACCTGCGCCTGCTGTTTGCCCGCGTCGGTGAGCCGCGCTGTCCGGATCACGACGTACCGCTGGCAGCGCAGACCGTTAGCCAGATGGTGGACAACGTGCTGTCACAACCGGAAGGCAAGCGCCTGATGCTGCTGGCACCTATCATCAAAGAGCGCAAAGGCGAACACACGAAAACGCTGGAGAATCTGGCAAGCCAGGGTTATATCCGCGCCCGTATTGATGGTGAAGTGTGTGACCTGTCCGATCCGCCAAAGCTGGAGCTGCAAAAGAAACATACCATTGAAGTGGTCATCGACCGCTTTAAAGTCCGTGACGACCTGTCACAGCGTCTGGCGGAGTCTTTTGAAACCGCGCTGGATCTCTCCGGTGGCACGGCGGTGGTTGCCGATATGGACAACCCGAAAGCGGAGGAGCTGCTCTTCTCCGCCAACTTTGCCTGCCCAATTTGCGGCTACAGCATGCGCGAGCTGGAACCTCGCTTGTTCTCGTTCAATAACCCGGCGGGCGCATGTCCTACCTGCGACGGTCTCGGCGTGCAGCAGTATTTCGACCCTGACCGCGTGATCCAAAACCCAGAGCTGTCGCTGGCTGGCGGCGCGATCCGTGGCTGGGATCGCCGTAACTTCTATTACTTCCAGATGCTTAAGTCACTGGCAGAACATTATAAGTTCGACATAGAAGCCCCATGGGCCAGCCTGAACCCAACGGTTCACAAAGTGGTGCTGTACGGTTCCGGCAAAGAGAATATCGAATTCAAATATATGAACGACCGCGGTGATACTTCCGTACGTCGTCACCCGTTTGAAGGTGTGCTGCACAATATGGAGCGCCGTTATAAAGAGACGGAATCCAGCGCGGTACGCGAAGAATTATCTAAGTTCATCAGCAACCGACCGTGCGCCAGCTGTGAAGGCACGCGCCTGCGTCGTGAAGCGCGCCACGTGTTTGTTGAGAACACACCGCTGCCTACTATTTCTGACATGAGCATCGGTCATGCGATGGATTTCTTCAACAATCTCAAACTTGCCGGTCAACGGGCGAAGATTGCGGAGAAAATCCTTAAAGAGATTGGCGACCGCCTCAAGTTCCTGGTTAACGTCGGTCTGAACTACCTGACGCTGTCGCGTTCGGCCGAAACGCTCTCCGGCGGCGAAGCCCAGCGTATCCGTCTGGCAAGCCAGATCGGTGCGGGCCTGGTCGGCGTAATGTACGTGCTGGATGAACCGTCCATCGGTCTGCACCAGCGCGATAACGAACGCCTGCTGGGTACGCTTATCCATCTGCGCAATCTGGGTAATACCGTGATTGTGGTTGAGCACGATGAAGATGCGATTCGCGCCGCTGACCATGTGATCGATATCGGTCCAGGCGCGGGCGTCCACGGTGGACAGGTGGTGGCGGAGGGTACGCTCAATGACATTATGGCAGTGCCTGAGTCACTGACCGGCCAGTATATGAGCGGCAAGCGCAAGATTGAAGTGCCGAAACAACGCGTGCCCGCTAACCCGGAAAAAGTGCTGAAGCTCACCGGTGCGCGCGGCAACAACCTGAAAGATGTCACCCTGACGCTGCCGGTTGGCCTGTTTACCTGTATTACCGGCGTATCCGGTTCCGGTAAATCAACGCTGATAAACGACACGCTGTTCCCGATTGCTCAGACCCAGCTCAACGGCGCTACGCTGGCTGAACCTGCACCTTATCGCGACATTCAGGGGCTGGAGCATTTCGATAAAGTTATCGACATCGACCAGAGCCCCATTGGTCGTACGCCACGTTCCAACCCGGCAACCTATACCGGCGTATTTACACCCGTCCGCGAACTGTTTGCTGGCGTGCCGGAATCACGCGCGCGCGGCTACACGCCAGGGCGCTTCAGCTTTAACGTGCGCGGTGGACGTTGTGAAGCCTGTCAGGGCGACGGCGTAATCAAAGTTGAGATGCACTTCCTGCCGGATATCTACGTGCCGTGTGACCAGTGCAAAGGCAAGCGCTATAACCGCGAAACGTTGGAGATCAAGTACAAGGGCAAGACTATCCACGAAGTGCTGGATATGACCATTGAAGAGGCGCGTGAGTTCTTTGATGCCGTCCCGGCGCTGGCGCGTAAACTGCAAACGCTGATGGACGTTGGCTTGACTTATATTCGCCTTGGGCAGTCCGCAACAACCCTTTCTGGCGGCGAGGCCCAGCGCGTGAAGCTGGCGCGTGAGTTATCAAAACGCGGTACAGGACAAACGCTGTACATCCTCGATGAGCCGACTACCGGTCTGCACTTTGCGGATATTCAGCAGTTGCTGGACGTGCTGCACCAGCTCAGGGATCAGGGCAACACCATCGTGGTCATTGAGCATAATCTGGACGTGATTAAAACGGCCGACTGGATTGTCGATCTCGGTCCGGAAGGGGGTAGCGGCGGCGGAGAAATCCTGGTTGCCGGTACGC
Organism: Citrobacter sp. wls829; assembly: GCF_005280825.1. NCBI lineage: Bacteria > Pseudomonadati > Pseudomonadota > Gammaproteobacteria > Enterobacterales > Enterobacteriaceae > Citrobacter > Citrobacter sp. wls829. The sequence goes on from NZ_SZWP01000043.1 coordinate 4,708, forward strand.
CGGAAACGGTTGCAGAGTGTGAAGCCTCACACACCGCCCGCTTCCTCAAACCACTGCTGTAGTTACTCATGCCCGATGGCGCAAGCTATCGGGCCTACAGGATAGACGTATTGGGTTGTAGGCCAGATAAGGCGCTTACGCCGCATCCGGCAAAAAGGCTCAGAACTGCGCCAACATCCTGCGTTTATCTTCCGGCAGCGTCTTGATAGCCTGTTGATATGAGGCGTCCACCAAATAGTAAATTTGTGAATCTGGCAGCGAACCATCCAGGTACACCGTGCTCCAGTGCGCCTTATTAAGATGCCGGCTTGGCCGGACATCGCTATGCTGCTGGCGCAATAACTCGGCCAGTTCAGGGCTGGTTTTCAGCGACACAGCAGGGCGTTCTTCCACCTCTTTTACCATCGCAAAAAGCACATCTTCGACTTTAATTTGCGTGGCTTTCCAGTCGCTGTGCACGCTCTGTTCGGCACCTGTTTTCGCCATGCAGTATTGCAGCAACTCCGAGTTCGTCATCTTTATTCCCCTTACCAGCAGCTCGCCTAATGAGAACATCTTTTACTCAGTGTGCAGCAACTCTGCCAAAGGTAAAAGCCAGCAACGCAAATTTGTTTAAAAAATCACCAATAAAGAACCTGTACCCTCAGTATTCTGAGTTTACAATCACCTCTTCGCCATATGCCCCGGCCTGCGGCAGTGGTTTATAGGTGGAGTTGGAGGCGCGCAAAATGCGAATACCGCGAATACCTACGTCGCGCGCGGCGGTGATGTCATTGTCGGAATCGCCGTAGAACATGCGGATGTTTTTATCCTGTAACCACTGTGTTTTGGTGTTCTGCCCGGCTTTATCACCGGCAAAGATAACCGGATTCATATTAGCGGATGGAATGTGGAAGTTATCGGACAGTGTTTTAGACACGGTTTCGGTTTTTGTCGGGCTACGTCCCGTGACAAAGAAGATGCTGTCACCGCGACGAACATGCATATCAATCAACTGACGCGCGACTTCTTTTGGAATACTAAATTCATCCCAGCCATTGTTCATTTTTTCCCAGAACGCCGGATTCTTCAGGTAATCCTCACTCTCCGGGGACCAGGTTTTTTTGCCACGCCAGAAACCCGGGCTGGAAAAAAGAACGGTGTCATCAATATCGAATCCGACTGCCATTGGCGGGCGTCCGGTCAGGCTGTTTTCAATCTGAGCAACAGAGACCCAGTGAACCGGAGACTGCTCAGCGAGTTTTGCAACGTTAGTGCCTGGATTAAGCTGCGAGGGGGAAGAAACTAAAGCCTGGGCGGAATGGTTTAACGTGAACAATAAGCAAACGGCACTAAGTGCCAACGTAATCTTGCGCATATTTTTCCCTAAGTAGTCAGCTAGTTATCATTTTTTTATTAACAACTGGTCAAAAAACTATCTGACCTTACCCCCTGGGGAAGGTGAAAGGAAGGGGTTTCTCTCGTTTTGTTACAGAAAAAGAGGATGATCACACAGAAAAAGCGTGCCTGATGGCGCGACGCTTATCAGGCCTACAAACGAAAAATCCAATGCTTTGTAGGCCGGATAAGGCGTTTACGCCGCCATCCGGCATCACTGTGCGAGAAATGACAAATCCGGTTACATGACAGCAGCAAACGCTTTTGCCACACGCTGGACGTTACCGTGATTCAACCCGGCGACGCACATGCGGCCGCTGGCGATCAGGTAAACCCCGAATTCATCACGCAGGCGATCGACCTGGGCGGCACTCAACCCGGTATAGCTGAACATACCGCGCTGTTGCAGAAGGTAGTCAAAGTTACGGCCCGGTATCTCGGCATGGAGAACATTGACCAATTCCTGACGCATCGCCAGGATGCGGGTACGCATCGCTTCTACTTCCGCCAGCCAGTTGGCTTTAAGCGCATCATCGCCCAGCACGGCGGCAACTACCTGCGCACCAAAGTTAGGTGGGCTGGAGTAGTTACGACGCACCGTGGCTTTTAACTGCCCCAGCACGCGACCCGCAGTCTCGGCGTCTTCGCACACCACGGAAAGGCCGCCGACACGCTCACCGTATAAAGAGAAAATTTTAGAGAACGAGTTGCTGACCAGGGCAGGCAATCCAGCGCTGGCAATGGCGCGGATCGCATAGGCGTCGTCTTCCATTCCCGCGCCAAATCCCTGATAGGCAATATCAAGGAAAGGGATTAGATCGCGCGCTTGCAGAATCTCGATAACCGCATCCCACTGCGCGGGCGTCAAGTCCGCACCGGTCGGGTTATGGCAGCACGGATGCAACAGTACAATGCTGCGTGCCGGTAAGGTGTTCAAGGTTGCCAGCAGGTCGTTGACGCGCACGCCGTTAGTCGTGTTGTCATACCAGGGGTAAGTACTTACTTCGAATCCAGCCCCTTCAAAAATCGCGATGTGGTTTTCCCATGTCGGATCGCTGACCCAGACGCCAGAATCAGGGAAGTAACGCTTCAGAAAATCCGCACCTACTTTTAGCGCACCTGATCCTCCCAGCGTCTGAATCGTCGCCACGCGCTGCTGCTGAAGAACCGGGTGTTCTGCACCAAACAGTAGTGGCGCAATGGTGTGGCGATAGCTGTTCAGGCCTTCCATCGGTAAATACAGCGACGCACCCTGCGGCTGAGCATTGAGCCGGGCTTCCGCTTCGCTTACGGCGTTAAGCTGAGGGATTATCCCGTCTTCGTTGTAATACAGACCGATGCTGAGATTCACTTTGTCACGACGTGAATCTTCCTTGAAGCGCTCCATGAGCGATAAAATCGGGTCGCCGGCGTAGGCGTCAACTTTTTGAAACACGTGGTGGTTCTCCAGGTTTACAGACAGGGGATAAGAACACAATAAACCGGAAGCGGGAGAAGATCGAGAGGATGTTGAGAGGATTATTGCCGGATGGCGGCAGAACCGCTTTATCCGGCAGACAGCCAGATTCAGTCCACGTACTTCATCGCTACCCTTGATGTCAGGCGCGTGATAAGTTCGTAAGCACTTACTTTCGTTATTTCGGCAATGCGTTCAACGGGCAGACCATCGCCCCACAGAATCACCGGATCGCCGGCTTTTTCCTGCGCTTCTGGTCCCAAATCAACGCAGATCATGTCCATTGCCACACGACCAACAATCGGCACTTCCCGACCATTGACCAGTACCGGCGTGCCGGACGGCGCCGCACGCGGATACCCGTCGCCATAGCCCATCGCCACCACGCCCAGGCGCGTGTCACGCGCGCTTTCCCACGTTCCACCATAGCCAACAGGTTCGCCCGCTTTGTGCTCGCGCACGGCGATCAGGCTGGAGGTGAGCGACATCACCGGCTGGCAGCCAAAATCAGTCCCGGCGGAATGATTCTCCAGCGGCGATACGCCATACAGAATTAGCCCCGGACGCGCCCAGTCGAAATGGGACTGCGGCCACAGCAGGATACCGCCAGATGCGGCAATAGAACGCTGTCCCGGCTTGCCTTCACAAAAGTGATTGAAGATCTCAAGCTGCTTTTCCGTCGCGCCGCATTCGGGTTCGTCTGCACGGGCAAAGTGGCTGACGATGTTGACCGGCTGACGCACATTTTTACAGTGGGTCAAGCGTTGATAAAACGCCTCAGCCTGCTCCGGACGTACGCCCAGACGGTGCATCCCGGTGTCGAGCTTCATCCAGACGGTGACGGGTTCCGCCAGTTCAGCCGCTTCCAGCGCCGCAAGCTGCTCCTCATTGTGCACGGCAGTATGCAGCCGCTGTGCGGAGATGGTCGGCAGATCGGAGGCATCGAAAAAACCCTCCAATAGCAGGATGGGTTGCGTGATCCCACCCGCGCGCAGTCGCAGAGCTTCTTCAAGACGAGCGACACCAAAAGCGTCCGCATCAGGGAGCGTTCGCGCGGTCTCTAACAGACCATGGCCGTAAGCGTTCGCTTTCACCACCGCAACCAGTTTACTGGCAGGTGCCAGTTCACGCAGACGTTGCAGGTTGTGTCGCAGAGCGCGGCGGTTAATGACAACAGTTGCCGCTTGCATTTGAATTCCTTAATAAATGGACGACGGAGCGTTACTCATCGTCATACTGTGGTCCGGCATAATTATCGAAGCGTGACCACTGGCCGTTAAACGTCAGGCGCACCGTACCGATTGGGCCGTTACGTTGCTTACCAATAATAATTTCCGCGATGCCTTTTAAGTCGCTGTTTTCGTGATAAACCTCGTCACGATAAATAAACATGATTAAGTCGGCATCCTGCTCGATAGACCCCGATTCACGGAGATCCGAGTTGACCGGACGCTTGTCGGCGCGTTGTTCCAGAGAGCGGTTAAGCTGCGACAGCGCCACCACCGGCACATGCAGTTCTTTTGCTAATGATTTCAGCGAGCGCGAAATTTCAGCAATTTCCAGCGTACGGTTATCGGAGAGCGACGGCACCCGCATCAGCTGCAGGTAGTCGATCATAATCAGTCCGATACCGCCGTGTTCACGGGCGATACGGCGTGCGCGCGAACGCACTTCCGTGGGCGTCAGGCCGGAGGAGTCATCAATGTAGATGTTTCGTTTCTCCAGTAAGATCCCCATGGTGCCGGAAATTCGCGCCCAGTCTTCGTCATCCAACTGACCGGTACGGATTTTGGTCTGGTCTACGCGCGACAGCGATGCCAGACAACGCATCATGATCTGTTCGGAGGGCATTTCAAGACTAAAGATAAGTACCGGCTTATCCTGCAACATCGCCGCATTTTCGACGAGGTTCATTGCAAACGTCGTTTTACCCATCGACGGACGCGCGGCGACGATAATCAGGTCCGACGGCTGTAGACCGGCAGTCTTTTTGTTGAGGTCGTCGTAGCCGGTATTCACCCCGGTGACGCCGTCATGCGGCTGCTGGAACAGCTGTTCGATGCGCGCGACGGTGGCGTCGAGCACCTCGGTAATATTTTTCGGGCCTTCGTCTTTATTGGCGCGGCTTTCGGCGATTTTAAAAACGCGGGATTCCGCGAGATCCAGCAAATCTTCACTGGAACGCCCTTGCGGATCAAATCCGGCCTCCGCGATTTCATGGGCTACCGAAATCATGTCGCGCACGACGGCGCGTTCGCGGACGATATCCGCATAGGCGCTTATGTTCGCCGCACTTGGCGTATTTTTAGATAACTCAGCCAGATAGGCAAAACCGCCGACGCTGTCGAGTTGCCCCTGCACTTCCAGCGACTCGGCCAGGGTTATCAGATCGATGGGTTTGCCCATCTCCTGCAAACGATGCATTTCGGTGAAGATATGCCGGTGCGGTCGGGTGTAAAAATCCTCCGCGACGACACGCTCGGCAACATCGTCCCAGCGTTCGTTATCCAGCATTAAACCGCCCAACACCGACTGTTCCGCTTCAATCGAGTGCGGCGGTACTTTCAGCCCGGCGACCTGCAGATCGCGGTCACGAGCATCAGTCTGTTGTTTGTTGAAGGGTTTATTTCCTGCCATAGTGAATGGAGTTACCGAGATAATGATTGGGTCGAAAGATTACCACATTTCTGGAGGAAGCATGGCAACACGTATTGAATTTCACAAGCACGGCGGCCCTGACGTACTGAAGGCTGTGGACTTTACGCCCGTTGATCCGACCGAGCATGAAATCCAGGTCGAAAACAAAGCGATTGGCATCAATTATATCGATACCTACATCCGCAGCGGACTGTATCCGCCCCCTTCTCTGCCCAGCGGACTCGGCACCGAAGCGGCCGGCGTGGTCAGCAAAGTCGGTAGCAAAGTAACCCACATCAGCGTTGGCGATCGCGTGGTCTACGCCCAGTCAATGCTCGGCGCCTACAGTTCCGTACATAATGTCCCCGCCGATAAAGCCGCCATTTTACCGGATGCCATCTCGTTTGAGCAGGCTGCCGCGTCCTACCTGAAAGGGTTAACCGTTTTCTATCTGTTGCGTAAAACCTATGAAATCCAGCCTGACGAGCCGTTTCTGTTCCATGCCGCCGCAGGCGGCGTTGGTCTGATTGCCTGCCAGTGGGCAAAAGCATTGGGGGCGAAGCTAATTGGTACCGTCGGCACTGCGCAAAAGGCGCAAATTGCATTACAGGCCGGCGCATGGCAGGTGATTAACTATCGCGAAGAGAGCATTGTCGAGCGGGTTAAAGAAATTACGGGCGGTAAAAAAGTCCGGGTAGTTTATGACTCGGTGGGTAAAGACACCTGGGAAGCCTCGCTGGACTGCCTGCAACGCCGGGGATTGATGGTGAGTTTTGGTAATTCTTCCGGGCCGGTGACCGGCGTTAACTTAGGCATTCTGAACCAGAAAGGCTCGCTGTACGCCACACGCCCTTCTCTGCAGGGTTACATCACCAACCGCCATGAATTGACCGAAGCCAGTAATGAGCTATTTTCACTGATTGCCAGCGGCGTGATTAAAGTCGATATCGCGCAAGGTCAGACGTTTGCGTTAAAAGATGCCCAGCGGGCGCATGAAGTACTGGAAAGCCGGGCCACGCAGGGGTCGAGTTTGCTGATCCCGTGAAACTTCTCCCTTAAATAATTCAAGCAGCCAATACGCCTGCGGTTTGAATTATGACGGGGAAGAAAAGAATTAGGGCTTCCCGTAGGAAGCCCTTTCTTTTTTTAGTTCGGCTGTATGTAGGGTACAGCTCGATGAATTCGTTAACCGCGCAATAGTGACAGATTTAATAATCAATTCCTATTTGGTTCTAAAGGCAATGTTGCAGGTTGTGATGTACCGCTCAATACCTTAGTAAAATCGACGGTTATTGCGCTGATAGTGCGGGACTTTTGGCGCTTTTATGGCCTTGATAACCCACACCACGGCGACAGCCAATAACAGCCATGGCAGCAGTTTAATCATCAGCGCAAACATCCCGCCGAGGAACATCACGGCGGTCGCCACCATCAGCGCAGCCAGAATCCCCAGCAGCGACACGCCGGTGACCATCAGCATGACAAAAAAGCCAATCACAAAAAGTAGTTCCAGCATGATGCTCTCCCATAATGAATTTCTGCTTAAACCATTACAAAAATCATGCCAGAATTAATTGATTGATTTATAAAGAAAACGCCCCGCGACAGTGCGCAGGGCGTGGTGAAATTGACTAACTTTTGGTGAACAATTAACGTTTGTCTGCTACCAGCTTCAACGCATGTTCCAGCACGTTGATATCCGCACCGGCTTTGTGCGCATTTTCGCTCAGGTAACGACGCCACTGACGCGCGCCCGGAATGCCCTGGAACAGCCCCAGCATATGGCGGGTAATATGTCCCAGATACGTTCCCTGGCTCAGTTCCCGTTCAATATACGGGTACATGGCGCGCACCACGGCAACAGGGTCCACGTCAGCACCCGTTGAACCGAAAATTTCGCGATCCACGGACGCCAGAATACCGGGGTTCTGATAGGCTTCACGTCCCACCATCACGCCATCCATATGTTCAAGGTGCGCTTTCGCTTCTTCCAGCGATTTAATGCCGCCGTTGATCGACATGGTCAACTGCGGGAAATCACGCTTCAGTTGGTACACGCGGGCGTAATCCAGCGGTGGGATTTCACGGTTTTCTTTCGGGCTCAGCCCGGACAACCAGGCCTTGCGCGCATGAATGATAAACATCTCACATTCTCCTTTGCCGGAGACCGTGTTGATGAAATCACACAGAAATTCGTAGCTGTCCTGGTCATCAATGCCAATACGGGTTTTGACCGTCACCGGAATCGATACCACATCGCGCATCGCCTTGATGCAGTCGGCAACCAGCTGCGCATTGCCCATCAGGCAGGCACCAAACATCCCGTTTTGTACGCGATCAGAGGGACAGCCCACGTTGAGGTTTATCTCGTCATAGCCCCGTGCTTCCGCCAGCTTCGCACACTGTGCCAACGCGGCCGGGTCGCTACCACCAAGCTGTAAGGCTATCGGATGCTCTTCGTCGCTATACGCCAGATAGTCGCCTTTACCATGAATGATTGCCCCGGTGGTTACCATCTCCGTATAGAGCAGCGTCTGGCTGGACAGTAAGCGCAAAAAGTAGCGGCAGTGTCTGTCCGTCCAGTCGAGCATCGGCGCGATAGAAAAACGATGTGCAGGGAAAGCGGTGGACTGAGATTCAGGCAGCATGGCGAATAATTAAGCATCCGGTTAAAAAAGGGGCGCCACTATAGCATAGACCGTGACGATAGTGAGCCACATCGTCACGGCCCCCCTCATGCTATTTCGATCCGGGTTTACCGTCGTGGGAACCAAAAAACTGTGGTGGATGGTCAACCCAGCGATCCTCGCGCGTGGCCGCATACACCGGATTCAGTGGGTAATAGATACGATTGAATTTTTTATTTGCCTCGCCGACGACCAGCAGTCGCACCTCTTCACTGGTGTTATTGATAAAGGTGTGACACACGCCGGTTCCCGCTGGAAATCCGACGCTATCCCCCGGTTCCAGCTTCCATAAATAGCCGTTAATCCAGGCCTCCGGATACCCTTCCAGCACGTAGATAAACTCTTCTTCGTCGCTTTCGGCGTGAGGGTACGAGGTGCGACGGCCCGGAGGCAGGCGTTCATGGTGAATGCCGAGGCGACCCAAGCCCAGCTTACGAGCAAGCGGTGCGCCGATAGAAAACAGCTCATCGCTTCCGGGATAGGTAGCGTCGTCAGCCCCCTCCACCTCACGCCAGTGGCGAATACAATCCGGTCTTTTCATTTTATATTTTCCAGTATTGCGATGCGTCAGGTATAGCACACCACGGCTGATCTCGGCGTTTTATGCAGAACATGATAAAGTAAGGGATTAACCTTCCACGCAAATCGAGGCGCAAAAATGGAAAGAACCCCTACGCAGGAGTTGCTGGCTCACGCTGAAAAACTCTGTGCGCAACGTAACGTGCGACTCACGCCGCAACGCCTCGAAGTGCTGCGCCTGATGAGCCTCCAGGAAGGGGCAATCAGCGCATATGACCTGCTGGATTTATTACGGGAAACTGAACCACAGGCTAAACCGCCAACCGTCTATCGTGCGCTCGATTTTCTGCTCGAACAAGGTTTTGTCCACAAGGTAGAATCCACCAACAGCTACGTGCTTTGCCATCTGCTCGATCAGCCCACCCACAGTTCCGCGATGTTCATTTGTGACCGCTGCGGCGTGGTGAAAGAAGAGTGTGCGGAAGGCGTGGAAGACATCATGCATACGCTGGCGGCCAAAATGGGCTTTGCCCTACGTCATAACGTAATTGAAGCGCATGGCCTGTGTCAGGTCTGTGTGGAAGTTGAAGCCTGCCGTCATCCTGGCGACTGCCAGCATGATCATACGATTCAGGTAAAAAAGAAGGTCGGGCGTTAAGCGAGAGAACGTACATCCTTGTACATTCAGGCGGGAGGGGATAATTACCAACGGTAGTCGTTGCGGGTTTCCCAATCCTTCACTTCTTTCTCCGCCTGATCTTTCGCATAACCGTAACGTTCCTGGACTTTACCCACCAGCTGGTCACGCTTACCTTCAATGACCGTCATATCATCATCGGTCAGTTTGCCCCATTGCTCTTTCACTTTACCTTTCAACTGCTTCCAGTTACCACCGACTTCGTCTTTATTCATCATCAAATCCTCATCGTTAGGTTGTGAATAGCGAGAGTGCTGCGTCCAGACACGCTATGTTTTTGCTGGACGTGAGAATAAGTGTAGTCAGTGATTCTGAGTTCTATTTATTATTCGGAATTTTTAACCATACGAGTCAGGAAAACCAGGTGCCATTTCGCCAGTGACGCTGCCAGATAAAAGCCAGCGAGAGTCCGCGCAGCGCCAGAAAAACGGCGAGTGCCAGCCACAAACCGTGGTTGCCTAACAGCGGTAACGTGAATAAGGTTAAGCCGAATCCTGCAGCGGCAACGGCCATACTGTTACGCATTTCCGCAGCACGCGTTGCGCCAATAAACATGCCGTCCAACAGGTAACACCAGACGCCCACCAGTGGTAACACCACCTGCCAGATAAGGTAACGATCGGCCAGTTGCTGAATCTGCGGTAGTGAGGTCAACGACGCAATAATGTGCTCGCCAAACAGGGCATAGACCAGTGAAAAAAGGAGCGCCACAATGCCCGACTGTCGACACGCCGCGCGCCAGACATCCAACAGTTGGCTGCCATCCCGCGCACCATAAGCCTGACCAGAGTGCGCTTCCACGGCATAGGCAAATCCGTCCAGCGCATAGGCGGTGAAGGTCAACAGGGTCATCAGAACGGCGTTGACCGCAATAATATCGCCCCCGAGACGCGCCCCGAGTACCGTAATCGCACCAAAACACAGCTGCAGCAACAGCGAACGCAGCATGATGTCGCGGTTAAGCGCCATCAGACGGCGGAAGTTTCCGCGCCATGCCTGTTTCAGCATCATGAGCGAAACACCGCGCAGGTGGAGAACCTTGCGCACCATCAGCAGGCCAATCAGCAACGTGGCATATTCGGCAATCACCGTCGCCAGCGCTGCGCCCTGCACGTTCATATGCAGCCCCATCACCAGCCATATATCGAGCACAATGTTGAGGATATTGCCGACAATCAACAGGATCACAGGTGCTCGCGCGTACTGAACGCCCAGCAGCCAGCCGAGCAGTACCAGGTTCGCCAGCGAGGCAGGCGCGCTGAGCCAACGGATTTCAAGGAAGCGCCGGGCCTGTTCCAGTACCGCTTCGCTCCCCCCTACGATGTGTAACGCCAGATCGATAATCGGCGTACGAAATAGCGCAATTGCCGCCCCCGCCCCCAAAGCCAAAATCAGCGGCTGCACCAGTGCTCGGGCCAACGCCTGCGGATTTTTTGCGCCAAATGCCTGAGCCGTCAGTCCGGTGGTACTCATGCGTAGAAAGAGCAGCAGCATAAAGAGAAAACTGGTTGCCGTCGCCCCCACGGCGACACCACCCAAATAGACCGGGCTATCCAGATGACCAATCACAGCCGTATCCACCAGTCCCAGCAGGGGAACGGTGATATTAGAAAAAATCATTGGCAGGGCAAGGTGCCAGAGCGCTTTATCAGAGGAGGTAAAAAAAGGCATACAGGAGAGCCTGAGAAGACGTTAGAGATACTGGAAAAAGTCGTACAGGCCCGGTAAACAGAGTGCCACCGGGCACGTTGCCGGATGACGACGTAAACGTCTTATCCGGCCTACAGGAAATCAACAGACCGTTACAGCCATTCACCGTTACGGATAACGCCGACGGCCAGTCCTTCAATGGTGAAGTTCTGCTCACGCAGGTCGACAACGATCGGTTTGAACTCGCTGTTTTCTGGCAGAAGCTCGACCTTATTTCCCTGTTTTTTCAGACGTTTAACCGTCACTTCATCATCAATGCGGGCAACAACCACCTGGCCGTTACGCACGTCCTGTGTCTTATGCACTGCCAGCAGATCGCCATCCATAATACCAATGTCTTTCATTGACATACCGCTGACGCGCAGCAGGAAATCAGCATTAGGTTTGAACAGGGATGGATCAACCTGATAGTGGCCTTCGATGTGCTGTTGCGCCAGCAGCGGCTCACCTGCAGCAACGCGGCCTACAAGCGGTAATCCTACCTCTTCTTCATGCAACAGACGAATACCACGCGATGCGCCAGAGACGATTTCGAGCACCCCTTTACGCGCCAGCGCTTTAAGGTGTTCTTCAGCCGCGTTTGGGGAACGGAATCCCAAACGCTGCGCGATCTCCGCACGCGTCGGTGGCATACCTGTCTGGCTGATGTGATCCCGAATGAGATCAAACACCTCTTGCTGCCTGGCCGTTAACGCTTTCATTCCGCCCCCTGGGTGTATATACAGTTATGCTGTGAGTATATACAGCTAAAGGCGATTTTGGAACCGCAAACTGCACAAAAAACAGGAGATTTATGAAGTTGTGGAATCCTTATCGAAAATGGGACCACAACAGGATGCCCCAGGTGATCAGGGCGACAAAAATAGACAGCAGAACAGCCGCCGACCCCATATCTTTCGCTCGACCGGAAAGTTCGTGATACTCCGATCCAATACGGTCGACCACTGCTTCAATAGCGCTGTTTAAGATTTCAACGATCATCACCAGCATTACTGAACCAATCAACAACACACGGGTAATGGCGTCGACGTCCAGCCAGCAGGCGATGGCGACGCCCAGCAGTACGGCAACACTTTCCTGACGAAATGCCGCTTCATTTATCCATGCGGCGCGAAAACCTTTCCACGAGTAGCCAGCAGCTTTGATAATTCGGGTGAATCCAGTGGTATTATTGGCCATCAAAAGAACCTTTTTACATTATTAGCGTCAATGTCATTGTAACGTTACCCCGTTTGTTTCAGGGTGTGGCAAAGCAGCGCGAAGTATGACGGGATACACCAGAAATTCACTAAACTTTCTGATATCCTTGCAGCGCATTTGCATTATTAACCAGAGGCTTTACATCGTTTATGTCCGGCTGGCCACGAATTTACTACAAATTACTGAATTTACCATTAAGCGTCCTGGTAAAAAGCAAGTCTATTCCGGCAGAACCTGCCCCGGAGTTGGGACTCGATACGTCTCGTCCCATTATGTACGTCCTACCGTACAACTCAAAAGCAGACTTGCTGACGCTACGTGCCCAATGTTTGGCGCACGATCTTCCCGATCCCCTGGAACCGCTGGAGATAGACGGGACTTTACTGCCGCGCTACGTGTTTATTCACGGCGGTCCGCGTGTGTTCACCTATTACACGCCAAAAGAAGAGTCCATCAAGCTGTTCCATAACTATCTCGATCTGCATCGCAGCAATCCTGACCTGGATGTGCAGATGGTGCCGGTTTCGGTGATGTTTGGCCGCGCGCCTGGCCGCGAAAAAGGTGAAGCCAACCCGCCGCTACGCATTCTGAACGGCGTACAGAAATTCTTCGCCGTTTCCTGGCTCGGTCGCGACAGTTTTGTCCGTTTCTCGCCGTCGGTCTCTCTGCGCCGCATGGCAGACGAACACGGTACGGATAAAATCATCGCCCAGAAACTGGCGCGCGTGGCGCGTATGCACTTTGCCCGTCAGCGTTTAGCTGCTGTTGGCCCGCGCCTCCCTGCCCGCCAGGATCTGTTTAATAAGCTGCTGGCCTCGAAAGCAATCGCCCGTGCGGTAGAAGATGAAGCCCGCAGTAAAAAAATCTCCCACGAAAAAGCGCAGCAAAATGCCATTGCGCTGATGGAAGAGATCGCCGCCAACTTCTCCTACGAGATGATCCGCCTGACCGACCGTATTCTGGGATTCACCTGGAACCGACTGTATCAGGGTATTAACGTTCACAATGCAGAACGCGTTCGCCAACTGGCGCACGACGGGCATGAAATTGTCTATGTCCCCTGCCACCGCAGCCATATGGATTACATGCTGCTGTCGTACGTTCTGTATCACCAGGGGCTGGTTCCTCCGCACATTGCGGCCGGGATCAACCTGAACTTCTGGCCGGCTGGCCCGATTTTCCGCCGCCTGGGTGCGTTCTTTATTCGTCGTACCTTCAAGGGCAATAAGCTCTATTCCACCGTCTTCCGCGAATACCTCGGCGAGTTGTTCAGCCGCGGTTATTCGGTTGAGTACTTTGTCGAAGGTGGGCGCTCACGTACCGGTCGTTTGCTGGATCCGAAAACCGGCACGCTGTCGATGACCATCCAGGCAATGCTGCGCGGCGGTACGCGTCCTATCACCCTGGTGCCGATTTACATTGGCTACGAGCACGTGATGGAAGTCGGCACCTACGCGAAAGAACTGCGTGGCGCGACAAAAGAGAAAGAGAGCCTGCCGCAGATGCTGCGTGGCTTAAGCAAGCTGCGTAATCTGGGTCAGGGCTACGTCAACTTTGGCGAACCGATGCCATTGATGACCTACCTCAACCAGCACGTGCCGGAGTGGCGTGAGTCTATCGATCCTATCGAGTCGATTCGCCCTGCCTGGCTGACGCCGACGGTCAATAACATTGCCGCCGATCTGATGGTGCGCATTAACAACGCCGGTGCGGCCAACGCCATGAACCTGTGCTGTACCGCGCTCCTGGCATCCCGCCAGCGTTCCCTGACCCGCGAGCAGTTAACTGAGCAGCTTGATTGCTACCTCAGCCTGCTGCGTAACGTACCGTATGCATCAGATGCAACGGTTCCGACGCAGAGTGCCAGTGAGCTTATCGATCACGCCCTGCAGATGAACAAGTTTGAGGTCGAGAAAGATACCATCGGTGACATCATCATTCTGCCGCGCGAGCAGGCGGTATTGATGACTTACTACCGCAACAATATTGCGCATATGCTGGTGCTGCCGTCACTGATGGCGGCGATTGTGACTCAGCATCGCCGGATTTCACGCGTCGCATTGCAGCAGCATATTGATGCGCTGTATCCGATGCTGAAAGCCGAGCTGTTCCTGCGCTGGGAGCGCGATGAGCTTACAGGGGTGATCGACGAACTGGCTGGAGAAATGCAGCGTCAGGGTCTGATTACGTTGCAAAACGATGAGCTGCAAATCAACCCGGCACGCTCCCGCACGCTACAGCTGCTGGCCGCAGGTGCGCGTGAGACTCTGCAGCGCTACGCCATCACCTTCTGGCTGTTGAGCGCGAATCCGTCGATTAACCGCGGTACGCTGGAGAAAGAGAGCCGCACCGTCGCTCAACGTCTTTCCGTACTGCACGGTATCAACGCACCGGAATTCTTCGATAAAGCGGTGTTCAGCTCCCTGGTGCTGACCCTGCGTGACGAAGGCTACATCAGCGACACCGGAGATGCCGAGCCGGAAGAGACGATGAAGATATACCAGATGCTGGCCGAACTGGTGACGTCGGATGTTCGTCTGACCATCGAGAGCGCCACACAGGGCGAGTAAGCATAAAAAAACCGGTCGAAATGACCGGTTTTTATTTTATCGCAGACTAAAACTCAAAGATGCCAGTAACTCATCGCAAGGCCTAAGAACAACACCAGGCCCACGTAGTTGTTATTCATAAATGCTTTAAAGCAGGCATCCCGCTCGCGGTTAACGATCAGCTTCTGCTGATACACAAACAGCGCCCCTGCTACCAGCAAAGACCAGTAATAGCCCAGCGCCAGTCCGTTCAGCCAGCCCACCAGCGCCATCAGCACCAGTACGCCCACTTGCAGAAGACCAATAATCAGTTTGTCGTTTTGGCCGAACAGGATAGCGGTCGATTTAATGCCAATCTTCAGGTCATCATCGCGGTCGACCATCGCATATTGGGTGTCATAAGCCACTGCCCAGAGAATATTGGCCAGAAACATCAACCAGCAGCTGAGCGGCACCGACTCGCTCACGGCGGCAAACGCCATCGGGATAGACCAGCCAAACGCTGCACCCAGCACCACCTGCGGCAGGTGCGTATAGCGCTTCATGAAGGGATAAACCCACGCCAGCGCCAACGCGGCAATCGACAACAAAATGGTCATCGTGTTGAGCGTCAGGACCAGCAGGAAGGCGAGCAGCACCAGCACAACAAACAACGTGCGGGCTTCTTTCTCCGTCACGGCACCGCTTGGCAGCGGTCGGTTCGCGGTGCGTTTCACATGACCGTCAAATTTGCGGTCAGCATAATCATTCACCACGCATCCGGCGGCGCGCATTAACCAGACGCCAGCCACAAACACCGCCAAGATCCACAATTGCGGAACCCCAGGGGTCGCCACCCACAACGCCCACAGCGTTGGCCAGAGCAGCAGTAAGGCGCCGATTGGCTTATCCGTACGCATCAAGCGGTGAAACGCCAGCAGCTTATTCTGCGTCAGACTCCACTCCATCTTTATCTTCCTCTCAGTACAACGGCGATGCAGGTAAAAAAAGCTCGGTAAGCATCAGTGGCTTACCGCTCAGCCGCAGGCGGGAACGACGCCCCCACAGCTCTGCATCGCGGCCAATCTCAATAAAATCTCGGGTCAATGTCGATGACGTAAACAGGTAGCGCCCGAGCGGGGTTTTCCCCAGATTTTGCAAGGCCAGTTCAGGGCCACACAATGTCGATTCCGGCACCACGGTGCGCCCAGCAAGCCAGGGTTCACCATCCGCGCAGAGCAGGATTTCACGTAACCAATAGCGGGATTCTGTCGGCAGCAGCGTCAGTTCTTCGGCCACCTCATTTTGCCCAACAAATCCTTCTCGTATCAACGTTACGCTGACCTGCTTTCCCTGCTGCTCAAAACGTTGGGTCATGGAGTCTTCCAGTAACAACCAGTCAAGCAGTTGGGGGTCCAGCGTCGGGATCGCATCAAAATAACGCAGCGCACGCAGTTGCGTTAACGCAGGGTGTGGCATGCCTTACTCTCCGATTTATCACGTTCAGGCATTGTATCGCAGAAAAGGCATTACAGGGTGAGCAAACATGATTAAGTGATCGGCGGAGCAACACAAGCATAACAAGTAGCATGGAAGGATAAAAAAAGGTGCGCCAGGAGACGCACCAGTTGTTGCAAAATCAGCAATGTGGGGAGACGGTTACCCCTTGCCTTTTACACTGCTGATAAAGGTGGAACGGGCAGATTTGGATCCCAGACGTTCAGCTTCATCAAGCAGCTTCAGCGCTTTATCGACATCGCCTTTCGCCACAGCATCCTTAATCGCTTGGTTAAAATAGCTTTCCGTGTCGTTCAGCATCGGCTCGCTTTTCTGCGGGGCTGGTGCGGCGACCGGGGCAGCTGCCACCGCAGCCGGAGCCGCATAGGCCGCTGCTGGTGCGGCAGTATTGCCCACCGTCACCGGTCCCGGACCGGATGAGCCAAACAGCGGCCCGACCAGCACGCTGGAGGAGGAGCTGGTTTTGACTTTTAGTTTCAGCAAGCCATCTGTGGTATGACGAGCGATCGGATCCGGGATATCCGGCACGGCGTTACCCACGCCCTTGGCATAGGCTTTTGCCGGGTCAAGCAGAGTCGTGGTCTGCTGGAGATCTTTCTCGGTGGTGAAGACCAGAACATAGAGCTTCTGCTGGCCCAGCGCTGGCGTCAGGCGCATGACCCCTTCCAGGCGATCCGCGCTCATCACGCCGGGCTCCTGATAGGTGAAATAGCTGCTGGGGAAGAAAGCAGATGGCGTCATGTTCTGATCAAGAATCAGGACGTTTGGCGCAAATACGCTGGTTTGTTTGTTCACTTCACTGGAGAGCGTCAGGGTCAGCTCACCAATATTGGCCGGTACGCTATAGGCGGCAACCGGACCGCTAATTCCCGCTACGTCCAGACGCTGACCGGCGGTCGCAAGCTGTGTGGACTGAACCTTAGATTGATCAACAGGCGTCCAGGCTAATTGTTGCAGTGCGGCAGTGGGAATCGCGGGTGCGCCGGTGGTGTTCTGTGGCACAAAATTCACATCGGCCAGGCTGATGCCGGGCGCACTGGCAAATAACCCTGCAGATAAACAAAGGGCAACGAGACTTTTCTTCATTTTCATTGTTATCACCTCAGATAGCATGGGTTCAGCGGTGGCCAGGCAATAGCGCGCTAAACCTTAAGTAAGAGGGGCTTACGCCCCTCTTTCGGTCTTTACGTCAGGTTAATGCTGGATTACCACCAGATTTCCATCTGGGCACCGAAGGACCACTCGTCGCTGTCGCCACGGCTGGTGGTGCTGAGACCGGAGTTGGTTGCTGCCGCGAATTTGGTAACGTCGTTACCATTTTTCACATAGCCCCACTCTTCATCCCATTTGGCATAGGTTGCGAAGACGCGGATTGCCGGACGAGACCAGATGCTGTCGCCCGCCTGCCATTGTTGCGCCAGGGTGACTTTGTACTGGCTGTTGCGATCGCTGGTCTGCTGCGATTTCACGTTGTCATAGCCCACTTCCAGCAGGGTGCTCATGATCGGCGTCCATTTGTACATCGGACGGATACCCACGGTGTACCATTCGGTACCCAGGTCGTTATCCATGTCGAGGTTCTGGTACATACCGACGTACATCAGGTCCCATTTGTCGCCCAGCGAGATAGCACCGTGGTCCAGCACGCGGAACAGGCTACCGTTGTTATTCACCACGTTATTGGCGAAGTTAGTCTTAGTACCATCTGGATTGGTAATGGTTGTCGTAGAAGAACCGTAAGAGCCCTGGTTCAGGCCTTTACCCTGCGTGGTCATGGAGTCTGTCGCATACTGAACAACAAACTTGTTATAGCCTTTCAGCATGCTCTGGGTATGTTCAGCGGTGAACATCCAGCCATCTTTTGATGCGCCATCTGCCAGGTGGTAGTCATCGGTGGTGTTAGCACGACCGTAGTCCACACCCAGTTCCAGCATACCGTCCGGGTTAATCGCCATTTGCGCTAAACGCACGTCGAACACGTCGTTGGCGGTGTCTTTGGTACGATCATAAATATTCTGGCTGCTGAACGCGTAAGAGCCGCCCGCTTCCTGAGAACGGGTCGCTGCCAGCGCCAGTTTACCGAAGCCCAGATCGATGTTTTCAATACCGGCACCAGGACCTGAAATATCCCAGTAGTAGAAGTCGATCATGTGCACATCATGACGCTGGTAGAAGCGCTTACCGGCCCAAATGGTGGAACCTGGCAGCCATTCAATCAGGTTTTTACCCTGCACGTTTGCTTCACGGAATGCAGGGTCAGTTCCTTCCCAGTCATTCTGCTGTGCGACGGAGTAGGCGACGTTGGTGTCGAAGTAGAAGCTCTTATCGCCCTCTTTCCACACTTCCTGACCCAGTTTAATTTCCGCATAGGTTTCACATTCGTTACCGAGACGGTATTTACTTTGTGCACCGGTTGCCTGGAAACACTGTTGTTCGCCGCCACTACCCGTCCAGCCGATACCGGAACGAGCATAACCATGGAAATCCACGGCCATTGCCTGAACAGACATAATGCCTGCTGCTACAGCAACCGCCAGAGGGAGTTTGCGCAGAGTAATCATCATTCTATCTCCTGAGATCATTGCTTTTCTTTGAACGCTTCACCTTGACGGATTTGCGCTTTTTTTTAATGGGACACCTTAAACGCCCGGCTCTTGATGCAACCGACGACATGCAGTGCCATCTTCACGGAACAGATGGCAACGCTCTGGCGGCAGGCCGATAGCGAATGTGGCACCCTCTTCTACCAACACCACGTCATTCTGGCGGTACACCAGATTTTGACGGATGGCGGGGATCTGGATATGAATTTGCGTTTCGTGGCCCAACTGCTCGACCACCTGAACTTCACCTTCGAGGGTGACGTCAGCGATATCGCTGGGCAGCAGATGTTCCGGGCGAATACCTAAGGACATGTTGGCGCCAACCTGCACGGCACGGCTTTCTACCGGTAGCCAGATTTGCTGGCGGTTAGGTAATTCAACCTGCACCTGATCGATTGCGGTTGCGGTGACTTTCACCGGCAGGAAGTTCATCTTCGGTGAACCAATAAAGCCCGCCACAAAGCGGTCGGCTGGGTAGTGATACAGCTCCAGCGGCTTGCCGACCTGCGCGACGCGGCCCGCATCCAGCACCACGATTTTGTCAGCCAGCGTCATCGCTTCGACCTGATCGTGGGTGACGTAAATCATCGTGCGGCCCAGACGTTTATGCAGGCGGGAGATTTCAATACGCATCTGCACACGCAGTGCTGCATCCAGGTTAGAAAGCGGTTCATCGAGCAGGAACACGCGCGGTTCAGCCACCAGCGTACGGCCAATCGCCACGCGTTGACGCTGACCGCCAGAGAGTGCTTTTGGCTTACGCTCAAGCAGGTGCGCCAACTGCAGGACTTCAGCGACCTGATTCACACGCTGGTTCATGACGTCTTTTTTGGCACCGGCCAGTTTGAGACCGAAAGACATGTTCTCGGCGACGGATAAATGGGGATACAGCGCGTAGGACTGGAAGACCATACCCACGCCGCGTTCGGCGGGCGGGATGTCGTTCATTCGGGTGTCCCCGATAAACAGGTCGCCGCTGGTGATGGTTTCCAGCCCGGCGATCATACGCAGCAAGGTCGACTTACCGCAGCCTGACGGTCCGACAAATACCACGAACTCTCCTTCGTGAATGTCGAGATTGATATCCTTCGATACCACCACGTCACCCCAGGCTTTCGTTACATTTCGCAGCTGTACGCTCGCCATGCCCTTCTCCCTTCGTTACAACCTGTCATCGACAGCAACATTCATCATGGGCTGACTATGCGTTATCCATTAGGAGCGTGAATCCTCCACCCCCCAGCTTTTTTATGGGGGAGGAGGCGGGAGGATGAGAGAGTCGCGTCTGAGACCCGGGCCGTACGCCGCCAAGGAATTTCGTGATGTCGCCCGCAAAAATCAGTGGGTTTTTATGTGCGCCAGCACGCATTACTCACATTTCTGTAACACAGATCACATAAAGAGTGGGTGGGGCGTAGGGGTAAGGAGGATGGAAAGAGGTTGCCGTATAAAGAAACTAGACACCGTTAAGCCACCTCTGTGTATCCAAGCGCACATCACCAAAAAGGATGGGGAATATGAAAATCAAAACCGGCGCACGCATCCTCGCATTGTCTGCATTGACGACGATGATGTTTTCCGCCTCGGCTCTCGCCAAGATTGAAGAGGGCAAACTGGTTATCTGGATCAACGGCGACAAAGGCTATAACGGCCTCGCTGAAGTGGGTAAAAAATTCGAGAAAGACACCGGCATCAAAGTCACCATTGAACATCCGGATAAGCTGGAAGAAAAATTCCCGCAGGTTGCCGCGACCGGTGACGGCCCGGACATCATCTTCTGGGCACATGACCGTTTTGGCGGCTACGCGCAATCGGGTCTGTTGGCTGAAGTTACGCCAGACAAAGCGTTCCAGGACAAACTGTTCCCGTTCACTTGGGATGCCGTACGTTACAACGGTAAACTGATCGCCTACCCGATCGCCGTTGAAGCACTGTCGCTGATTTACAACAAAGACCTCGTGCCAAACCCACCGAAAACCTGGGAAGAAATTCCTGCACTGGATAAAGAGCTGAAGGCGAAAGGCAAATCCGCCCTGATGTTCAACCTGCAAGAACCGTACTTCACCTGGCCGCTGATTGCTGCCGACGGCGGATACGCGTTCAAGTTTGAAAACGGCAAATACGACGTCAAAGACGTGGGCGTGGATAACGCTGGCGCGAAAGCGGGTCTGACCTTCCTAGTCGATCTGATTAAGAACAAACACATGAACGCGGATACCGACTACTCCATCGCTGAAGCGGCCTTTAACAAAGGCGATACCGCGATGACCATCAACGGTCCGTGGGCCTGGTCGAACATCGATAAGAGCAAGGTGAACTACGGCGTAACGCTGCTGCCAACCTTCAAAGGCAAAGCGTCTAAACCTTTTGTCGGCGTACTGAGCGCCGGTATTAACGCCGCCAGCCCGAACAAAGAACTGGCGAAAGAGTTCCTCGAAAACTACCTGCTGACCGATCAGGGTCTGGATGAAGTGAACAAGGACAAACCGCTGGGTGCCGTCGCGCTGAAATCCTTCCAGGAAGAGTTAGCGAAAGATCCACGTATCGCGGCCACCATGGGTAACGCCGAGAAAGGCGAAATCATGCCGAACATCCCGCAGATGTCTGCATTCTGGTATGCCGTTCGTACCGCAGTGATCAACGCCGCCAGCGGTCGTCAAACCGTTGATGCTGCGCTGAAAGATGCACAAGGTCGTATCACCAAGTAATACGGTTTCCCTTATTTCTTAGGGAATCAGGTTTATTGAATACGTTGTTACACGAAATCATTCGCGCTACATCGAGGCGGCAAGGATGCAAATCCCCAGGAGCTGACAAAAGTCAGTGACTGGGGTGCGCATTCGCAGCCAACAAAGAGGTAGCGTGAAGGATAAAGTGTAAAGAGGAAGATCCCCATGGATGTCATTAAAAAGAAATACTGGTGGCAAAGCGACACGCTGAAATGGTCAGTGATGGGTCTGCTGGGTCTGCTGGTGGGCTACCTTGTTGTTTTGATGTACGCTCAGGGGGAGTACCTGTTTGCCATCATGACGCTTATTTTAAGCTCTGCTGGCCTGTATATTTTCGCCAACCGTAAAGCCTATGCCTGGCGCTATGTCTATCCTGGCGTGGCTGGTATGGGGTTATTTGTTCTGTTCCCACTCATTTGCACCATTGCAATTGCCTTTACCAACTACAGCAGTACCAACCAACTGACCTTTGAACGCGCCCAGGAAGTCCTGATGGACCGTTCTTATCAGGCGGGTAAAACCTACAACTTTGGTCTGTATCCGGCGGGTACGGAGTGGCAACTGGCCCTCACCGACGGTGAAACAGGTAAAAATTATGTCTCCGACGCCTTTAAATTTGGTGGCGAGCAGAAACTACAACTGAAAGAAGCCGAAGCGCTGCCAGCAGGTGAACGTGCCACGCTGCGTATCATCACGCAAAACCGCCAGGCGCTGACCCAACTGACCGCCGTGCTGCCGGATGATAGCAAGGTGATTATGAGCTCGCTGCGCCAGTTCTCCGGTACGCAGCCGCTGTATACGCTTGCTGATGACGGCACGCTCACCAACAATCAGAGCGGCATAAAATACCGTGCCAATAACGATATTGGTTACTACCAGTCACTCGCGCTAGACGGTAGCTGGGGTACAGAGAAACTCAGCCCAGGCTATACCGTCGCCATCGGCTGGGATAACTTCACCCGCGTCTTTACCGATGAAGGCATTCAGAAACCGTTCTTCGCGATCTTTATCTGGACCGTCGTCTTCTCAGTGCTCACCGTCATCCTGACCGTTGCCGTCGGTATGATTCTGGCCTGTCTGGTGCAATGGGAATCGCTGAAAGGCAAAGCGATTTATCGCGTGCTGCTGATTCTGCCTTACGCCGTGCCGTCGTTTATCTCGATACTGATTTTCAAGGGGTTATTTAACCAGAGCTTCGGTGAAATCAACATGATGTTGAGCGCGCTGTTCGGCATCAAGCCGGCCTGGTTCAGCGACCCAACCACCGCGCGTTCGATGATTATCATCGTCAACACCTGGCTGGGCTATCCGTACATGATGATCCTGTGTATGGGGCTACTGAAGGCGATTCCCGACGATCTGTATGAAGCCTCGGCAATGGATGGCGCTGGCCCATTCCAGAACTTCTTTAAGATTACGCTGCCGTTGCTGATCAAGCCGCTGACGCCGCTGATGATCGCCAGCTTTGCCTTTAACTTTAACAACTTCGTGCTGATTCAGCTGTTGACCAACGGTGGCCCGGACCGACTCGGTACCACCACGCCAGCCGGTTATACCGACCTGCTCGTCAGTTACACCTACCGTATCGCCTTTGAAGGCGGCGGCGGTCAGGACTTCGGTCTGGCGGCGGCGATAGCCACCCTGATCTTCCTGCTGGTTGGCGCGCTGGCGATTGTGAACCTGAAAGCCACACGTATGAAGTTTGATTAAGGGAGATAACGACAATGGCTATGGTCCAACCGAAATCACAAAAGTTACGTTTATTCGCAACGCACTTAGGTCTGCTGATTTTTATCGCGGCAATTATGTTCCCGCTGCTGATGGTCATTGCCATCTCGCTACGCGAAGGTAACTTCGCCACCGGCAGTCTGATCCCGGAAAATATCTCCTGGGAGCACTGGAAACTGGCGCTGGGCTTTAGCGTGGAACACGCGGATGGCCGCGTGACGCCGCCTCCGTTCCCGGTGCTGCTGTGGCTGTGGAACTCGGTGAAAGTGGCCACCATTACCGCGATCGGTATCGTGACCCTCTCCACCACCTGTGCTTACGCCTTCGCCCGCATGCGCTTCCCAGGTAAAGCCACGTTGCTGAAAGGCATGCTGATTTTCCAGATGTTCCCGGCGGTACTGTCGCTGGTGGCGTTATATGCCTTGTTTGACCGTCTGGGCCAGTACATTCCGTTTATCGGTCTGAACACCCACGGTGGCGTGATCTTCGCCTACCTTGGCGGCATTGCGCTGCACGTCTGGACAATCAAGGGGTATTTCGAAACCATCGACGGTTCACTGGAAGAAGCGGCCGCGCTGGATGGCGCAACGCCGTGGCAGGCATTCCGCCTGGTGCTGTTGCCGTTGTCGGTGCCGATTCTGGCGGTGGTGTTCATTCTGTCGTTCATCGCCGCAATTACCGAAGTCCCGGTCGCCTCACTGTTGTTGCGTGATGTGAACAGCTATACCCTGGCAGTCGGTATGCAGCAGTATCTCAATCCACAGAACTATTTGTGGGGCGACTTTGCCGCTGCAGCCGTGCTTTCTGCTATTCCGATCACCCTGGTGTTCCTGCTGGCCCAGCGCTGGCTGGTTAACGGCCTGACGGCAGGCGGTGTGAAAGGCTAAGTTTCATCGATGTACCCGCCCGGCAACGGGCATGCCACTGCAACCCTCAACTTATGTTATCCCAACCTGTGACTGTTTTTCGGCGCTCTACGGAGCGCCCTTACGATTATTTTCTTTCGTGCTCGCCATCACTGCAATTTTATTTCTCGCCTGAGCGGACATTAATTAAACAGAGTGAAGATCACAGAAAAGACAAAACGTAATTGCAATGTAAAAAATGATAATTGTCATACCTGCCTGTTAAATCCACCATCACAACACTGATAAAAAGAGCTGTATCTTCTAAGGCAGGTCTGAATGAATACCCAATATAATTCCAGTTATATTTTTTCGATTACATTAGTTGCCACATTAGGAGGACTGTTATTCGGCTACGACACCGCCGTCATCTCCGGTACCGTCGAGTCCTTAAATACGGTTTTTGTCGCCCCACAACATCTGAGCGAATCCGCCGCAAACTCACTGTTAGGCTTCTGCGTCGCCAGCGCGCTGATTGGCTGTATCATCGGTGGTGCGCTGGGTGGCTATTGCAGTAACCGCTTTGGTCGTCGCGATTCACTCAAAATCGCCGCGATCCTGTTCTTTATTTCCGGCATCGGTTCCGCATGGCCGGAATTAGGATTTACCGCCATTAATCCGGATAATGCTGTTCCTGTTTATTTAGCCGGATACGTCCCCGAATTTGTTATTTATCGCATTATTGGTGGTATCGGCGTCGGTTTAGCCTCCATGCTCTCACCGATGTATATCGCAGAACTGGCCCCGGCACATATTCGTGGAAAACTGGTTTCCTTTAACCAGTTCGCGATTATTTTCGGGCAACTGATGGTCTACTGCGTAAACTATTTTATTGCCCGTTCCGGCGACGCCAGCTGGCTAAATACCGATGGCTGGCGTTATATGTTTGCCTCTGAAAGCATTCCCGCCCTGCTGTTTTTAATACTGTTGTATACCGTACCGGAAAGCCCACGCTGGCTGATGGCGCGCGGCAGACACGAGCAGGCGGAAGGTATTCTGCGCAAAATTATGGGCAGCAATCTTGCTACCAAGGCGATGCAGGAGATCAATCAGTCACTGGAGCACGGTCGCAAAACAGGCGGGCGTCTGCTGATGTTTGGCACTGCGGTCATCGTCATCGGCGTCATGCTGTCCATCTTCCAGCAGTTCGTCGGCATCAACGTTGTGCTCTACTACGCGCCGGAAGTTTTTAAAACCCTGGGCGCCAGCACCGACGTCGCGCTGTTGCAGACCATCATCGTGGGCGTAATCAACCTGAGCTTCACCGTGCTGGCGATCATGACGGTCGATAAATTTGGCCGTAAACCGCTGCAAATTATTGGCGCACTGGGTATGGCCATCGGCATGTTCAGCCTCGGTACTGCGTTTTATACCCAGGCTTCTGGTCTGGTGGCGCTGCTGTCGATGCTGTTTTATGTTGCGGCATTCGCCATGTCCTGGGGCCCGGTGTGCTGGGTACTGCTGGCTGAGATTTTCCCCAACGCGATCCGTGGCAAAGCGCTCGCCATTGCGGT
Organism: Citrobacter sp. wls829; assembly: GCF_005280825.1. NCBI lineage: Bacteria > Pseudomonadati > Pseudomonadota > Gammaproteobacteria > Enterobacterales > Enterobacteriaceae > Citrobacter > Citrobacter sp. wls829. Next base: position 30,516 of record NZ_SZWP01000043.1, read on the forward strand.
GGCCGCCCAGTGGTTGGCGAACTACTTTGTCTCCTGGACCTTCCCGATGATGGACAAAAATTCGTGGCTGGTTGCCCATTTCCACAACGGTTTCTCCTACTGGATTTACGGTTGCATGGGCATTCTGGCGGCGCTGTTTATGTGGAAGTTCGTACCGGAAACCAAAGGCAAAACGCTGGAAGAACTCGAAGAGCTGTGGGAACCCGCAGCAGAGAAAACGCAGCCCGCGTCTGCGCAGTAATCAACGTAAACAACACGCCGCAGCCCAATGCGGCGTGTTATTTTTTACTCACGCTTCAACCGTTTGGAATTACACAGCCACAGCGTGATCACCAGCAGCAGGATCGCCGCGGAATAGATCAACACGTCCATGGGAGCTTTATGATCGACGATGATCAACCGCACAATCGCCGTGATCCCGATATAAACAAAGTAGCGCAGCGGAAAGTGAAAACCTGACTGAAAGTACTTCACAATCAGCGCGATAAATTCAAAGTAGAGGAAGTAAACCACCAGCCCTTCCACCAGCTCATATTTGCTGGTTTGTTCCGGCGCGAACAGCACATCCGCCAGATGCAGCGTCTCTTTGCCGAGGAATACCACCAGAATCAGCCCCAGACTCAGTAGCCCAAGATTCAACACAGTCTGTAACATCGTGGAGATAAACTCCACGCGCGGACGAGATATCGGCGTCATAGCAGCCCCTTTTGCTCAATGGCGAAGTTCCTGTATAACGCAAAAATGTGACGGAGATCTACATTTTTTGTTTATGTTTTGTTCACACAACGGTTCTTGCCGGATGGCGGCTTTGCCTTATCCGGCCTACCGTAGGCCCGGTAAGCATGGCGTCACCGGGCGATCAACATTCACATCAACGGAAGTTCTCACTCCTGTCACTGGTCATATCGTACAAACCAAACTTACGCCCAAGCTGCTGACCACCGTCGCGCGTCAACGGTGTCCAGCCAATTGCCGCACGGCTGCGGGTTGGTCCCGAAGAGAAGAGATCCAGCGGCACGGAGACATACACGCCTTTGGTGAAATCACCTTCCCCATACTCATCCGGTGATGCATCGGTGAGGGTTGCATAACCGCCGACCACCACGCCGCTGTCGAAGCGTTTGGCGATTTCAAGGGTCCCGCCTTTATCGCCCGCCAGGTACTGCCCCACGCTGGCTTTTACCAGTACATCCTGGGCAAACGACGGGTTCCAGTACGCCGTCAGATGTCCGGTCTTCACGCTGTAGTCGGTGAATTTCATCATGTCCTGCGCACTGCGCCAGTCACGCTGCTTCACATAGTTGGCGTCAACGCCAAACGCCCAATTGCTGTCCAGTGGACGGTACAGCACTTCAGCCCCTGCGCCGCCAAACATGGTTTCCAGATAGCCACCGTACACTTGTCCGTAAAACCCGTTGCCGAGTGACTGGAAGTAGTTGGCCTGCAGGTTATTCACATACACATCGTTCTGCACGTAGTCACGGACGTGAGTACGGACCCGCGGCAAATGTGAATCACTGGGCGGATTGGTATAGTTAAACTTGTCGTAGTTATTGGCCAGGTTAGCAAACAGACTGCCGGTCGTGAGCAGATGGTCTGTCACCCACAGATCTGCCGTTCCCATGACACCCAGCTGATACATATAGAAGTTTTCCGGGCCGCCCACGGACTGGTTGAGTACCGGATCAATGTGAAAATCAAAGCGTGATTTATCGATATACCAGCCCTGCTCGGTGGTCTGCGGCACCACGGGCTCCACGCGCTTTTGCACCAGCGGTGTTTCATGGCCCAGCGGCTCGCCTTGCAGATGATCCTGCAAACTCGCAACATCTGTTTCGGTGGTGACCTGCGGTAAATTCAGGCGATTTTCCGTAATACGGATCGTACGGATCCCCTCAGGGAGATCGTTCATTACGATCCGATTTGCCCGTTCGATCCCTTCCCGCGAGTCACGGTATTTCACCTGTTCGCCGGTCACGTACAGCGTATCGCCCTGCACCTGGAGTTTCGGATCCGCCAGCCCGGCGTTGTATTTCAGTAGCGTGAGCTGATTCGCCACCACCGAATGTTGCAGGATGGCATCCTGCGGCTGGGGCTGATATTGCGGTCGCGCGTTGTCGTTATACGTTGGTCGCAGATCGTTGAAGTTCGTGCGTAGCGTGACGCCGAACATAAAGGTATTACCGCGCTCGTAGCTGAGGTTAACGTCGGCCCAATCGGTGACGCGGTAAATGGCGCCGACGTTAAACTTGCTCTTCTGATCCAGCTTGCCGGCAAAATCCTGCTGGTAGTTGTTACCCTCATATTCCAGCTTCAGGCGCAGCGGCTGCCAGGGCGTCTGGTATTCCACGCCGCCAAACAGTGACGCAGGGCCGTGGAACATCTGGCTACCGTCGATGGAGCCCGCCTGTTTATAGCTGTTATCGCGATAACAGAATTTATCGCTGTACGAGCACAGCGGATTACTCACATTGCCGCTGGTACCAAGATATCCCCAGCCAAGACCAAGCGAGAAATCAAACGGCCCCCAGGCTTTGTTGGCCACGATGTATTCCGCATCAAACAGACCGGTTCCGCCGATATCCCGTGCGCCAACCGCGACCTGCGGCATCCAGTAGCTCTCTTCCCACAATCGCAATTTGAGATCGAACGCTTTGTCTTTATACGTCTGATCGCCTGAAAATGACTCCACGCTACTGTATTTTTTGGTGCGCACATCGGTATAGCGTAAGGTCGTTTCCAGCCACGGGAACAACTGCACCGACGCGGAGTAGTAGCGGTACTGATCGTTATCGCGGTAGTTGAGGCTCATTTCCCCTTCACGCGCCATCCGCGCGGTTGGCGTTTGCAGCAGCCCCACGCCGCCAAAGTCAGACTGGGAAGGCCCAATCGCCGCAGGGTACGTTTCACCGTGGCAGGCCGTGCTGATACCCAGCGCCAGCAGGCTGAGCAGATAAGTTTTTCTCATTATTCAGGTATCCGCTGGGTCAGAGTACGAAGAATGTCGGCATTGATTTGATCCGGGGCGCGGCTCCAGACAGAGTCAGACAGCCCAACAAAAATGATGCTGCCGGGCATCGGCTCTACGTGACGTTTATTCCAGTAAGCGACCGGTACTTTTTGCGTGCGTCCATCGGGATAGACCACCCACGCATAGCTGCGATCTGCACCGCTCAGCAGACTTTGTCCGGCGAGATAGCTGGCGATATCACGCCCTGGCATAAACGGCTGTTTACCCGGATGATTGATCGCGCCAAACAGGGTGATTTCCGTTGGCTGAGGCCCAACCCACAGCGTGTAGTTGCCTTGCAACGGCGGATTCCCCCGTTCACTCACCCGCACCGCGTCCGGGTCGAGATTCACCCGCTGTCTGCCGGTTACCTTCAGGGTCTGAATTTGCTGGCGTAGCGTGTTGATAGCGGCTGCATCGTCTCCGCCTTCTTCTGCACTCAGCGCCGCCAGCCGTCCCAACAGCGCCTGTTGCTGGCGCTGCGCGGTAACCGTCGCCAGCTCTTCCCCGATCACCGCCGCGGGCCACCAGCTATTCGCCAGCGTGGGTTGACCCACCAGATCGATAAGATGTTCCGCGCCGGTCAACGTTTTCGGTTCTGCACTGCCTGAGGTGATCACTTTTACCGTTCCTGCGGCAAAAACAGATGCCGCACAAAGGCTAAAAGTCAGCGCGGTAATCATTCGTTTCATCATGATTTTGCCGCCTTGATCAGAGTGGTCTTCACCGGGAAATAATTCGCACCCAGATACTGCTCTGACTGGCGAATCATCCCGTCACTGTCGATCCAGTAACGGTTATGCCAGCGAGTCCGATCGGTGGTGACTTCTTCGTCCAGCACGCGTACCGGGGTATCTTCGCTGGCAACCCGAATGCTGTCAGTGCCGTCCCATCTGAAGACCGAACGGGCGGTGGCGTAGCGCACCTGCTTATGCTCGGTCCAGCCCATCGTGCGGGTCCAGGTGACGCCATCAACAATCTGGTTTGGTTTGATAAGCGGGTCCGCCGCCAGATTATTCACCGCGATCAGGTTGTCTCCGCCCAGCAGCGTTTTCACCAGACGCCCGTGTTGCGTTACGAGCATGGCCTGGTCCTGGGTGACCCATTTCTGCTGCCCGTTTTCAGCGAAAGCGAGCACCACAAACAGCTGCGGACCGCCGTTAAGCTGCATGTACTGGCTGGCGTAAGGCATGTTGTGGATATCATCATCCGTCATCTGTACGCCAGGAGTACCCAACACGCTTTGCCACAGCGAATGACCCAGCCCTTCGGTGGTAGCTGAACACGCCTGTAATAACAGACAAACCAATATGAGCGCTGGTCGCATCACGACGTTTCTCCGCATTATTGCCGGGTGGCGCGACGCTTACCCGGCCTACAAATCCCACAGGCTTTTGGAAATTCAAAATAACCACACCGAAGTGTGGTTATGGTTAATCCCCTTCATACTTCAGGGGCTACGTACCGGTATTACTGGGTACTGGTGGTCGTGGTGGTGGTGGTTCCGGTATTCGAACCATCGCCACCGCCGGTTGCCGCCAGGGCGACCCCCACCGCGGAGCTTACGGTGCTCACGCTGGTTGCGGAGGAACTTCCTGCCGAAACCGACGCGGCTGCCGACCCTGCCGCCTCCCCCACCTGAACGGGGGCAGCATAGACAGAGGTCGTCGCAAGCGCAGATATAGCCAACAGGCCATACAGTACTTTTTTCATCACAATATCCCTTCATTGTATGAATGGAGATTTACCCAAAAGAATTTCGGGCGAGATCGAGTATACACAACCGAAAGTGTGTAAATTACGCCGCGCAGGAATTTAGGATAATTAGAAAAAAGTGGGAGATAACATTATTAAAAAATAAATAAATCAATATAAATCAATCACATGCAATAAATACATAAATAATGCAATATCCGTAAAATCTGAAAATCATTGTGTTAAATCTAACGTGGTATAATTATTTTAGGATTAAACTCAATTAAATCCCATGTAATGCGGAAGACAAGATAAATTATCTTATAAAAAAAGCCGATAATAATATCGGCTTTTTTTATAAGTAATCAGTAAATTCATTCGAATTGCAGCAAGGCGGCAAGCCCGTTAATCCCCGGGAGCATAGATTACTATGTGACCGGGGTTAACGAACGCAGCCAACACCGCTGCGGTTCGAAGGAAGAAGCTGATTAACGCCAGGACTTATAACGGTTAATCAGACCGTTAGTCGAGCAATCATGGCTGTTGATCTCTTGATCATCGTTCAACTCAGGCAGAATGCGGTTCGCCAGCTGTTTGCCCAGCTCTACGCCCCACTGGTCGAAGGTGAAGATGTTCAGGATAACGCCCTGAGTAAAGATTTTATGCTCATACAGCGCAATCAGTGCACCCAGGCTGTACGGAGTGATTTCGCGCAGCAGGATAGAGTTCGTAGGACGGTTGCCTTCGAACACTTTGAACGGCACAACGTGGTCCAGCGTCGCCGGATCTTTACCCTGGTCGCGGTATTCTTGTTCAACCACTTCACGAGACTTGCCAAACGCCAGCGCTTCGGTCTGGGCGAAGAAGTTAGACAGCAGCTTCGGATGGTGGTCAGACAGCGGGTTATGCGTGATAGCCGGAGCGATGAAATCACACGGCACCATTTTGGTCCCCTGGTGGATCAACTGATAGAACGCATGCTGACCGTTGGTCCCCGGCTCACCCCAGATGATTGGGCCAGTCTGGTAATCCACCGCATTGCCGTTACGGTCAACGTATTTACCGTTGGATTCCATGTTGCCCTGCTGGAAGTAGGCCGCAAAGCGGTGCATATACTGGTCGTACGGCAGAATGGCTTCGGTTTCGGCACCATAGAAGTTGTTGTACCAGATACCGATCAGCGCCAGCAGTACCGGCAGGTTTTTCTCCGCTGGGGTAGTGGAGAAATGTTTATCCATGGCGTGCGCGCCGGACAGCAGTTCAACGAAGTTGTCGTAGCCCACGGACAGGATGATCGACAGACCAATCGCTGACCACAGGGAATAACGACCGCCAACCCAGTCCCAGAACTCGAACATGTTGGCCGTATCGATACCGAACTCACCGACTGCTTTCGCATTGGTGGACAGCGCCGCGAAGTGTTTTGCCACGTGTTTTTCATCACCGGCGGTCGCCAGGAACCAGTCGCGCGCGCTATGGGCGTTGGTCATGGTTTCCTGGGTGGTGAAGGTTTTAGAGGCGACCAGGAACAGCGTGGTTTCCGGATTCACTTTCTTCAGTACTTCGGCGATGTGCGTACCATCGACGTTAGACACAAAGTGCATATTCAGGTGATTTTTGTACGGACGCAGCGCTTCGGTCACCATGAACGGACCGAGGTCGGAGCCACCGATACCGATGTTCACCACATCCGTAATCGCTTTGCCGGTGTAGCCTTTCCAGCTGCCGGAGATAATCGCTTCAGAGAAGGATTTCATCTTCTCCAGCACCGCATTCACTTCCGGCATCACATCTTTGCCGTCCACGATGATCGGGGTATTGCTACGGTTGCGCAGCGCCACATGCAGCACTGCACGATCTTCCGTACGGTTGATCTTCTCACCGGAGAACATGGACTTGATAGCACCGCTCAGGTCGGTCTCTTTTGCCAGGTCCTGCAGTTTCGCCAGCGTTTCTTCGGTGATGCGGTTTTTGGAAAAATCCACCAGCATCAAATCGTCAAACGTTGCGGAAAACTTGGCGAAACGATCGCTATCTTTCGCGAACAAGTCCGCGATCGTAACGTCTTTCATCTCTTCAAAGTGTTTTTGTAGTGCCTGCCAGGCTGAGGTCTGCGTTGGATTGATGTTTTTCATTAGCAATACTCTTCTGATTTTGAGAATTGTGACTGAGATCGATTGTAACGCCAGTCACAGAAAAGTGTGATTGTTTTAGTGCCGTTGTCCTGGCGTCCATCAAACAGGGGTAATTATAAGCTCGGTTACTCAGGGCTACAGCAGCATGAAAAATCCGCATAATCCCAGCATTGACAGTATCCCTCACACCTTTTATTTATAAATACGGTATTTGCGCCTGCACCGGTTTCCGTTCTGCCTTTGTGCCATGGTCGCTCTATTCATTCCCTGACACGAGGTAGTTATGACTGATGTAGTTGTCTCCAAGTTTGGCGGTACCAGCGTCGCGGATTTCGACGCCATGAACCGCAGCGCTGATGTGGTGCTTTCCGATGCTAACGTCCGTTTAGTGGTGCTTTCCGCTTCAGCGGGTATTACTAACCTGCTGGTCGCTTTGGCTGAAGGGCTGGAGGCAACTGAACGCTTCGAGAAACTCGACGCTATTCGTCAGATCCAGTTCGATATTCTGGAGCGTTTGCGTTATCCAAACGTGATACGCGAAGAGATCGAACGTCTGCTGGAAAATATCACCACGCTGGCGGAAGCGGCTTCGCTGGCGACCTCAACCGCGCTGACTGACGAACTGGTCAGCCACGGTGAACTGATGTCCACCCTGCTGTTTGTCGAAATCCTGCGCGAGCGTAATGTTCAGGCGCAGTGGTTTGACGTGCGTAAAGTGATGCGTACCAACGAGCGTTTTGGTCGCGCAGAACCAGATGTCGTGGCGCTGTCTGAACTGGCCACGCTGCAGCTGGCACCGCGCCTTGAAGAAGGTCTGGTGATCACCCAGGGCTTTATCGGCAGCGAAAGCAAAGGCCGCACTACCACACTGGGGCGCGGCGGCAGCGACTATACCGCCGCCTTGCTGGCAGAAGCCCTGCACGCCGCACGCGTCGATATCTGGACCGATGTACCGGGCATTTACACGACCGACCCGCGCGTGGTGCCAGCCGCAAAACGCATTGATGAAATTGCCTTTGAAGAAGCCGCAGAACTGGCAACCTTCGGCGCAAAAGTCCTGCACCCGGCGACGCTGCTCCCTGCCGTGCGTAGCGATATTCCGGTGTTTGTCGGCTCCAGCAAAGACCCCAAAGCGGGTGGCACGCTGGTGTGTAATAAAACCGAGAATCCACCGCTATTTCGTGCCCTGGCGCTGCGTCGCAAGCAAACGCTGCTGACGCTGCATAGCCTGAATATGCTGCATTCTCGCGGGTTTTTAGCGGAAGTGTTCGGCATCCTGGCGCGCCACAATATCTCGGTGGATTTGATAACAACCTCAGAAGTCAGCGTCGCACTGACGCTGGATACCACCGGTTCAACGTCCACCGGCGATACACTGCTCACGCAATCCCTGCTGATGGAGCTGTCCGCGCTGTGCCGGGTCGAGGTAGAAGAAGGTCTGGCATTGGTCGCCCTGATCGGGAACGACCTGTCTAAAGCCTGCGGCGTGGGAAAAGAGGTGTTCGGCGTGCTGGAACCGTTCAACATCCGCATGATTTGCTACGGCGCATCCAGCCATAATCTGTGCTTCCTGGTGCCGGGCAGCGAAGCCGAGCAGGTCGTACAGAAACTGCATCATAATTTGTTTGAGTAATACCAGCCGGATGGCGGATGCGGCGAAACGCCTTATCGGGCCTACGGTGAATAGCGGCAATACCATCGGGCAACACAGTCATGACATCACTGTCTCATATAACAGTCGGTCCAGTTCCCTGACATCGCCTTCCCGGCTATCCGGTAACACCGGTGGCGTTTCGCCTCGCGCCAGCTCCTCGCGGATAAACGCATGCAGCAGTGGACGGCGCAGTCCATATTCCGCTTCCCCTGCCCGCTGCTTGCGTTCCAGCAGGTCGTCTATCTCCTGACGCAGCGGCGCATCCAGCTCGCTCCCCGCCAACAGTTCGGCAAAGCGCATGGGTGGCACGCCTTTTCCCGCTTCGACCCAACGCACGGCCAGCAACGGACGCAGCACGTAGAAGTATTTTTTTAGTCGCACTTCATTGCCTTGCAGATAGCCACGGAAGTTTTTTCGCGCCATCGAATAATAGTGCCAGCGGGCACGCACAGGCGAAAACCATTTTGGCACCAGCGCTTTCAACGCAGACACCGTCGCGTCATCCTGCTGATAAACCACCGGCGAATCCAGCCACTCGATAAGCGTCGGGTTAGCCCCTTTCAGCAGACCCAGCGCTTTTCGCCACTCCCAGCCGCACACGTCCAGTTCATCGTCTATAGGCAGTTCAATAACATCACGCAGCGCTTCCACCCGCAGATACCATTCTGGCGGATGAACGTACAAAAATCGCACGTCGTAATCACTGTCCGGAGAGGCGAATCCCCAGCCACGGCTGCCGGATTCACAGGCGTACAGCACCTTCACGCCATAGCGCTGTTCCACCTTTTTTAGCTGGCGCACTACCCGTTCGCGCATCGCGGCGTTCACTCCGTTATTGCTCATTTTACTTATCCTTTTATATTCACCAGACCGTGCAGAACCTGGTCCAGACCACCAAATACCGAGATTTTATCGATACGCTCCGCCACTCTCTCGAGGGTTTCCAGCTCTTTTAAACGCAGCGCCACTGGGTTGTTTTCCATCACTTTCGCTGTGTTCAACAACGAGCGCGTGGCGGCCGTTTCTTCACGTCGACGAATGACGTTGGCCTGCGCCGATTTTTCGGCCTCCACCAGGTGCGACAGGATGGTTTTCATATCGCCTGGCAGCACGATATCTTTCACGCCCAGCGAAGCAACCTCAATGCCAAACGGCGTCATGCGGTTTTTCACCTGCGTGCTTACCACGTCATCAATCACCTGCTTATCTTCCAGCAGTTCGTCCAGCGTTCGGGTACCAACCGCCTCGCGCAGCGCAAACTGCAGCTCACGGTACAAGTGATCCAGCGGTTTTGTCAGTTGGCCAAACGCCTGTAATACGCCGCTGTAGCGCCAGTTCGCCGCCAGATTCAGACGCAGGTTGACCTTATCTTTGGTCAGGATCTCCTGCCCGCCGACCTCCAGTACCTGCAAGCGGGTATCAACGACTTCCGCTTCCACCAGATGATTCACTTTCCAGTACGCACTCAGCCCCGGCGGTAACAGCGCCTGCGTCTCACCATCAATTTTCAGCACACCGACGTGCCAGGCCGGAACCTGCACCGTTAAGATCGCGTCACGACCTTTTACCGCACCGCTACGACGTGGCTGTAACACGGCATTCATCACGTCCGTTGGGACCTGAACCTGACGCGTATCCATGCGTACCAACGTTAACGCCTCCTCGGCTCGCCAGTACAGGCGACGGGTTGAAGGCGGTAAAATTTCCTGCAAGACGCCGTTCACATACAGCGCACCGGCTTCGGTATCGATTAAATCTGCCGCCACACAGTACTGTTCCACCCACGCAGGCTGGAAGCGACGCAGGTACTCTGCCAACGCCTCAGGAACATCGCTGCCATCGGCATTTACCACCAGAACATCCGGTGTGTTAAACCACGGCAAACGGTGTTCACCTGCATTCAGCACTTTGTAGTAGTCACCCTGGCGGGATAACAGACCAAGCTGGCCTTTACGAATAGTGATTTTCTTCATCATTTTGTATTCCTTATTGTGAGTCAGGCGCGGGTGCAGGGGCGAAGCGGCAGGGGAATTCCCTTTTGCCTGTCGCACGGCGTCATTACCGGCAGCCTGTTTTGGGCGGTGCTGACTGCGCACGAACCCGTTTTATTTCTATGATTAACAACCAGTTTTCATTTGGAGGATGAAATTGGGAATCGAACCCACTTGGTGGTCATCGGCTGACGGAACACCCCGGGAAAACAGCCTGTGCCGTTCCTGACGTGCCGGCGGGGTTTAATCCCCTGCGTTTTCAGCGTTGTTGACGTATCAGGTATTGCCAGAAGCGTGCCAGAAAGAAAAATCATCAAATTTATTTTTTATTGCTTTGATTAATATAGTTTTTATTTTTAACACTCAGATTAATGATTGCCGTTGCGCAGAGATTTTTTTATCTTCCAATATCGATATTTATCTTTATGGATAAAGCATGAAAAAGCGGCGGGTGGTGATTGGCGTTCTGGGCACGGTGCTGGATAAGCGCGGTAAACGGGCGAATCGGTTTAAGAAATGGCGCCCTACGGTTGGACTGTGCCAGCAGGCTGATTTCCCCATCGACAGACTGGAACTGCTCCACCAGCCGCGCGACGAAAGCATGGCACAGCGGCTGATTGAAGATGTCGCCCTGCTCTCTCCTCATACCGAGGTGCGCCCGCATGCGGTGACCATTAACGACCCGTGGGATTTTGAGGAGGTTTACGCCGCGTTCCTCGACTTCGCCACCCACTACACATTTGATACTGAAAACGAAGAGTATCTGGTGCATATCACTACCGGCACACACGTGGCGCAGATTTGTTGGTTCCTGCTGACGGAGGCGCGCTATCTGCCGGCCAGCCTTTTGCAATCCAGCCCGGCACCGCGAGGTTCATCTGATGAGGCCGTCGCCGCAGGTGTCTGCTCGGTTATCGATCTCGATTTAAGCCGCTATACCACGCTGACCAGCCGCTTTCAGCGTGAGCAGCAGCAATCGGTCTCCTTCCTGAAAGCCGGTATTGATACCCGTAATGCCACGTTTAATACGCTCATCGACCGTATTGAGCGCGTGGCGCTGCGCTCGACCGATCCGATTCTACTGACTGGTCCCACCGGTGCGGGGAAATCGTTCCTCGCCAAACGGATTTTTCAGCTACGCCAGTCACGCCATCTGGTGGCCGGTAAACTGGTAGCGGTTAACTGCGCCACCCTGCGCGGTGACAACGCAATGTCGACATTATTCGGACACGTCAAAGGCGCGTTTACCGGCGCACTTACGCCACGCACCGGTCTGTTGCGCGAGGCTGACGGTGGGGTGTTATTTCTCGATGAGATTGCCGAACTGGGGCTGGACGAGCAGGCTATGCTGCTGAAAGCGATTGAAGAAAAAACCTTTTTTCCGTTTGGTGGCGACAAAGAGGTGCACAGCGATTTCCAGTTGATTGCCGGGACGCATCGCGATATGCAGCAGTGGGTGGCAGAAGGTCGTTTTCGCGAAGATCTCTACGCGCGCATCAATATGTGGCGCTTTACCCTGCCCGGTCTGGCGCAGCGGCGGGAAGATATCGCACCCAACGTGGAGTATGAGCTCCAGCGCTTTTCCAGCCTCAAACAGGCGCAGACTCGCTTTGATAAAGAAGCGCGCGAGCGCTATCTGGCTTTCGCCTGTTCACCAAAGGCGCTATGGCGCGGCAACTTTCGCGAGCTGAGTTCATCCGTTGCACGCATGGCGACGCTGGCCGAACAGGGGCGCATCACGCTCGCGCTGGTCGAAGAGGAGATCGCGTTATTGCAGGAAAGCTGGCAGCTCACCGATTCACAGCCGGAATTCGATCTGGACATTGATCTGTTTGATAAGCGTCAGTTAGAAACGGTGATCGACGTCTGCCGACGCAGCGCATCGTTGTCTGAAGCGGGCCGCGAGCTGTTTGCCGTTTCCAGACTGAAGAAAGCCAATCCTAACGACGCCGACCGCCTGCGCAAATATCTGGCCCGTTTTGGGCTGAGCTGGGAAAACGTCCATAGCCAATCATAAAATTAAAAAAAGTACCGGGTGACGCATGCTTACCCGGTCTGGATGCTATCAGCCAGCCCAGGATTACCGTACACTGGGTTAATCGGCAAACTGAGGGCAACCGTATGGCACTCCCCCGCATTACCCAAAAAGAGATGACCGAGCGCGAACAGCGCGAACTGAAAACGCTGCTCGACCGCGCGCGTATTGCACACGGTCGACTGCTAACCAACGCGGAAACCAACAGCATTAAGAAAGAGTACATCGATAAGCTGATGCTGCAGCGCGAAGCTGAGGCTAAAAAAGCCCGCCAGTTGAAGAAAAAGCAGGCTTATAAACCGGATGCGGAATCCTCGTTTTCCTGGTCAGCGAATACGCCAACGCGCGGCAGACGTTAACGCCCTTTCTTCTTACGCCCCGGCTGAACAAAACGTTTACCGTTGGATGCCGGGCGCGCTTTCTCTTTCTCAGCAGCTTTTTCGATTTTCACCACCGGGCGCTTAATGCCTGCAGTTTTTGGCTTCGCTTTCGGCTTCGGTTTCGCTTCCGAGGAAGAGTTTTCAATCAGCTTGAACAGATCGATCAGCTCATCATCGGTCAGGTCACGCCATTCACCCAGCGGCAAACCAGACAAGCCGATGTTCATGATCCGCGTACGTTCAAGTTTTACCACTTCATAGCCAAAGTGTTCGCACATCCGACGGATCTGACGGTTCAGGCCCTGCACCAGGGTGATACGGAAGACAAACGGTGCCTCTTTCCTGACCTTACATTTCTTGGTGACGGTACCGAGAATGGGTACGCCCGCCCCCATGCCACGAATAAAGTCATCGGTTACGGGTTTATCGACCGTCACCAGATACTCTTTCTCATGATCGTTACCGGCACGCAGGATTTTATTCACCAGGTCGCCGTGGTTAGTGAGAAAGATCAGCCCCTGGGAATCTTTGTCCAGACGACCAATCGGGAACACGCGCTTACTGTGGTTAACAAAATCAACGATGTTATCGCGCTCACCGTCTTCAGTGGTGCTGACAATACCGACCGGTTTGTTCAGCGCGATAAAAACCAGATCTTCCGCTTCACGCGGCTCAATCAACCGACCGTTCACTTTCACGACGTCGCCAGGCATCACCTGATCGCCAATGGTGGCGCGTTTGCCATTCAGGAAGACATTCCCTTGTTCGATAAAGCGATCCGCTTCGCGACGCGAGCAGATTCCGCTTTCACTGATGTATTTGTTTAATCGGATGGATGAGTCGGGCAGCATAATTTCTCCTGTATACACTTCATCCTTCAAGCTGTTTCTGCGTTGGCTGCCCTCACTCACCCAGGTCACATAGCAATCTATGCTCCCAGGGATTCGCTCCCTTGCCGCCTTGATACAGTTTGAATGATCTTGTGTATTAAAAGCGAAATATACCCTACCTTGCGGGGGATAAAAATAATCGTGAACGCCAGTCCCGACACTATTTGCGATCTGTCACGCCTTTCAACATAATCAGCCCCGTCATGGCGCTCTAATAACCGTTAAGCAGGAAATCAATTGCATCTCGAAGTTCAGCCCTGTTTGCGGTCAGGTCTCCCACACAATGACCCATATTCTTCACAGGTATGCCTGTCATCATGTGCATCATCACCACATAAGCTTGCCCACCAATACTAACAACAGGACAAATTTTAGCTGGCGGTACTTCGTCGGGGAACTGACTGAGCGCTATAACGGGTGCAACCAGTACATGCCGCAAAACAGCGGCCACCGGATGCTGTAAGCTAATTAAAAACGGATAAACACTTTTTCCACTTCCAGTGTTCTCATAAGCGCAATACTGCTCCATCAGAATGTCCTTTGAAAATCACTGAACGAACCGTTTTCTTCCACCCATTGATTTAATACTTCTATCGATTTTTTATTATCCCGCAACCATTCTTCGCGTTTGTTCTCACGAAATTTTTCGATTAGGGCTTCGGTTAAAACAGCTGACAGATTGATTTTAAGCTTACGTGCCTCCTCCAGTATCTCTGGAGCCAGAGAGACATTAACTGATTTTTTTACCTTAGATACAGTGCGCATGATAACCCCCATAGTAATGCGCATGACATACCTAAGGTTAGCGTAATAAGCGAGCATATTCTATTCCCCAACCAGCAAATCATCATGTCACAGTAGGGTGGTTGCACAGACCTGTCACGCCCCGAAGAAGAAGTCTGCGAGGCGCTTTCCTGTTTCCTCCAACCCAGGTATGCCCGCATCACAAACTTACTTAATATCCACTCTCAACTTGTCAATTCAGAACGTAGTTTATAAAATACATGGAACGTACTCATGGAAATTCTTCAGACAATGGTTTTCCAGCGTTGGGAGCAAAACCTACGGGACAGGAGAGCTAAAACGCTCATTGCTACACGCCTTTTTCGTTTGGCTAATGGTTTAGCTGGTGATGTCAAACCTGTTGGAGAAGGCATCAGCGAAATGCGCATTTCCTACGGTCCTGGTTACAGGATTTACTTTAAACAGCAAGGCTGCCACATCATCATTTTGTTATGTGGGGGCGATAAAAGCTCACAAGCCAACGATATCACTATGGCAAAAATGCTCGCCCGTTCACTGGATTATCAAGAGATCCGCCACCATGAATAAACTTACTCGGTACGATCCCGCAACTGCGCTGGTTGATGATGAAGAAATTGCCGTATTTATGGCGGATGCCCTCGAAACAGGCGATGCAGCGTACATTGCAAAAGCCCTGGGCGTGGTGGCTCGCGCTAAGGGAATGGCGAACATCGCGGCAGAAACGGGATTATCCCGCGAACAACTTTATCGCTCTTTTAGTGAGAAAGGTAACCCAACGCTGAAAACTACGCTTGCAGTGATGAAGGCGCTCGGTATTGAATTGACACTTAAAAAATAGCCCCTGCTTCTATCTCCCCCCTTCCAACATCGTGAGCCATATCAGTGAGGCGTTATACTGACGGTGGTAACATGACCGCGGTTTGTAATTTTTTGATTACATGGAGAAATGATGGAACTGCTTTTATTGAGTAACTCGACGCTGCCGGGCAAAGCCTGGATGGAACACGCGCTACCGCTGATTGCTGAGCAACTGAACGGTCGCCGTACTGCGGTGTTTATCCCGTTTGCTGGCGTGACGCAAACCTGGGATGAGTACACGGCGAAAACGGCCGCCGTCTTTGCTCCCATGGGCGTCGACGTCACGGGTATTCATACCGTTGCCGATCCGGTGGCGGCAATTGAAAATGCAGACGTGGTGATTGTCGGTGGTGGTAACACCTTCCAGTTGCTGAAAGAGAGTCGCGAACGCGGGCTGCTGGCGCCGATTGTTGACGTGGTCAAACGCGGCGCGCTGTACATTGGCTGGAGTGCAGGTTCCAACCTCGCCTGCCCAACCATCCGTACCACTAACGACATGCCGATTGTCGATCCAAAAGGCTTTGATGCCCTGGGCCTGTTCCCACTGCAGATTAACCCGCACTTCACCAACGCGTTGCCGGAAGGCCACAAAGGCGAAACGCGTGAACAGCGTATTCGCGAGCTGCTGGTGGTTGCGCCAGAGCTGACGGTAATTGGTCTGCCAGAAGGCAACTGGATCAAGGTGAGCGATGGTCAGGCGGTTCTTGGCGGCCCGAACACCACATATATCTTTAAAGCGGGTGAAGACGCGGTTGCCGTTGAAGCAGGCCACTGCTTTTAGTGGATTTGTTGTCTGATGCCGGATGGCGGCTGCGCCTTATCCGGCCTACAAGATTGACGACAAAATTGACGGTTATCCGTAGGCCCGGTAAGCGTAAGCGCCACCGGGCAACATTTCACCTGTCCCCGTTAGTAATCATCCCGTTCGTCGTCTTCGTCCGGTTGCTCCAGCACGCTGTAGGCAACGGAGCAAAATAACGAGTTCAGACGCTGCATGTCGCCTAACAGCGCGAGGTGCAGGGAACTGGTTTCGATGCTCTGCACGTTTTGCTGGTGCAGGCGATCGACGTGTGCGTGCGAATAACGACGGTTAAGAATACGAAAACGGTGTTTGCTTCGACGCAGTCGACGGGCGCTGGTCACGTCGCCAGAGAAGAACACTGACATCGCCAGCTTCAGGTTGTTGAGCAACTGATCGTAGAGCGCATCCAGCTCTTTCAGACCTTCCAGAGAAAAGGCCCGACGCGCGGCCAGCGACTTATCGGCAATCTCGCTCCCCATGCGTTCGACGATATCGGAAGCCTGCTCCAGGTTGAGCGACATCTCGATAATCTCCGCCCAGCGCTTTGACTCCTCTTCCGCCAGCTCATCTTTTGGCATCCGCGCCAGGTAAAGTTTGATCGCGGTGTACAGCACGTTGATATCGTCGGCCATCCTGCGCAGCTCTTTTTCCTCGCGCGGCTCACCGTGCATCACCCGCTTCAGCCCCTCCATCATCTGCTCCATGGCGTCACCAATACGCAGGGCTTCACGAGCCGCATTCGCCAGTGCGAGCGTAGGGGTATCGAGTGCGCTGACGTCCAGATGCTTGGGCTTCAGATGGCCGTCCAATTCCGGCTCATCGCGGATAATACGTTTGCAAAAGCGCGCCATCGGTTCGGCGAACGGCACCATTGCCACGCAGCGCACCAGGTTGTAGAAGACGTGGAAGTAGATAACCAGTTCGGATTTTGGCAGCGGCAGTTCATCCATCAGATTCGCCAGCGGATGCACAAACGGCAGAATAATCAGACTGCCCACCAGCTTAAACAGCAGGCTGCCGAGCGCCACGCGGCGGGCGGCAGCGTTGGCGGCACTGTTATTGAGCATCGCCAGCAGGCCGGAGCCGAGGTTCGCACCAATCACCAGACACAGCGCTACCGGGAACGAAATAATACCCGCGGCTGTCAGCGTTGCCGTCAGCAGGACCGCCGCCAGGCTGGAGTAACTGATAATCGCGAACATGGCGCCAATCAGCGCATCGAGCATGATATCGCCGGTGAGCGAGGCAAAAATGACCTGCACCCCGTTGGCCTGAGTGATCGGCGTGACCGCCTGCACAATCAGCTCCAGCGCCAGTAAAATGAGCCCCAGCCCGATGCCTACGCGCCCCAGTTGCCCAACGCGGGACTGCTTACGTCCGAGGAAGAAAACAACGCCAATGAAAATCAGCAGCGGCGACAGCCACGAGAGGTCAAAGGTCAGGATACGCGCCATCAGCGCGGTCCCGACGTCAGCGCCAAGCACAATCACCAGCGCAGGCGTCAGCGCCACCAGATCCTGGGCGACAAACGACGTCACCAGCATGGTGGTGGCGTTACTGCTTTGCACCAGAGCAGTAACGCCAATGCCCGCGCAAAAGGCGAGCGGCTTCTTTTCAACGCTACGGCTGAGCACGGTACGCAGGCGTGCGCCAAAGACGCGCATCACGCCGGTACGCACGATATGGGTACCCCAAACCAGCATCGCCACAGCAGAAAGCAGGTGTAACAGAGTTAGCACGGAATCAGGTTCTCCTTATCGTTATATGCTCCTGAGGCTCATGACACCAACGCGCACAAGTTCCCTTCAGTATAAGGGTTTAAACGTAATAAAGAGACAGGGCACTCATTGAGCGCCCTGTTTGTTGTAAAGAAAGATAACAGTTTTGTGAATCAGTCGGCGTCGTAGCCTAAGTTAGGCGCTAACCAGCGCTCAACTTCTGCCACGCTCATGTCTTTACGGAAGGCATAATCTTCAACCTGATCGCGTTGAATTTGTGCGACGGCGTAGTACTTGCTGTCCGGATGACTGAAGTACCAACCGGAAACCGATGCACCAGGCCACATGGCGAAGGATTCTGTGAGTTTCATACCGGTGTGCGTTTCTACATCCAGCAGTTCCCAGATGGTCGCCTTCTCGGTGTGCTCAGGGCACGCCGGATAGCCCGGAGCCGGACGAATACCTTGATAGTTCTCGCGGATCAGTTCGTCATTACTGAGGTTCTCGTTCGCCGCATATCCCCAGTAAACTTTACGCACCCGTTCATGCAGATATTCAGCGAAGGCTTCCGCCAGACGATCGGCAATCGCTTTCACCATAATTTTATTGTAATCATCATGCTGTGCGTCGAACGCGTCAGCCAGCGTGTCTTCTTCCAGGCCGCCGGTGACGGCGAAAGCGCCAATGTAATCCGCTTTGCCGGAGGTTTTCGGTGCCACAAAGTCAGACAGGCAGTAGTTAGCAAAACCAACCTTCTCCGTCTGCTGACGCAGATGGTGGCTGACGGTCAGGACGTGCGTCCGCGTTTCATCCCGGTAGATCTCAATGTCATCACCTACGCGGTTAGCCGGGAACAGGCCAACGACACCACGCGGGTTCAGGGTTTTCTCGGCGCTCAATTTATCCAACATGTCGTTGGCATCTTTGAACAGGCGTTTAGCCTCTTCACCCACCACCTCATCTTCCAGAATGCGCGGATATTTCCCGGCCAGTGACCAGGTCATAAAGAATGGTGTCCAGTCGATGTAGTTGCGCAGCGTTTCAATGCTGGCTTCAACTTCCTGCACGCCCAGGCGGTGCGCCACCGGCGGGGTATAGTTTTCCCAGTCGAAGGCCAGGTCGTTATCACGCGCGGCCTCCAGCGTCACCGGCGGGGTACGCGGTTTTTTACGCGCATGCTGAATACGCACAGTTTCGTACTCTTTACGCGTGCGGGCGACAAAATCATCGTGCTGGGTATCAGACAGCAACGCAGCCACCACGCCGACGGTGCGCGAGGCGTTCTGCACATAGACCGTCGGGCCGCTGTAGTTCTGCTCGATTTTCACCGCCGTGTGCGCTTTTGAGGTGGTCGCGCCGCCAATCAGCAGCGGAATAGTAAAGCCCTGGCGCTCCATCTCTTTCGCTACGTTGACCATTTCGTCCAGCGACGGGGTGATCAGTCCGGAAAGACCAATCAGGTCAGCATTCACTTCGCGTGCGGTGCGCAGGATTTTCTCTGCCGGCACCATCACGCCAAGATCGATAATTTCGTAGTTGTTACACTGCAGCACCACGCCAACGATGTTTTTACCGATGTCGTGCACGTCGCCCTTGACGGTGGCGATCACCATCCTGCCATTGCTGGAGCCTTTCTCTTTGCTGGCTTCAATGTACGGTTCAAGGTAGGCCACCGCCTGCTTCATCACGCGAGCAGACTTCACCACCTGCGGCAGGAACATTTTACCGTCGCTGAACAGGTCACCAACCACGTTCATGCCGTCCATCAGCGGCCCTTCGATAACCTCAATCGGGCGCGCAGCCTGCTGACGGGATTCTTCG
Organism: Citrobacter sp. wls829; assembly: GCF_005280825.1. NCBI lineage: Bacteria > Pseudomonadati > Pseudomonadota > Gammaproteobacteria > Enterobacterales > Enterobacteriaceae > Citrobacter > Citrobacter sp. wls829. The sequence continues at coordinate 50,270 of NZ_SZWP01000043.1, forward strand.
GTATCCTGCTCGATAAACTCGGTAATGCCCTTCACCAGCGAGTATTCAAGGCGTTTTTTCACGTCCCAGCTGCGCCATTCTGCCAGTTGCGTATTAGCCGTTTCGTCAGTTTTGCTGCCGCGATATTTCTCTGCCAGCTCCAGCAGGCGTTCGGTACCGTCATCGCGGCGGTTGAGGATCACGTCTTCAACCGCATCGCGCAGTTCAGCAGGCAGATCGTCATAAATCGCCAGCTGACCGGCGTTCACAATGCCCATGTCCATGCCGTTGCGAATGGCGTAGTACAGGAACACTGCGTGGATCGCTTCGCGCACCGGGTCATTGCCACGGAACGAGAACGACACGTTGGAGACACCACCGGAGATTAGCGCATGCGGTAGCTCGCGTTTGATGTCCTCACAGGCACCGATAAAGTCCTGCGCGTAGTTGTTGTGCTCTTCGATGCCGGTCGCGACGGCAAAGATATTCGGGTCAAAGATAATGTCTTCCGGCGGGAAACCCACTTCTTCGGTGAGAATTTTGTACGCCCGGCGGCAAATCTCAATTTTACGCGCGCGGGTGTCGGCCTGGCCTTGTTCATCAAAGGCCATCACCACCACGGCAGCACCGTAGCGACGGACCAGTTTGGCATGGTGGATAAACGGCTCAACGCCCTCTTTCATCGAGATGGAGTTAACGATGCCCTTACCCTGAATGCACTTCAGCCCTTTTTCAATGACGTCCCATTTCGAGGAGTCGATCATGATCGGTACGCGAGCAATATCCGGTTCACCGGCGATCAAGTTGAGGAAACGCACCATCGCCGCCTCGGCGTCAAGCATCCCCTCATCCATGTTGATATCGATAATCTGCGCGCCGCTTTCCACTTGCTGGCGGGCAACATCCAGCGCTTCGCTGTATTTTTCTTCTTTAATCAGTCGCTTAAATTTGGCAGAGCCGGTGACGTTAGTACGTTCACCGACGTTAACAAACAGGCTGTCATCACCAATGTTCAGCGGCTCAAGGCCTGAAAGACGGCAGGCAACCGGCAGTTCCGGCAGTTGACGCGGCGGTAAGCCTTCAACCGCACGGCTCATAGCGGCAATATGTTCCGGCGTGGTGCCGCAGCAGCCGCCGACGATGTTCAGGAAACCCGCTTCAGCCCATTCGCGGATTTGCTTCGCCATGGTGTCAGCGTCGAGATCGTATTCGCCGAAGGCATTTGGCAAACCGGCATTAGGGTGCGCGGTGACATAGCAGTCGGCAATCCGCGACAGTTCCTGTACATACTGGCGCAGCTCGTCCGGGCCTAACGCACAGTTAAGGCCGAAGGTCAGCGCGTCAGCATGGCGCAGTGCGTTATAGAAGGCTTCGGTGGTCTGCCCCGAGAGCGTACGCCCGGAAGCGTCGGTGATGGTGCCGGAGATCATAATCGGCAGCTCAACGCCCAGGGCTTCAAATTCGGTTTTTACCGCAAAAATAGCGGCTTTGGCATTCAGCGTGTCAAAAACGGTTTCGATCAGGATCAGGTCGCTACCGCCTTCCACCAGCGCTTTAGTGGATTCACGGTACGCGGCCACCAGCTGATCAAAAGTAATATTGCGGTAGGCGGGATCGTTGACGTCCGGTGAGATAGACGCGGTGCGGTTAGTCGGACCGAGAACACCCGCGACATAGCGCGGTTTATCCGGCGTACGTGCTGTCCATTCGTCGGCGCAGGCGCGCGCCAGTTTTGCCGCGGTGAAGTTGATTTCCGCCGACAGGGATTCCATCTGGTAATCCGCCATGGCGATAGTCGTCGAGTTGAAGGTGTTGGTTTCAATGATATCCGCGCCCGCTTCAAAGTAGGCGTGATGAATCGCGGTGATAACCTCCGGCTTGCTCAGCACCAACAGGTCGTTGTTGCCTTTCAGATCGCTCGGCCAGTCGGCAAAGCGTTGGCCGCGGAAATCGTCTTCACTCAAACGATAACCCTGGATCATGGTGCCCATACCGCCGTCCAGCACCAGAATACGTTCTTTTAACTGCTGACGTAATTGTTCAACTTTGCTGCTCACACTCACTCCCGACAACGCTCAACCAGACCGAAAAAAGGCCAACAAAGCATACTGGCATAAACCAGTGAGGTGGAAAAGCAAACAACGACCAACATGAGACATGTTCAGCTTCACTCATCCGATCAGTACAGGAACTCTTGCATTATAATTGAATAAAACGAAAATGATTTCCACGATACAGAAAAGGAGTCTGCCATGGTTGCCACTGTCCCCGCGAAACGCGGTAGAAAACCCGCCGCCACAACTACGCCTGCAACCGGGCAGGTTCAGTCTTTGACCCGAGGTCTGAAGCTGCTGGAATGGATTGCGGAATCCAACGGCAGCGTAGCGCTGACCGAGCTGGCGCAGCAGGCCGGTCTGCCCAATTCCACCACGCACCGTTTATTGACCACCATGCAGCAGCAGGGTTTTGTGCGTCAGGTGGGTGACTTAGGACACTGGGCCGTGGGCGCCCATGCGTTTATCGTCGGCAGTAGCTTCCTGCAAAGCCGCAACCTGCTAGCGATCGTCCACCCGATACTGCGCAAGTTGATGGAAGATTCCGGTGAAACAGTGAACCTGGCGGTGCTGGATCACAGCGACCATCAGGCGATTATCATTGATCAGGTACAGTGCACACAGCTGATGAGAATGTCTGCCCCTATCGGCGGCAAACTGCCGATGCACGCCTCTGGCGCGGGGAAAGCGTTCCTGGCGCAACTCAGCGAAGAACAGGTTACCAGCCTGCTGCACCGCAAAGGCCTGCACGCGTATACCCACGCCACGCTGGTCTCGCCGGTGCATCTGAAAGAAGATCTCGCCCAGACCCGTAAGCGCGGTTATTCGTTTGATGATGAAGAACACGCGCTGGGCCTGCGCTGTGTGGCGTCGTGCATTTACGACGAACATCGCGAGCCGTTCGCCGCTATTTCAATCTCCGGCCCGATCTCCCGCATTACCGACGACCGCGTCACCGAGTTCGGTGCGATGGCAATCAAAGCGGCCAAAGAGGTCACACTGGCATACGGTGGGATTCGGTAAGATGGGACTGCCGGGTGGCAGCTACGCCTGGCCCGGCCTGCTATCCAAGGTTGGGATGATTTGTAGGCCTGATAAGCGCAGCGCCATCAGGCACGGCGCACATTGCCGGATGGCGGCGCAAAGGCCTTATCCGGCCTACGGTCGGTTTCATAACGCACGCTAAACCGCTGGCGGCGCCGATAGGCGTAAACGTCTTCCACGTGCCCTTCACGGATCCGCGTTTGCAGACCTCGCCAGTAGTCGGCGCTGAACAGATCGGCATGCATCTCTTCAAATAACGGTCCAATACGCGGATCGGCGCACAGCCAGTGACGAAATTCTTCCGGAAATACATCTCCCGGCGAGACGCTGTACCACGGTTCGCTGGCCAGCTCATCCTCCGGGTAACGCGCGGGCGGGATATGGCGGAAATTCACCTCCGTCATGTAGCAAATTTCATCATAGTCGTAGAACACCACCCGCCCGTGTCGGGTCACGCCGAAGTTTTTAAACAGCATGTCACCCGGGAAAATATTGGCGGCAGCCAGTTGGCGAATAGCGTTACCATATTCTTCTATCGCATCCCGCAGCTGCTGGCCTTCGACCTGCTCCAGCCAGATATTTAGCGGCACCATCCGCCGTTCGATATACAGATGACGAATCACGATCTGCTCGCCGAGATCGGTCATTTTTTCGGGTACTTCCTGCTGCAACAACGCCATCAGCGCCGGGGAAATTTGCCGTTTATCCAGCACAAAATTTTCGAATTCCTGGGTATCGGCCATGCGTCCAACGCGATCGTGCTCTTTGACCAGTTGGTAACAGGCGCGGACGTGGGCCGCAGACATCTCTTTTTGCGGCGCAAATTTGTCTTTAATAATTTTGAAGACCCGATCGAATCCAGGCAGAGTAAACACCAGCATCACCATGCCGCGTATTCCCGGCGCTTCGATAAACTGTTCATCGCAGTCGGCCAGATACAGCAGATATTCACGGTAGCTTTCGGTTTTCGCATGCTTCTGACAGCCAATCGCCATATACAGCTCGGCGGTAGTTTTACCGGGCAGGATCTCACGCAGCCACTCGACCAGTGCCGCAGGCAACGGCGCGTAGACCATAAAGTAAGAGCGGGCAAAACCAAACACAATGCTGGCTTCCGCCGTAGTCGTCAGACAAGTATCGACAAACAATTCGCCTTCGTCAGTGCGGTGAATAGGCAGTAAAAACGGCAGCGTGACCTCTGGTGTGATCAGTTTTCCCACCAGCCAGGCGGCCTTATTGCGATAAAACAATTCGTTCGCCACCTGCAAATGGCAGCGCGCCAGCACCGCTTCGCCAACAATTTCCGTCAGGTGCTCGATGATGTAGTGAATATCACGCTGTTTATTCTGCCATGGCAGACGAAGGGGGAGATCGCTGAGCACGCGCGTAAGCAGCCCTTCCCAGCCTGAATCAGGGAAAAAGTCTTTCGCCAGCGGGCGCGGGATAGTACGAAATCGACGTTCTGACTGAGAGCTGAAAATAAACAACCGCTCGGGCGTCAGCGAGCGGTGATCAAATAACCGGCAGTACACGGAGTTAAAAAAGCTCTCGGCAATCTCAAAGCGCGGATAGTCCGGCAGCAGCTGGGTGTAATGCTCTTTTACACGAAGTAAAAATGCCGCATCGGTACTTTTGCCGTCGGTAATGCAGCGCAACTGTTCCACTACCAGACCAACGTGATGATCGTAGAGATGGATACGGCTTTTCATCGCCTGCTGCACAGCATGCCAGTCAGCGTGTTCAAAACGCTGCTGCGCGCCGGACGTCACTTCCAGAAACCGGCCATACTGCGCATCAAAACCTTGCAGGATGGTTTGGGCAATCAGCAATTCCAGGCCACGCGACATCTTTTGCCCTCGTTCAGAATCGAATAATGCCGGATGGCGCATTCGCGTATCCGGCCTACACAGAACTGTAGGCCCGGTAAGCATTACGCCACCGGGCATCAAGTCGATCAGAACTGTGATTCTTCAGTAGACCCGGTCAGCGCAGTAACGGATGACGCGCCACCCTGAATGATGGTCGTCACTTTGTCGAAATAACCGGTACCCACTTCCTGCTGGTGGGATACGAAGGTGTAGCCATCTTTCGCCGCCGCAAATTCTGGCTGCTGAACTTTCTCAACGTAGTGGCGCATGCCTTCGCCCTGTGCATAGGAACGCGCGAGGTCAAACATGTTGAACCACATACTGTGGATGCCCGCCAGGGTAATGAACTGATATTTATAGCCCATATCGGACAGCTGTTGCTGGAAGCTGGCAATGGTTTTGTCATCCAGGTTCTTCTGCCAGTTAAACGATGGCGAACAGTTGTAGGCCAGCAGTTTGCCCGGATATTTAGCATGGATAGCATCGGCAAAGCGGCGCGCCAGTTCGAGATCCGGTGTGGAGGTTTCGCACCACACCAGGTCAGCATACGGGGCGTAGGCCAGTCCGCGACTGATCGCCTGCTCAATACCCGCATGGGTACGGTAGAACCCTTCGCTGGTACGCTCGCCGGTAATGAACTCGCTGTCGTAAGGGTCGCAGTCAGAGGTAATCAAATCCGCCGCGTCAGCATCGGTACGGGCAATAACCAGCGTCGGGACGCCCATCACGTCTGCCGCCAGACGGGCCGCCACCAGTTTCTGGATAGCTTCCTGAGTCGGTACCAGCACCTTGCCGCCCATGTGACCGCATTTTTTCACCGAGGCGAGCTGATCTTCGAAGTGAACCGCCGCTGCACCGGCTTCAATCATCGATTTCATCAATTCAAACGCGTTCAGGACACCGCCAAAACCGGCTTCGGCATCGGCAACGATCGGCAGGAAGTAATCCACATAGCGCGGATCGGTTGGCTCAATGCCGGTTGACCATTGGATCTGATCCGCCCGACGGAAGGTGTTGTTGATCCGATCCACCACGGCGGGCACAGAGTTAGCCGGGTATAGCGATTGATCCGGGTACATGCTGGAGGCCAGGTTGGCGTCTGCCGCCACCTGCCACCCGGAAAGGTAGACCGCTTCAATACCGGCTTTCGCCTGTTGCAGCGCCTGACCACCAGTCAGTGCACCGAGGCTGTTGATATAACCTTTCTTCGATCCGCCGTGCAGCAAACGCCACATTTTCGCTGCGCCAAGCTGCGCCAGCGTACATTCCGGGTTGACCGAGCCACGTAACTTCACCACTTCCTCCGCGCTGTACGGGCGGGTAATGCCTTCCCAGCGTGGTTGTGTCCATTCTTTCTGTAAGTCTTCGATTTGTTGGGTACGGGTTTTCATGTGCAGATGCTCCATATTATTCTCCTGGCTTCCCAGGCGTTATTGGTGAAGGCAGTTTGGTCACGGCCAGCGCGCAAAAACCGGAGCGTACTTATAGTACGTGAGGATTTTGAGCACTGCCCGGGGCTAAAATGGCGAACAAAATAGCCTGGGCTGTTAAGCCAGTAAGCGGTAGCCTGGCAAGGTAAGGAAGTCGATCAGTTCGTCAGAGGTGGTGATTTGCTCCATCAGGCGTGCGGCGTCATCAAAGCGCCCGCTGCTGTAGCGGTGTTCACCCAGCTCGTCCTGAATCACCCGCATTTCTTCGGCCAGCATCTGACGGAACAGCGGTTTGGTCACCGGCTTACCGTTGCTGAGGGTTTTCTGATGGTGGATCCACTGCCAGATGGAGGTACGGGAGATTTCGGCAGTTGCCGCATCTTCCATCAGGCCATAAATCGGTACGCAACCGTTGCCAGAGATCCACGCTTCGATGTACTGCACGGCAACGCGAATATTGGCGCGCATGCCTTCTTCAGTACGTTCCCCTTCGCACGGAGCCAGCAGTTGTTCTGCGGTAATCGGCGCATCCTCTTCTCGGGTGACAAACAGCTGATTTTTGTTGTTGCCCAAAACGTCGTTGAAAATCGCCATTGCGGTATCTGCCAGTCCAGGGTGAGCAACCCAGGTCCCGTCATGACCGTTATTGGCTTCCAGCGATTTATCCGCTTTAACTTTTGCCAGCACCTGATTGTTGCGCTCAGCGTCTTTGCTGGGGATAAACGCCGCCATACCGCCCATCGCAAAGGCACCGCGTTTATGACAGGTTTTAATCAGCAGACGCGAGTAGGCGCTGAGGAACGGCTTATCCATCGTTACCACCTGACGATCGGGCAGAACACGATCCGGGTGATTCTTGAGGGTTTTGATGTAGCTGAAAATGTAATCCCAACGACCGCAATTGAGGCCGACAATATGGTCACGCAGCGCGTGCAGAATCTCATCCATCTGGAAAACGGCTGGCAGTGTTTCGATCAGCAACGTGGCTTTTATCGTGCCGCGTGGCAGATTAAATCGGTCTTCTGTATAGCTGAAGACTTCACTCCACCAGGCCGCTTCTTGCCAGGCCTGCGTTTTCGGCAAATAGAAGTAAGGACCACTGCCTTTAGCCAGCAAGGCTTTGTAGTTGTGGAAGAAATAGAGGGCAAAGTCGAACAGACTGCCGGGAATCGCTTCCTCACGCCAGGTGACGTGTTTTTCCGGCAGATGCAGGCCACGTACACGACAAACCAATAACGCCGGATCGGGCTTCAGTTGGTATATCTTGCCAGCTTCGTTGGTGTAACTGATGGTACCGTTCACCGCATCGCGCAGGTTGATTTGCCCGTCAATCACTTTGCTCCACTCAGGAGCCAGTGAATCCTCAAAGTCAGCCATAAAGACTCTAACGTTGGCGTTGAGCGCGTTAATCACCATCTTGCGTTCAACGGGTCCGGTGATTTCCACGCGACGATCCTGTAAATCATCAGGAATACCGCGAATCTTCCAGCCACCTTCACGAATGGAAGCTGTTTCCGAAATAAAATCAGGCAACTTACCGTCATCAATATCCTGCTGCTGCTGAATACGCGCGGCGAGAAGTTTATTGCGTTTTGGCGTAAATCGAGTCACCAATTCGGTCAGGAATTCCGCCGCCTCTGCGGTCAAAATCTGCTGCTCCTGCTCGCCATGCGGCCTGGTAAAAACCAGCTCATCGGTTGTTGTTGCCTGTTGATTCATTGCGTAGTTCCTCGTCATTGATCCAAACACATCCCCAATGCGAACGAAGGATCGTTGTGCGGTTTTCGTTCAGCACAACTAAGACTACCCATTTAAATTTCAAAATCAAAAACAATTTCCATTTTTAATTTAATTATCAATTAACTTATTGATAACAATCATAATAAAAATTAATCACACCGTGAGGTGCGTTTCGGAAATAAAAAAAGCACCCGAAGGTGCCTGATTCAACATGCTGAAACGCTTAAGGATCGTTTGCTACAGAAGATTAATCCAGCGTTGGATTCATGTGGCGCAGATCGTATGGCGTGATCTGGTAGACGTAATAGTTGAGCCAGTTAATAAACAGCAAATTGCCATGGCTACGCCAGCTTGCCCGAGGTTTGTTTTGTGGGTCATCTTGCGGGAAATAGTTGTACGGAACGTCCGGGGTCAACCCCGCTTCGGCGTCACGAAAATATTCACCGGCCAGCGTATCGGCGTCATATTCCGGATGACCCGTCACGAACGCAATACGTTTATCTTTACTGGCAAACAGGTAGGCATCGCCCTCTTCCGTCTCGGCAAAAATCTCAAGATCGGTGTAATCCCTGATCAACGCAGCAGGGAAATCAGCATAGCGTGAGTGCGGCGCAAGGAAAGCATCATCAAAACCACGCGTCAGCAGGGCATGAGGATGAAGGATATGGTGTTCGTATACACCTGAAAGCTTGTCGTTGCGGGTTTGCTTGGGGATGCCATAAAGGATATTCAGTGCGGCCTGCACCGCCCAACAGACAAACAATGTTGATGTGACGTGGTCTTTCGCCCACTCCAGTACCTGTTTGATCTGCGGCCAGTAGGCCACATCGTTAAACTCAACCAGGCCTAACGGTGCCCCGGTGACGATCAGTCCATCAAAGTTCTGATCGCAAATATCCTCGAAATTACAGTAAAAGTTATTCAGATGCTCCGTCGGCGTATTGCGCGACTCGCGGGCATCAATGCGTAATAGCTGAACGTCCACCTGCAACGGTGAGTTCGACAATAACCGGAGAAACTGGTTTTCCGTTTCGATCTTCTTCGGCATCAGGTTGAGGATAAGCACCTTCAGAGGACGAATTTCCTGACCGGATGCGCGGGATGTCGTCATGACAAAGACGTTTTCCTCACGCAAGAAATTGACGGCGGGTAGCTCGTCCAGCACGCGAATTGGCATAACCTGATAACCTCACAACATACGTTTAAACGTTTAGACATCCAGATAGCTGACAATAACCAGGAATCGTGTGAATGTCGAGCCTGCATGCTCAAGGTGAGAAAGTTTCACGACTCACTCGCTGTAGAATAGTGCAGTAAGAGTCAAAAGGAGAATGCTTAGTCGTTCACGGGCAGGATAAAGGACATTT
>NZ_SZWP01000046.1:0-18773 GCF_005280825.1 Citrobacter sp. wls829
GGGAGTTATTTCAGGCTGACAAGGGGAAAATACAAAAAACTTATCAACCGATTACTTTTCCATCAAAACTAGTAATGGAAAGTTATTTTCGCCTGGTTTTTAAACAAAAACGAGCCCCGCAGGGCCCGTTTTTAGTATTTTGTGACTTACTGCACTGCCACAATGCGATCGTCATTCACTTCCAGACGAATCGTTTTGCCAGGAACCAGCTCACCCGACAGGATTTGCTGGGCCAGCGGGTTTTCGATCTGTTGCTGGATAGCACGTTTCAATGGACGCGCCCCGTAGACAGGATCGTACCCATTCGCGCTCAGCAGTTTAAGCGCCTCGTCAGAGATGTGGATTTCATAGCCACGATCTTCCAGACGTTTGTACAGACGCTGCAGCTGGATCTGGGCAATAGACGCAATGTGTTGTTCACCCAACGGATGGAAGACAACAACTTCATCTATACGGTTAATGAATTCCGGACGGAAGTTTTGGCTGACCACGCCCAGCACCATGTCTTTCATGTGTCCGTAGTCCAGGTCGCCAAAACGTTCCTGAATGAGATCGGACCCCAGGTTAGAAGTCATGATGACCACCGTATTACGGAAGTCGACCGTTCTCCCCTGCCCGTCAGTCAGTCGACCGTCATCCAGCACCTGCAACAGAATGTTGAACACATCCGGATGCGCCTTTTCCACTTCATCCAGCAGGATGACGGAATAAGGGCGACGACGCACCGCTTCTGTCAGGTAGCCGCCCTCTTCATAGCCAACGTATCCCGGGGGCGCACCGACCAGACGAGAGACAGAGTGTTTCTCCATAAACTCAGACATATCGATACGAACCATCGCGTCGTCGCTGTCGAACATAAAGTTAGCCAGCGCTTTACACAGTTCGGTTTTACCGACACCGGTTGGCCCAAGGAACAAGAACGAACCGATCGGACGATTCGGATCGGACAACCCTGCACGGCTACGGCGAATCGCGTTGGATACCGCTTCCACCGCTTCGTTCTGACCAATGACGCGGTTATGCAGATCCTGCTCCATACGCAGCAGTTTTTCACGCTCGCCTTCCAGCATGCGGGCAACAGGGATCCCCGTCCAACGCGCCAGTACTTCGGCGATTTCCGCATCCGTCACTTTATTACGCAACAGGCGCATGGTTTTGCCTTCAGACTGAGTGGCTGCTTCCAGCTGTTTTTCCAGCTCAGGAATTTTGCCGTACTGCAGCTCAGACATCCGTGCCAGGTCACCCACCCGACGAGCCTGTTCGATAGCGATTTTCGCCTGCTCCAGTTCAGCCTTAATCGTCTGCGTGCCGGAGAGTGACGCTTTTTCCGCTTTCCACTCTTCTTCGAGCTCAGAATACTGACGCTCTTTGTCATCCAGCTCTTCATTAAGCATATCGAGGCGCTTTTTACTCGCCTCGTCAGACTCTTTCATTAACGCCTGCTGTTCCAGTTTGAGCTGGATGATTCGGCGATCGAGTCGGTCCAGTTCTTCCGGCTTGGAGTCAATCTGCATACGAATGCTGGACGCCGCTTCATCGATAAGATCGATGGCTTTGTCCGGTAACTGACGGTCAGCAATGTAACGATGAGATAGCGTCGCTGCCGCGACAATTGCCGGGTCAGTGATCTGCACGTGGTGGTGCAGCTCATAGCGTTCTTTCAACCCACGCAAAATGGCGATGGTGTCTTCCACGCTCGGCTCGGCAACAAACACTTTCTGGAAACGACGTTCCAGTGCCGCATCTTTTTCGATGTACTGGCGGTACTCATCAAGTGTTGTAGCCCCTACACAGTGCAGTTCGCCACGAGCCAGTGCCGGTTTCAACATGTTCCCGGCATCCATGGCACCATCGGCTTTACCTGCGCCAACCATAGTATGCAGCTCATCGATAAACAGAATGACATTGCCTTCCTGTTTCGACAGATCGTTCAGCACACCTTTTAAACGTTCTTCAAATTCACCGCGATATTTCGCCCCGGCCACCAGCGCGCCCATATCCAGCGCCAGTACACGGCGGCCTTTTAAACCCTCCGGCACTTCGCCATTAATGATGCGCTGCGCAAGCCCTTCAACAATGGCCGTTTTACCGACACCAGGCTCACCAATTAATACCGGATTGTTTTTAGTACGGCGTTGCAGCACCTGAATGGTGCGACGAATTTCTTCATCACGACCGATAACCGGATCGAGCTTACCCTGCTCGGCACGTTCCGTCAGGTCGACGGTGTATTTTTTCAAGGCCTGACGTTGGTCTTCAGCCCCTTGGTCGTTCACGCTTTCACCTCCACGCATCTGTTCAATTGCCTGAGTGATATTAGCGGTCGTCGCCCCCGCTGATTTTAATAAATCGGTCAGCGTACCGCGTGACTCAAGCGCCGCCAGAACGAACAGTTCCGACGAAATAAAATTGTCCCCACGTTTTTGCGCCAGCTTGTCGCAAAGATTCAGTACACGCACCAGCTCCTGAGAAGGCTGCACATCACCGCCGGTGCCTTCTACCTGCGGCAAGCGGCTCAATGCCTGATCAATGGCTGTGCGTAACTGGCCGGCGTTAATGCCAGCAGACGTTAACAAAGGACGGACCGATCCCCCTTCCTGATTAAGCAGGGCGCTCATTAGATGAAGTGGTTCGATAAACTGGTTGTCGTGCCCCAGTGCGAGTGACTGGGCATCGGCGAGTGCAAGCTGGAATTTATTAGTAAGACGATCCAGACGCATAACTCCTCCCATAACAGGTCAAAATTGCTACTGGAGATTAAATGAGGTCATCCCTCAATTATTCAAGGTGAATGACCTGAATTATGTGAAAAGAAAATTACGCGTACCGGATCGTCTTGATTCTTTAGGTTATATCAGCCAAATAAAACTTGCCATACGACCGGTGGTTTTGTCGCGACGATAAGAGAAGAAAGTCTCACTTTCGCTGAACGTACAGCGGTCACCGCCGTAGAGGTTCTCAACCCCAACATGTGCCAGACGCTGGCGAGCAAGCTGATAAATATCTGCCAGGTACTTTTCACCACGTGGCACAAATGCGCTGTCTGCTTGTGGATCTTTGACCATAAACGCGTCACGCACTTCAGGCCCCACTTCAAATGCACGGGGACCAATTGCCGGGCCTAACCAGGCAATAATGTTTTCGGGTTTATCAGCAAAACACGCAACGGTCTCTTCAAGCACGCCTGCACATAACCCGCGCCAGCCCGCATGAGCCGCCGCGACTTCCGTGCCAGCACGATTACAAAATAACACGGGCAAACAGTCCGCCGTCATCACTGCACACACGGTGCCCGGCGTATTGCTGTAGGACGCATCCGCACGCTTAGAAGAATAAGGCTCGCCGGTAAGTTTCAGAACATCTTTACCGTGCACCTGTTCGAGCCAGACCGGTTTTGAAGGCAGATTGCCCGCAGCAAAGAGTCGTTTGCGGTTCTCTTCAACATGTTCCAGGTTATCGCCGCAATGGGCCCCCAGATTCAGCGAATCGTACGGCGGCAAACTGACGCCACCAATACGGGTAGAACTACAGGCCGCGACGCCTTGCGGCAGCGGCCACTGCGGGACAATTAGCTTACTCATAGCCAGGCCACATCATCCTTATGCTCTTCGAAATCGGCACGCATCACGGCAATCAGATCAACCATATCTTGCGGAATTGGCGCATGCCATTCCATTTCGATACCTGTGATTGGGTGATACAAGCGCAGCATGGTGGCATGCAGCGCCTGGCGGTCGAACTTACGCAGCGTAGAAATAAATTCATCCGACGCGCCTTTCGGTGGACGTGGACGGCCGCCGTAGACCTGGTCGCCCACCAGCGGATGGGTAATATGCGCCATGTGCACGCGGATCTGGTGCGTACGTCCGGTTTCCAGACGCAGCCTAAGGCGCGTGTGTACACGGAAGTGCTCCATAATGCGGTAATGCGTCACCGCAGGTTTCCCCATAGGATGCACGGACATATGCGTACGTTTGGTGGGATGACGGCTGATAGGCTCTTCTACAGTGCCACCGGCTGTCATATGACCAATCGCTACGGCTTCGTACTCACGCGTAATTTCACGCAGCTGTAGCGACTCGACCAAACGCGTTTGCGCCGGAACCGTTTTTGCTACCACCATTAATCCGGTGGTGTCCTTATCCAGACGGTGCACGATACCTGCACGAGGAACATCCGCAATCGGCGGGTAGTAATGCAGTAACGCATTCAATACCGTGCCATCAGGATTACCGGCGCCCGGATGTACCACGAAATCACGTGGTTTGTTGATGACCAGAATATCGTCATCTTCATAAACGATATCTAGCGGGATATCTTGCGCTTCAAAACGAATTTCTTCGTCAATTTCAGCATTGATGGAGACACGTTCTCCACCCAAAACTTTTTCTTTCGGTTTATCGCAAAGATTCCCGTTTACCAGCACGCGCTGATCAAGGATCCATTCTTTTATGCGAGAACGCGAATAATCAGGGAACAATTCGGCCAAAGCCTGATCTAAGCGTTGACCGAGCTGATTATCGGAGACTGTTGCGGTGAGTTCTACTCGTTGTGCCATAAACTGCTTCTTCGTTTAACGTTGGGTTTTACGGCTTTGCCGTTTAATATAGTGTGCTATTGTAGCTGGTCTTAACCGGGAGCAGGAACAGAGAATCTCCCGTAAAACATTTTGAGGAAAGTCAAAACGTCATGACGCGCATGAAATACCTGGTGGCAGCAGCCACGTTGAGCCTGTTTTTGGCGGGTTGCTCTGGTTCAAAGGAAGAGGTGCCCGATAACCCACCAAATGAAATCTACGCGACTGCTCAGCAAAAGCTGCAGGACGGTAACTGGAAACAGGCAATAACGCAATTGGAAGCGTTGGATAATCGCTATCCATTTGGACCTTATTCTCAGCAGGTGCAATTAGATCTCATCTACGCCTACTACAAAAATGCCGATCTGCCGCTCGCTCAGGCCGCCATCGATCGTTTTATCCGTCTGAACCCGACACACCCTAACATTGATTATGTCATGTATATGCGTGGCCTGACCAATATGGCGTTGGATGATAGCGCACTGCAAGGATTCTTTGGTGTTGATCGCAGCGATCGCGATCCACAGCACGCCCGAGCTGCGTTTAATGACTTTTCCAAACTGGTACGTGGCTACCCGAATAGCCAGTACACAACGGACGCCACCAAGCGCCTGGTATTCCTGAAAGATCGCCTGGCGAAATATGAGTACTCCGTTGCTGAGTACTACACCGCACGCGGCGCGTGGGTTGCTGTGGTAAACCGCGTAGAAGGTATGCTGCGTGACTTCCCGGATACCCAGGCAACACGTGATGCCTTACCGCTGATGGAAAACGCCTATCGCCAGATGCAGATGACTGCACAGGCCGAAAAAGTGGCGAAAATTATTGCCGCCAACAGCAGCAATACCTGATTCCTCGCTGAATGCAAAACGGCAGCGCTCGGGCTGCCGTTTTTTTATCCGTTTACGCCGTAACTCAAGCGGTTTAGCTGCAACGCATCCTATCAAATATGGCCTGCTTTCAGGTATTCCTCAAGTAAAAGATCGCCTGTTCCTGCGGTGCCTCACAAAAAGGTTTTCTTGACAAAAAGCGACAAAATAATGTGATTTAGATCACATATTTTGACATTAGGAAAGGTATGCTGGAATCACCAAGACGGGAAAGACAAGAGGTAAAATTTATGACAATGAACATTACCAGTAAACAAATGGAAATTACTCCGGCAATTCGCCAGCATGTCGCAGACCGTCTCGCCAAACTTGAAAAATGGCAAACTCATCTGATTAATCCACATATCATTCTGTCCAAGGAGCCACAGGGTTTCACTGCTGACGCCACCATCAATACACCGAACGGACATTTGGTTGCCAGCGCTAAGCACGAAGATATGTACACCGCTATTAACGATTTGATCAACAAGCTGGAACGGCAGCTCAATAAAGTGCAGCACAAAGGCGAAGCCCGTCGTGCAACAACTTCAGTAAAAGACGCCAACTTCGTCGAAGCAGAAGAAGAGTAGTCCCTTACATTGAGTGTATCGCCAACGCGCCTTCGGGCGCGTTTTTTGTTGACAGGGTGAAAACAGTACAGGTACTTTAACTGACGTAGCCAAAGGAAATTGACATGAAACTTATTCCGTTCTTCTTCGCATTCTTTTTTACCTTCCCCTGAATGGGAGGCGTTTCGTCGTGTGATAAATAATGCGAAGACGAACAATAAGGCCTCCCACAACGGGGGGCCTTTTTTATTGATAATAAAAAAGGCAACACTATGACATCGGAAAACCCATTACTGGCGCTGCGCGATAAGATAAGCTCGCTGGATGAAAAATTACTGGCCCTGCTGGCTGAGCGTCGTGGTCTGGCCGTCGAAGTCGGTAAAGCAAAACTGCTTTCTCATCGTCCGGTGCGCGATATTGACCGCGAGCGCGATCTGCTGGACCGACTGATCCAGTTGGGTAAAGTGCATCACCTCGATGCCCACTACATCACACGCCTGTTCCAGCTCATTATTGAAGATTCCGTTCTCACCCAGCAGGCGCTCCTGCAGCAGCATCTGAATAAAATCAATCCGCACTCCGCCCGCGTCGCGTTTCTGGGGCCAAAAGGCTCGTATTCGCACCTCGCTGCGCGTCAGTATGCCGCTCGCCATTTTGAGCAATTTATTGAAAGCGGTTGCGCCAAGTTTGCCGATATCTTTAATCAGGTCGAAACCGGACAGGCGGACTACGCGGTCGTGCCTATTGAGAACACCAGCTCTGGCGCGATCAACGATGTTTACGACTTGCTGCAGCACACCAGCCTCTCCATCGTCGGCGAGATGACCATTATTATCGACCACTGCGTGCTGGTTTCCGGTACTACGGACCTGAATAGCATCGAAACCGTGTACAGCCATCCGCAACCGTTCCAGCAATGCAGCAAATTCCTCAATCGTTATCCGCACTGGAAGATCGAATATACCGAAAGCACCTCGGCAGCAATGGAAAAGGTTGCCCAGGCGAACTCACCGCACGTGGCAGCCTTGGGCAGCGAAGCCGGTGGCGTGCTGCACGGTCTGCAGGTACTTGAACATATTGAAGCGAATCAGACGCAAAACATTACCCGTTTTGTCGTGCTAGCACGCAAGGCTATTAATGTTTCCGACCAGGTTCCGGCGAAAACCACGCTGTTGATAGCGACAGGGCAACAGGCGGGTGCGCTGGTTGAAGCGCTGCTGGTGCTACGCAACCATAATCTGATTATGACCAAGCTGGAATCGCGCCCGATTCACGGTAATCCGTGGGAAGAGATGTTTTATCTCGATATCCAGGCCAACCTGGAATCGCCGGAAATGCAAAAAGCATTGAAGGAGTTGGGTGAAATTACGCGTTCGATGAAGGTACTGGGATGTTACCCAAGTGAGAACGTGGTGCCGGTCGATCCGAGCTAACGTAAGACAATACCGGATGGCGTATGCATCGCCATCCGGTATCGACGCTACTGGCGGCTATCGTTGGCCTGACGCAGTAGCGTACGGCTTTCGCTCTGGAAGCGTTTGGCATAATCGCCAAACCAGTGCTCAACCTTACGGAAGCTGTCGATAAACGCCTGCTTATCGCCCTGCTCCAGTAAACCAATCGCTTCACCAAAACGCTGATAATACCGTTTGATCAACGCGAGATTACTTTCTGACGACATAATAATGTCGGCATACAGCTGCGGATCCTGGGCAAACAGGCGTCCGACCATGGCCAGCTCAAGACGGTATATCGGCGAAGAGAGCGCCAGTAACTGTTCAAGTTGGACATTCTCTTCTGCTAAGTGCAACCCGTAAGCAAAAGTCGCGAAGTGACGTAATGCCTGGATAAACGCCATATTCTGATCGTGCTCGACGGCACTGATCCGATGCAGCCGCGCCCCCCAGACCTGAATCTGTTCCAGGAACCATTGATAGGCTTCCGGCTGGCGTCCATCGCACCAGACAACCACCTGCTTTGCCAGACTGCCGCTATCCGGACCAAACATCGGATGCAATCCAACTACCGGGCCATCGTGCGCCGCCAGCATCGCCTGTAATGGGCCGTTTTTCACCGAGGCCAGATCGACCAGGATACAGTCAGCAGGCAAGCGCGGTAATTTCGCGATCACCTGCTCGGTAACGTGAATCGGCACGCTAACGATCACCATTCCGGCATCCGCCACGATCTCCTCGGCACGATCCCAGTCATGCTGTTCAAGAATACGCACCTGATAACCTGACAGCGTAAGCATCTTCTCGAATAGCCGTCCCATCTGACCGCCACCGCCGACAATCACCACCGGGCGTAACGTTGGACAGAGCGTTTTAAATCCTTTGTCATTCTCGCTAGAGTACGACTCACGCATTACCCGACGTAATACATCTTCAATCAGATCAGGCGGTACGCCCAGCGCTTCCGCCTCTGCACGGCGAGAAGCCAGCATAGACGCCTCCCGCTCAGGCACGTAAATCGGTAACCCAAAGCGGCTTTTTACTTCACCAACCTCGGCAACCAGTTCAAGACGGCGCGCCAGCAAATCCAGCAACGCCTTATCCACTTCATCAATTTGATCGCGTAATGCGGTCAATTCAGCCACCATAACCCACCTCTTAAGCCAGGCGCGTCGCCAGCTGGCCGTTCAAGTCTTTATTAATTTCACGCAACAACGCATCCGTCATTTCCCAGCTAATGCAGGCATCTGTTACGGACACGCCGTATTTCATTGCACTGCGCGGCTGCTCGGAGGACTGGTTGCCTTCGTGAATATTGCTTTCAATCATCAGGCCGATGATTGAACGGTTGCCATCTTTAATTTGTGCAACCACTGACTCTGCCACGGCAGGCTGGCGACGGTAATCTTTGTTGGAGTTACCATGACTGCAATCTACCATCAGTGACGGTCGCAGTCCCGCCTGCTCCATTTCTTTTTCGCACTGAGCAACATCTGCCGGACTGTAATTCGGTGCTTTACCGCCGCGCAGGATCACATGACCGTCCGGATTACCCTGCGTTTGCAGCAGTGCCACCTGTCCTGCCTGGTTAATACCCACAAAGCGGTGAGACTGAGCTGCTGCGCGCATAGCGTTAATCGCTGTCGCCAGGCTGCCGTCAGTGCCATTTTTAAAACCAACCGGCATCGACAGACCCGACGCCATTTCACGGTGAGTCTGCGATTCAGTCGTACGCGCACCGATAGCGGACCAGCTAAACAGATCGCCCAGGTACTGCGGGCTGTTGGGATCCAATGCTTCTGTCGCCAGCGGCAGCCCCATATTCACCAGTTCAAGCAACAGCTGACGCGCAATTTTCAGACCGGCTTCAACATCAAAAGAGCCGTCCATATGAGGATCGTTAATTAACCCTTTCCAGCCGACGGTGGTACGGGGTTTTTCAAAATAGACACGCATCACCAGATAGAGGCTATCGCTGACCTCTGCGGCAAGGGTTTTAAATCGACGGGCATATTCCAGCGCCATTTCAGGATCATGAATAGAGCAAGGACCACACACTACCAGCAAACGCGGATCGCGACCGGCGATGATGTCAGAAATGGTTTTGCGCGACTGCGCAATTTGCGCCTCTTGCGCCAGACTCAACGGGAATTGCATTTTAAGTTGTTCCGGAGTCATCAGAACCTGTTCATCAGTAATGTGTACGTTGTTCAGCGCGTCTTTTTGCATGGTGGTGATCCTGTTTAGCTCGTTTGCGATAGTTGTTCCTCAGCGAGGAGGTAATTACGATAACACAACGGGTAAAGATTTCAATCCACGTTACGTAAATTTTTATTTACAGCCAGTATAAACAGGCCTAACAGGCGCGGAATGTCGTAAATTTAAATTTACACACGCCATTTAAGAGATCCGCTATGCTTTAAAAAAACCAGGGAGTATCAGCAATGAAGCGACTTATCAACACGGTACTGGTGTTACTGCTAAGCGGATGTCAGATAGATCCCTATACCCATGCCCCCACCTGGACCGGCACCGACTGGTACGATGCCGGGATCCAGGATGCTATTTCAGGGTATGTAATTAAAGATAATGAAACTCTTGCCGACAACTACAATGACCCCGAAATCGATCGTACGGAATATCTTAAGGGTTACGCTGAAGGACAACGTAAAACCTGCCAGCAGGATTTTGTTTACGCCAGGGGACTGGCCGGGAAAACCTTCCCTCCAAGCTGTGATACCGTTGAAAATGTCGACCAATTACACAGTGCCTGGCAAAAAGGTTCAAATGAAGGCGCAGCCTCTATAAGATTAAATTAAACAATAAGTTACATCCGATAAATCAATAAGATTTAACTTAAATCGATAATGTTATTCATCCAGATATAATGACGCTCTGGTAAAATAATGTTACTTTGTTGCGAACAATCGTGAGTGTATTTCGACGTATTACGGCTAACGCTGGTAGGTACCTTTTCATGAGCTTTTCTTATCGACTCATACTTCTACTGGCACTGCTATTGTCCGGATTACCGCTGTATGCCCAAAACGCTACGGAAGAGGCGAAATCCGTACGCGCCATGGTTTCCGGCATCGTCAGCTATACGCGCTGGCCAGCGCTTTCCGGTCCGCCCAAACTGTGTATCTTCTCTTCATCACGTTTTACCAGTGTGCTGCAGGATACCCATGCCGGAGCGTTACCCTATCTTCCCGTCATCGTTCATACGCAACAAGACAGTGTCGTAGCTCAGTGTGACGGTTTTTATTTTGGCACTGAATCCCCGACATTTCAGGTGGAATTAAAGAGTCAATTTCCAACTAAGGCATTGTTATTAATTGCCGAACAGAATACCGAATGCGTTATTGGTAGCGCTTTTTGCCTCATCATAAATAATGAAGAAGTGAGGTTTTCGGTAAATATGGATTCCCTGTCACGCAGTGGTGTAAGGGTCAGTCCAGACGTATTGATGCTTGCACGGAATAATAAGGATGGATAAGGGTATTTCTCCCATAACACGCCCAACGTTCAAACAGACACTACGGCGTATCAGCATCGTCAGCGTTCTGGTCACTATGACGCTGATCTGGCTGCTGCTGAGCATTTCTTCCGTGCTGGCACTCAAACAATATGCGCAAAAAAACCTCGATCTGACCGCCGCAACCATGACCCGATCGCTTGAAGCCTCGCTGGTGTTTTCTGATAGCGTTGCAGCAAACGAAACGTTGGCTGCGCTAGGGCAACAGGGGCAATTCTCCGTTGCCGAAGTACGCAATAAAAATCAAAAGGTGATCGCCACCTGGCGCTATGACGCCCAGGATACAACAGAAAAGATTAGCGGTCTGATCAGTCACTGGCTATTCCCACAGCCGGTGACAAAGCCTATTTTGCACAATGGCAACGTCATTGGGGAAGTGCGCCTGACTGCCCGCGACAGCGTCATTAGCCATTTCATCTATCTGTCACTGGCTGTGCTTACCGGATGCATTTTGCTGGCCTCCGGTATTGCATTAATGCTCACCCGCTATTTGCACAATGGCGTTGTTGAAGCGCTGCAAAATATTACCGAGGTGGTGCACGACGTTCGCACCAACCGCAACTTCTCACGCCGCGTGTCTGAAGAACGCATTGAAGAGTTTCATCTGTTTGCCCAGGACTTTAATAGTCTGCTGGATGAGATGGAAGAGTGGCAACTGCGCCTGCAAGCCAAAAATGCTCAGTTGTTGCGCACCGCGCTGCACGATCCCCTGACCGGACTTGCTAATCGCGCCGCATTTCGTAGCAGCATTAACGCGTTGATGAACGACGAATCCGCTCACAGCAGCTCGGCGTTGTTATTCCTTGATGGCGATAATTTTAAATTTATTAATGATACCTGGGGGCATGCAGCAGGAGACCGGGTATTGATTGAAGTTGCTAAAAGGCTGGCCGAGTTTGGTGGCAATCACCATCAACCGTACCGGCTCGGAGGCGATGAGTTTGCGATGGTGCTATACAGCGTGCATTCGGAGAATGAAGTTCAGCGTATCTGCGCGGCACTATCGCAAGAGTTTAACCGTCCATTTGACCTTCACAATGGTCATCTGGCAAGCATGACGCTAAGCATTGGGTTTGCGCTGACGTGGGAACATGCCTCTGCCGAGAAATTACAAGAACTCGCCGATCACAATATGTATCAGGCTAAACATTTGCGTTCTGAACGCATTATTAAAAAATAAGGAATTACACACATGCTGAAACGTCTATTATCGCCATTTATTCTTATCATACTGATTCTGGCTGGCTGTCAGGCCCCTCAGGGTAAATTCACCCCTGAGCAAGTTGCAGCCATGAAATCATACGGCTTTACCGAAGCATCTGGCGACTGGTCGCTGGGTCTGTCTGATACCATTTTGTTTGATAAAAATGACTATAAGCTGCGTCCTGAAAGTGAAAAACAGATCCAAGAAATGGCAGCTAAACTGGCGGCTACCGGCCTGAATCATGCGCGTCTGGATGGTCACACCGATAACTACGGCGAAGACAGCTATAACGAAGCACTGTCGCTTAAGCGAGCTAACGTCGTGGCAGATGCCTGGGCTCAGGGTGCCAACATCCCACGCACCAATCTGACAACTCAGGGATTAGGCAAAAAATACCCGATTGCCAGTAACCAGAGCTCAAAAGGCCGTGCCGAAAACCGCCGCGTTGCGGTCGTCATCAGCACGCCTTAATGTCTTACTCGGCTGACTGCGCCAACAGATTTTGCGACATTTTGTACCAGCGCAGCCAGTCAATCATCATAAACAGCAGTAGGCTTACGCCCGCTACCGGCATCGCCATCCCCAGCACACCAGCCACTACCAGCACCGCACATCGCCCCTTCCCGTTGAGCATCAGCCAACACTGCACCAGCGTTTGTGCCGGATTCACCGCCGGTCCGGCGGGTCGGCGTATCCACCATAGCCGATAGCCCAGCACGATCATCAGGCACAGGCCTACACCAAAGACGATCAGCAGCCCCTGATTGAGTACGCCAAACAGAATCCCCATATGGAAATCAACGCCCCAACGCGTCAATTTCGCCATCAGTGGGAAATCGACAAAGCGCGTCTGGTCAATAATCCGCATCGTGGTTGTATCAACAGACACCGCATCCACCTGGGTTGGCCAGCGGCGGTCAATCTCGGTGACAGTCCAACCATGCTGCGCATCTTTCGCCGGGCGGATCTCCAGCTTCCTGGCATCAATCCCCGCCGCCTGCGCCGTGCGTAATACCGCATCAAAAAGCCCGCCGTCAACCACACTTGCCGATGGCATTACCATGCCAGCGTGATGTCCGGCATGCTCATCATGAATTTGCTGGACACCATCGAGCTGTGTATTTACCTGCGGCGTCAGCCAGCCAAAGGCTGCCCGCATGCTATCCACATTGCCCCCTGCCCATTGCGACCAGGTTAAACCGGTTGCGGAAAAAAGTAACATCCCGCCTAGCAGAATCCAGCCCAGCGTAACGTGCAGACGACGGTTTTTTTGCAGTCGATTATTCAGACGACGCCTGGGTCGAGTGTAAAACCAAAGCACAATACCGCCCAGCGCCGCTACCCACATCCAGGACGCCGCCAGTTCGCTATAAAGCCGCCCAATATCCCCCAACAGCAAGGAACGGTGCGCATAGTCGATCCACTGGCGCAGAGGTAAGATCCCGCTGGTGCCATAGACAGTCATATCGCCTGTTACCGTAAGTGCAACCGGGTCGATAAAAATCGCCCGATGTTCAGACGGGGCCAGTACAGGGTCTGCAAACATTACCCGGGTCGTCTCTCCTGGCTCAAGCGCAGGGCGTACTGCATACACCGGCAAATGATTGCCGACGACCTGCTGCGCGAGCGCAATTTGAGCAGCCAGCGATTGTGGTTCTCCTTGCTCGGTTCCCTGTAGCGCCTCAGAGTAAAGCGCCTCTTCCAGTTGCGGTGTGGCAACGTAGAGCGTACCGGTCAGTGCCGCGACAAAAATAAAGGGACCCACGAACAGGCCGATAGAGAAATGAAGGCGTCGCAGCAGGGTTACCCATGCTGCACGCGGGGTGCAGGTGGTCATACTTTTCCTTAGAAAAAGCCAAAGAGCGTCATCACGCTAACGCGTACAGACGTATTTTTAGGATCAGGAAAAAGCAGACCGGTACGGTGGTGCACGGGTATTGGGATACAGCCAGGGGAAGTAGAGCCAGAACGTCAGCGTAGGATGTAGTGGCGTTTTTTTCTGTAGCCGCAGCACGCCGCGCAACAGAATAACCAGAGTCAGTATCAGCCCGGGCACGTGCGCCAGCAGCACACAGTAGCCGCATGCTTCGCCGTGATCGACGGGCATCGTCATCGAGGCGCCGTCACCATGTTGTTCAGCATGTTCCACCATCATGCCCATATCATGATGCATACCCGGCATCGCATTCATAGGATCGTGTTGCAAAGAAACAGAGATAAGCGGCGCGATGACGATCAGCAGGATCGCAAACAACGCGAGCCATGCCGCGCAGCGCTGATGACCAAACCGAAAGATTGCACCAATAACCACTGCCCCTCCAATAACGACAGGGCATTGTAAATGATTTATGAATTAATAGTTAATGATGTGAGTTTTATGGCGATAAAAAAAGGGGCCAGCCTTATTGGCCAGCCCCTTCTGACAGGATGTCGCCTGAGCGATATCTTAGTTAAGACGCTCTTTGATACGAGCAGACTTACCAGTGCGCTCACGCAGGTAGTACAGTTTAGCTTTACGAACAGCACCACGACGTTTAACAGCAATGCTGTCAACTACCGGAGAGTGAGTCTGGAAGACACGCTCAACGCCTTCGCCGTTGGAGATTTTACGAACAGTGAATGCAGAGTGCAGACCGCGGTTACGAATAGCGATAACCACGCCCTCGAATGCCTGCAGACGTTTTTTGGAACCTTCAACAACCCATACTTTCACTTCCACGGTATCACCCGGACGGAAGGAAGGTACGTCCTGCTTCATCTGTTCTTGTTCAAGTTGCTTAATAATGTTGCTCATAATTTAATCTCTTATCCTGGGTAAACTGATATTGGGGGCTTACGCCTGCCCATCATGTTTATGTTGCTGTTGTGCGTGTTCCTTTTTGAACTCCGCCAGCAACCTTGCTTGCTCTTCAGTCAGAGCCAGGTTTTCCAGAAGTTCAGGTCTTCTAAGCCAGGTACGGCCCAGCGACTGCTTCAAACGCCAGCGACGTATCTCAGCGTGGTTCCCCGACAGCAAAACTGCCGGTACTTCCATCTGCTCTAACACTTCAGGTCGGGTATAGTGCGGGCAGTCCAGCAACCCATCGGCAAAGGAATCCTCCGTTGCCGATGCTTCATGACCCAGTACCCCCGGAATAAACCGGGAGACGGAATCAATCAGCGTCATCGCTGCTAATTCTCCACCGCTGAGAACGTAATCGCCGATTGACCATTCTTCATCAATTTCGGTTTGAATTACGCGCTCATCTACGCCTTCATAGCGACCACACACCAGAATCAGCTTTTGATTCGTTGCCAGTTCGCTCACGCCCGCTTGATCAAGCTTGCGTCCCTGAGGTGACAGATAAATCACCTTCGCGCCTTCACCTGCCGCGTCTTTTGCTGCATGAATGGCATCCCGTAAAGGTTGCACCATCATTAACATCCCCGGTCCGCCGCCGTAAGGACGATCGTCCACGGTACGGTGCCGGTCATGAGCAAAGTCACGAGGACTCCAGCTCTGGATGTTCAGCAGGCCATTTTTTACTGCCCGGCCAGTTACCCCGTAATCGGTAATTGCGCGGAACATTTCTGGAAACAGGCTAACGATACCTATAAACACAAGCCAATCCCCATCACGCCGACTTTTACCGTTTATCCGGTGGTTTAAAAACCAGGATCCCAATCTACTTCGATAGTACGAGTAGTGAGATCGACTTTCTTGATAACCTGCCCATCGAGGAACGGTACTAAACGTTCCTTGATACCAAACGCATCTTTCAGGTTTGCCTTGATGACGATGACGTCATTCGATCCGGTTTCCATCATATCGACGACTTTACCGAGTTCGTAGCCTTCAGTGGTCACTACCTGGCAACCCATAAGGTCTTTCCAGTAGTAAGTGCCATCATCCAGCGCTGGCAACTGCGAGGAATCTACGACAATTTCACAATTCGTCAGTACATTCGCCGCATCCCGATCCTCAATACCTTTCAGCTTGATGATCAGATCCTGATTGTGGTGCTTCCAGCTTTCCAGCTGTACTTGCTGCCACTGACCCGCCTTCTGGATAAACCAGGGCTGATAGTCAAAAATGCTTTCGGCGTCTTCAGTGGAAGAAAACACTCTGAGCCAACCACGGATACCGTAAGGAGACCCCATTTTCCCCAGAACTATGGGTTCTACGGGCGCCTGTGCGGCGAGTTGCTTGCTCATCATGACCACCGTGACAGATTAAGCTGCTTTGTTTGCTGCTTTGATCAGCGTAGCTACGCGATCAGAAATAGTCGCGCCCTGGCCAACCCAGTGAGCGATGCGATCCAGATCCAGGCGAGTGCCTTCTTCTTTTTCGCTAGCGATTGGGTTAAAGAAGCCAACGCGCTCGATGAAGCGACCGTTGCGTGCATTACGGCTGTCAGTAACAACAACCTGGTAGAACGGACGCTTTTTAGCGCCGTGACGTGCTAAACGAATAGTAACCATAACATCCTCTTGTGTGAATAAAACACCGGGCCCCATCGAGGGAAGGGACCCGGTGTCATATTAAAAGCCCGAAAATTTTACTGATTTCTGAGAAAAAAGCAATCAACATGTGATGAAGCTTGATACCAGGGCGTTACCGTTGCAGCCAGTTTGGCGTCGGCGTGCGCGCAGAAAGCGGAGCGTACACGCAGTACGTGAGCATTTCGAGCACACTCCGGCGTCAAAATAGCAAATAAGGTAGCCCGATATATTTATCTACCAGGGAATCCTGGCGGCATCATGCCCTTCATATTGCGCATCATCTTGGCCATCCCGCCCTTCTTCATTTTCTTCATCATGCGCTGCATGTCGTCGAACTGTTTCAGAAGGCGGTTAACGTCCTGTACCTGCATACCGCAGCCCTGAGCGATACGGCGCTTACGCGAACCTTTGATGATTTCCGGCTTGGCACGTTCTTTCAACGTCATCGAATTGATGATCGCTTCCATACGCACCAGCACTTTGTCATCCATCTGCGATTTCACGTTGTCAGGAATCTGACCCATGCCCGGCAGCTTGCCCATCAGGCTTGCCATGCCGCCCATGTTTTTCATCTGATTAAGCTGTTCTAAGAAGTCGTTCAGGTCAAAACCATCGCCCTTCTTCAGCTTGGTCGCCAGCTTCTCAGCCTGCGCGCGGTCAACCTTGCTTTCGATATCTTCGATCAGCGACAGTACGTCGCCCATGCCGAGGATACGCGAAGCAATCCTGTCCGGATGGAATGGCTCCAGCGCTTCGGTTTTCTCGCCAACACCGAGGAACTTAATCGGCTTACCAGTGATATGACGAATAGAGAGTGCGGCACCGCCGCGGGCATCACCGTCGACTTTCGTCAGCACGACACCGGTTAACGGCAGCGCTTCGTTGAAGGCTTTTGCGGTATTCGCGGCATCCTGACCGGTCATGGCATCGACAACAAACAGCGTTTCTACCGGATTGATAGACGCGTGGACCTGTTTGATTTCGTCCATCATCGCTTCGTCAACGTGCAGACGACCGGCGGTATCCACCAGCAGCACGTCGTAGAATTTCAGCTTCGCTTCTTTCAGCGCAGCGTTAACGATATCGACCGGCTTTTGGCCGACGTCAGACGGGAAGAAGTCGACTTCAACCTGCTCAGCCAGCGTTTCCAGCTGTTTGATCGCCGCCGGACGATAAACGTCGGCAGAGACGACCAGCACTTTCTTCTTGTGCTTCTCGCGCAGGAACTTACCCAGTTTCGCCACGCTGGTCGTTTTACCGGCACCCTGCAGACCCGCCATCAGCACTACGGCCGGTGGCTGAGCGGCCAGATTCAGGGTCTGGTTCTCTTCGCCCATCGCCGCGACCAGTTCACTGCGAACGATTTTGACGAATTCCTGACCCGGGGTCAGGCTTTTGTTAACTTCATGACCAACCGCTTTCTCTTTTACGCGATTGATAAACTCACGCACTACCGGCAGCGCAACGTCAGCTTCCAGCAGCGCCATGCGCACTTCGCGCAGCGTTTCTTTAACGTTGTCTTCAGTAAGGCGTCCACGGCCACTGATATTGCGCAGCGTGCGCGACAAACGATCGGTTAAATTATCAAACATTGTCTCTCGCCTGGGGTGGAAACGGTCGGTCGCTTGCACGACACATCAACAGAATTTTGTCGCAGTATAACATGAAGCCGCCTTTGTTGTTATGCAACGGTTGGAGCAGCGGTCACGTAACGCTATACTGCTTTTCTTTATCACTGGTCAACTGTCGACACCTATATGCCCGTTTTTGCTTTGTTCGCCCTTGTCGCCTATTCCGTCAGCCTTGCGCTGATCGTTCCCGCTCTGCTGCAAAAAAACAGCGGCTGGCGGCGTATGGCTATCCTTTCTGCGGTTATCGCGCTGGTGTGCCACGCTTTTGCCCTGGAAGCACGTATTTTGCCCGGTGGCGAGAATGGACAAAACCTGAGCCTGCTGAACGTCGGTTCTCTGGTTAGCCTGATGATCTGTACGGTAATGACCATTGTGGCCTCACGCAATCGCGGCTGGCTGCTGCTGCCGATCGTGTATGCGTTTGCATTAAGGAAGGTGCGAACAAGTTCCTGA
>NZ_SZWP01000045.1:0-30271 GCF_005280825.1 Citrobacter sp. wls829
GCACGAAATCTTATTTATTCAACAAAGCCTCCTGATGGGTGAAAATGGCGTCAGCGTGTGTTGCTGCTAATTTCTTGCCATCCTCAGAAGCGCCAGCCTGAAATATAATCGGCCTGCCCTGCGGTGTACGGGCAATATTTAAGGGGCCGGCAACCTGGAAATAATCGCCATGATGATTGAGCGTATGCAGTTTCTGCGGATTAAAGAATTCACCGCTCGTTTTATTGCGGGTAAACGCATCCTCTTCCCACGAATCCCACAATCCTTTGACCACCTCCAAATATTCATCGGCAATACGGTAGCGTTGAGCATGTTCCGGGTGCTGCGCGCGAGAATAGTTCTTTGCTGAACCTTCCAGGGGCGATGTCACCACATTCCATCCAGCGCGCCCCTGGCTGAGATGATCGAGGCTGGCAAACTGTCTCGCGGTGGTAAACGGTTCGCTGTATGACGTTGAAACCGTGCCCACCAGTCCCAGATTGTTGGTGATGCTCGCCAGTGCCGACAATACCGTTAGCGGTTCAAAGCGATTTAAAAAATGTGGGATGGATTTCTCATTGATATACAAACCATCGGCAACAAAAATAAAATCCAGTTTACCTTGCTCGGCAATTAATGCAGTATCTTTGACAAACTCAAAATTAATGCTGGCATCGGCAAGTGCTGCCGGATGACGCCATGCTGACATATTCCCGGAGGCACCATGCAGAATAGTGCCCAACCGTAATTGCCTTTTTTTAGCCATAGTACCCCCTACCCAACAGGTAAAATTAAAGGTGTGTGAATGCCGTTTTCGCTAAATGCGTAAAGTACTGCGCGGCGGGTTCAATTAATCGTTCGTCAGGATTAAATCCCGGATGGTGTAATCCGTATTCGCTGGCGCTGCCAATACTGACAAATGCCCCGGGCGTATTTTGCAGATAGACGGCAAAATCCTCTCCACCCATATGCAGATCGGCATAGTGCGTCGTGTACCCGGAGGTTTTTGCCACCTCGGTGGCAATCTCTGCCCAGCGCGAATCGTTGACCAACGCCGTGGGGCCCGCGTGCCAGATAACATCAATTTGTGCGCCAAAGGCGTGGGCAAATCCGGCGGCGATGTCATTCACCCGTGATTTGACCTGCTGCTGAACGACTGTGCGATGGGTTCTGAGCGTCCCTTCCAGCTCAACGGATTCTGGCAGCACGTTCCACGTGTTGCCGCCCTGAATACGGGTCACGCTCAACACCACCGAATCCAGCGTGTTAACCTCCCGGCTGGCCACGCCTTGCAACACCGTCACCAGTTGGCTGGCAAGCAGAATGGCATCTTTGCCTTCATGTGGCCGAGCGGCATGTGCGCCTTTGCCATGGATACGCAGCACGACACGATCGACGTTGGCATAAAATGCGCCGCCACGCGTGGCAAACTCACCCACCGGTAAGCCAGGCTCGTTGTGCATACCGAAAATCGCCGCTACGTTTTGTAGCGCCCCGGCGCGGATTAACGCTTTCGCGCCACCAAAGTTTTCTTCCGCAGGCTGAAACAGGATACGAACCCGCCCCGGTAATGCGCTTTCTTGCTGTTTCAACAACAGCGCAGCACCGAGCATGACGCTGGTATGCACGTCGTGTCCGCAGGCGTGCATGACCCCCGGCGTAACGGAGCGAAACGCCACATCGGCATTCTCTTCTATCGGTAAGGCGTCGATATCGGCCCGCAGGGCGATAACATCGTCTCCTCGCCCAACCTCAGCCACCAGACCGGTGCTCAGTTCAAAGGGCAAAATGTTGACGTCGGCAGCACGCAACCAGTCGCGAATACGTGCTGTAGTCGCCACCTCCTGTAAGGACAGCTCCGGATACTGGTGCAGTTCACGGCGCCAGCCGATAAGCGTCGAGGCCAATGACATCAGACGACCTCCACAGCGGAATGGGCCTGCGCCAACAAATGCAGCGATGTCAGACGCGCATGACCTTCTGCTAGCGGGGTATCGATAATAAATTCATCAATGCCGTACTGCGCGTGCAGGCTGTTCAGCTTTGCGGCCACATCTTCGGCCGTTCCGTGCAACAACGCCTGCGCTCGACGGGCAATTTTTCGTGGCACGCTACCCGCCTGTGCGGCGAATGCCAACGCCTGCTCTTCACTGGCCACCGTCACGCGTTGACCATCTTCCAGCTCAACGCCCCATATTTGTACGTTCTCCGCCAATTGCGCGGCAGTCTCCGGATTGTTCGCCACAATCACCTGCACGGCGACAATCGTCGGGCGCACACTGCTGGCTTGCCAGTAAGTCAGAACATCGCGCAGCAGCGTCGGGTCACCGTTCAGGTGCGCGGCAAAGATGAAATTCCAGTCAGACTCGGCCGCCAACTGTGCGCTTGGCACGCTGGCCCCCAACACGAATCTTTGCGGCGGAGAGGGCGGGATCGGCGTCGGAAATACCGCGTGCCCGGTTTCCGTCCCGGTCAATGCCAGCCAGGCATCGAGCTGCGAAAGCTGCTCGGCAAAGCTGCCCTTTTCACTCTGATGTAGCCCCTGCTGGAGCGCCTGCGTTGACAGCGGTAGACCGCCTGGGGCTTTCCCCACGCCGAGATCAACGCGCCCTGGGGCCAGTGATGCCAGTAAATTGAAGTTTTCCGCTACTTTATACGGGCTGTAATGTTGCAGCATAACGCCACCAGAGCCAACGCGGATACGTTGTGTTTGGCCAAGGATCCAGGCGATCACCAGCTCCGGTGACGGACTGGCTAGCTGCGGCGTATTGTGATGCTCCGCTATCCAAAAGCGGTGGTATCCCCACGCCTCTGCCTGCTGTGCCAGCTGTAGCGTACGGGCAAGCGCAATGGCAGCAGTTTCGGTTTCCCCTACGGGGCTTTTATCGAGAATACTCAGGCGATATGACATGTTACAGGCTCACGATTGTTAACATGTCGTCATTATTAAATTATCAAACAACCATTCAGAAACATTTAATTCACATTTACTCAGCTAAAAAATCGCTAACCAACCTTACTTCTACTACGGGTAAGGTCTCTCCTGGGCAGGTATAAGAAGCAGAAAAAACATACCCTACAAAATATAATAGGGTTACTGTTTATGCCAGAAACCCAACAATATCATTTTGCGGTAGTTTTATTTTTGCGCACTATATTTATGCTGAATTTAATTTAAGTCAGCTGAAGTATCTCTTTAGGTTATACACTTGTATTTATTGTTTCATATTTATGACCATTAACAAACCGCATACAATAAAAATTTTATTTGAAATACTTTCGTCAGGCTAATGATTAGTAGAGAATGCAGCGTTTCTTATTAAAAATGGTTTAAAACAGCTTTTTAATATCCCCTGGTATTATTCCGGGGATTTTTGTATGACTTGAACATACCACCAGGGACCGCTATGAAAAGTAACATGCCCGTTACACAAGTTGAGCACACACTTAACGCGAAAGCGACGCTGCTGTCGACGACGGATAAAGAGAGCCATATTACCTATGCCAACACGGCTTTTATTGAAGCCAGCGGCTTTAATGAAACCCAGCTCATGGGCGAACCCCACAATATTATTCGCCATCCCGATATGCCCTCTGCCGCCTTCGCCGACATGTGGCACACTCTCCAGCAGGGTGACAGCTGGACCGGGATGGTGAAAAATCGCCGGGAAAATGGTGACCATTACTGGGTTCGCGCCAATGTCACCCCCGTCTGGCACCGCGAAAAATTAACCGGCTACATCTCTGTGCGTACCGTTCCATCACGGGAAGAAATAGCCCAGAGTGAGCAGCTGTATGAAAAAATAAATAGCCAGCAATTTAAAGGTTTCCGACTGTTTAAAGGCATTATTATTCGTCGTGGCATACTGGCATGGACCTCTGCGTTTAAATGGTTAAGCATAAGTCAGCGAGTCAATTATGCTTTAGGGGTAGTAGCCCTGCTCTGCGTATTATTAACACTCGCACCGGTGAATTCATTTATTCAGGCTGGCGGAATGATCGTGCTATTTCTGCTATTTGGTGTTTACCTTAAGTGCCAAATTTGTCAGCCAGTTAATACGTTGCTCAGTCAAATGAAAAAGGTTGTCTCCGGCCGAAAACCCGATAACTGTCATTTAAATCGCGTAGATGAAATCGGGATGCTGATGCGACTGGTTAATCAATCCGGGCTGAATCTAAATTCTCTGGTGGATGATGTCAGTACACAAATCGCCGGGATCCGCGAAATCAGTCAACGGGTATCAAAAGAAGGCGTTGCACTGCATACACGTTCCGAAGAAACCTCCGCTGACCTGCAGCAAACCGCTGCCGCCATTGAAGAAATTGGCAGCGCGGTGCAACAAACCGCCGATACTGCCGCACAGACGATGACCATGGCCGATAAAACCAGCGTCAACGCGACGGAAGGCGGCGATATCATGAAACAGACCATCGGCATGATGCAGGCTATCTCGCGTGATAACAGTCAGATCGTCGACATCATCGGTGTTATCGACAGTATCGCCTTTCAGACCAATATTCTGGCGCTGAATGCTGCCGTCGAGGCCGCACGCGCCGGGGAGTCCGGTCGTGGTTTTGCCGTTGTGGCGGCGGAAGTGCGCAACCTGGCGCAGCACTCCGCCTCAGCCGCCAAAGAGATCAAGCAGCTAATTGAAAAGAACGTCGCGAACGTCAACTCCGGCGTAAAAATGGTGGAGCAGACGGAAACGCATCTCACGGGCATGATCGGTGACGTATTGCAGATGTCGATGATGATTAAAGACATCAGCCTCGCGACGCGGGAACAAACCCAGGCGCTGGATCTGATCAATGACTCGATTTCACGCGTCGGCACCATGACCCACACTAACGCCGAGATGGTGGAACGTGTCACTGATGCCACCGCCGATTTAACTCAGCGTTCCTCACGACTGCAGCAGGCCGTTCAGGTCTTTGGCGTATCGGCATGATGCAGGCTTTGCGTCACTGATTAATTGACTGTAGGATGCTCGGCCGACAGTTTTCCCCTCTAACACAATGAAGGGTAACGCTGTTTTCGCCGCTGCATGGGCGGCAAAAAGGATTTTGTTAATTTGTCAGGCCAACAGGAAACGCAATGAACACACACAACACGCAAGCCGCAGAACAACATGCGGCGAAACGACGCTGGCTGAATGCTCACGAAGAGGGGTATCACAAAGCGATGGGCAACCGACAGGTACAGATGATCGCCATCGGCGGCGCGATTGGTACCGGGTTGTTTTTAGGGGCCGGGGCACGTTTACAAATGGCTGGACCCGCTTTAGCGCTGGTGTATCTGGTATGCGGTATTTTTTCATTCTTTATTCTTCGTGCGCTCGGAGAACTGGTTCTGCACCGCCCTTCCAGCGGCAGTTTTGTCTCCTACGCCCGTGAGTTCCTGGGAGAGAAAGCGGCCTACGTGGCTGGCTGGATGTACTTTATCAACTGGGCGATGACCGGGATCGTCGATATCACCGCTGTCGCGCTGTACATGCACTACTGGGGGGCGTTTGGCGATGTGCCACAGTGGGTATTTGCCCTTGGTGCGCTGGCGATTGTTGGTACCATGAACATGATTGGCGTGAAATGGTTCGCCGAAATGGAGTTCTGGTTTGCGCTGGTCAAAGTGTTGGCAATCGTGATTTTTCTGGTGGTTGGTACGGTCTTTTTAGGTACCGGACAACCGCTGGACGGTAACACCACCGGGTTTCATCTGATCACCGATAACGGTGGCTTCTTCCCGCACGGTCTGTTACCCGCGCTGGTGCTGGTACAAGGTGTGGTCTTTGCTTTTGCCTCTATTGAACTGGTGGGTACGGCCGCCGGAGAATGCAAAGATCCGCAAACCATGGTGCCAAAAGCGATCAACAGCGTGATTTGGCGCATTGGCCTTTTCTACGTTGGCTCAGTCGTACTGCTGGTGCTGCTGCTGCCATGGAACGCCTATCAAGCGGGCCAAAGTCCGTTTGTGACCTTCTTCTCGAAACTCGGCGTGCCGTATATCGGCAGTATCATGAACATTGTGGTGCTGACCGCCGCCCTTTCCAGCCTCAACTCGGGGTTGTATTGCACCGGGCGAATTTTACGTTCGATGTCGATGGGCGGTTCAGCCCCCAAATTTATGGCGAAAATGAGCCGTCAGCAGGTCCCATGGGCTGGGATCCTCGCCACACTGGTGGTGTATGTGGTCGGCGTTTTCCTCAACTATCTGGTGCCTTCGCAGGTGTTTGAGATCGTGCTGAACTTCGCGTCGTTAGGAATTATTGCGTCGTGGGGATTTATCGTGGTGTGCCAGATGCGTTTGCGTCAGGCCATTAAAGACGGCAAAGCGGCAGATGTCAGCTTCAAGCTACCGGGCGCGCCGTTTACCTCGTGGTTAACGTTGCTGTTCCTGCTAAGCGTGCTGGTGCTGATGGCCTTTGATTATCCGAACGGCACCTACACCATCGCGTCGTTACCGTTGATTGCTATTCTGCTGGTTGCCGGATGGTTTGGCGTGCGTAAACGCGTGGCGGAAATCCAGCGCACCGCGCCGTAATCGCATTCAGGCCTGACAGCGTATCCCCGTCAGGCCTGCTTTCTTAGTTGGCTTCGATTAACTGCGCAACATCATTGCTGTTAATTTCCCGCGCGTTGCCATCCTGATCGGTATAGCTGGTCATCCCGGTGTCTTTATCCAACTGCGGTTTGCCCTGGGTGACGATAGTTTGCCCACTTTTCGTGGTCATGACGTAATCCGTTGAACAACCTGCCAGAGTAAACAGCATTACGCCTGCGCAAAGGCAGATAAATGGCTTTTTCATGATATTCCTGTGTTATGCAATGAGCCGATAAGGACCTAGTGTAAGTCCCTGATGTTTATCAGGCCAGCGATGGGGTGTAACGAGGCGTATCGTGGGGTATGGATAAATAACAGGAGGGGTTTCCCCCTCCGGGTAAATTACAGCGCGATGCGAATCACATCATCCGGCTGTGTGGCTTCCTGCTCACGTGAAGATTTTTGTTTCACGCTAACATACAGGGTTTTACCATCAGCGGAGAGCGCCAGGCTGTTCGGGAACGTCGGGGTGTCGAATGTTTTGACGACTTTATAGCTTTTCGCGTCAATCACACTGACCTTACCGGCCTGACGATGCGTCACGTAGGCTTCATTGCGCGCAGGGTTGAACAGCACAGCCAGAGATTCCGGCGCGGCGACTTTCGCCAGTACTTTGCCGTCACGGGTATCAATCACCAGCACTTCTGCCGCTTTAGAATCGGTAATAAACGCGCGGTTACCAGCGGTATCCAGGCTCAGGTTGATAAAGAAATGCTCTTTGCCGTCATCCAGCAGCTTTTTGCGGCTGAGAATTTTATTGTCTGCGGTATCGATGGTAATAAACTCACCGTCAGCATTGGTGGTGTACAAGCGTTTAGCCTTGCTGTCGACAGCCAGACCGGTGCTCATTTTACCGGTGTTAGCAATGGTGGTTTTCAGTTTGATGGTTTCACCGTCGACCACCCAGATCACGCTCTCTTTACCAATCCCGCTGATGTAGACCGTGTTGGTGGCGTCATCGGCTACCAGCTGACGCGGCTGCAGCGGACGGACATCTTCCGAACGTTTACGCGCATCCAGTACCAGACGGCCTTTTACGTCGCCGGTTTTAGCATCCATCGCGGTGACCGCACTGTTGACAGTATTACCAAACCACAGGGTCTGCGTCGCATTGTTGATGGTGGCGCCAAACGGTTTCAGGTCGTTATGAATCGCCTGAGTTACTTCCAGCGTGATCGGATCGAGACGGTAAACCACCCCGCCCTTATCCAGCTTACGACTCTGGGAGGTGGCAAGCCACAGCGCGTTTTCCTGTTGGCTGTACGCCATTTCGTAGGCGCCTTTGCCTACCGCTTTGCGCAGCAGTTCTTCCGCAGCCTGCGTACTAAAAGAGGATGCAACAAGCAGTGAACCTAACAGTAAAGAACCACGCAGACGCGGTGAAAACAGATGACGTAAAGACATGACGACTCCCTTTGATAAATTCATTTGTTACTGCTTCACAATGCTTCAATCAGCAAAATCATGGTTTTGCCTTCTTAAGAATGAGAATAGTAATCATTATTTATCTCAAAGTGGAGTGTTTATTCGCTTTCTGGCAACAACCTTCTTATTTTCTCCATAAATGCTTAACGTGCCGCTCACAAACAGAGTTCGCGATTAATCTTCAGCGAGCCGGATCACAACCTTGCCAAAGTTTTTCCCGGTCAGCAGACCAATAAAGGCTGCCGGAGCATTCTCCAGCCCCTCCGTAATCTGTTCCCGGTACTGGATTTTGCCTTCTTTGACCCAGCGTCCCATCTCCTGCTGGAACTCATGAATGCGATGACCGTAATCCTGACCAATAATAAAGCCCTGCATCCGGATGCGCTTTTTCAGTATGGTGGCCATCAGCAGCGGTAAGCGGTCGGGACCTGCCGGTAACGCCGTGGCGTTATAACCGCTGACCAGCCCACACACCGGAATGCGCGCAGAGGTGTTGAGTAACGGCAGCACCGCGTCGAAGACTTTGCCGCCAACGTTTTCATAATAGATGTCGATCCCCTGCGGACAAGCCTGCGCCAGCTGTTGCGCGAAATCAGGCGCATGGTGATCGAGGCAAAGATCAAAGCCGAGCACCTCGGTGGCATGACGACATTTTTGCGCCCCACCGGCCACGCCGACTACCCGACACCCTTTGAGTTTGCCAATTTGCCCGACGGTTGCGCCTACCGGCCCGGTGGCTGCTGCCACCACCAACGTCTCTCCGGCTTTAGGTTGGCCGATATCCAGCAGCCCCATATACGCGGTAAAGCCCGGCATGCCCAACAGACCTAACGCCCAAGATGGATGTTCAGGGTTATCGCCTAATTTTACCAGCCCGCTACCATCGGAAATGTCGAAATCCTGCCAGCCGCTGTAGCTCAACACCCATTCACCAACGTGATAATCAGGATGATTTGATGCCATCACCCGGCTGACGGTACCGCCGACCATCACCGCGCCAATCTCCACCGGGGGAGAATATGAAGGCTCATCGCTCATGCGACCGCGCATATAGGGATCGAGAGACAGATACACGTTGCGCAGTAAAACTTGCCCTTCCCCGGGAGTGGCGACAGTATCCTCTTCCAGACGGAAATTACTGAGTACCGGAGCGCCATGGGGGCGTGAAGCCAGTACCCAGCGGCGATTGCGTTGCAGTTGTTGACTCATTGATGTTCTCCTCTGCTTTTGGCATGAATCCATCAATAGTAGACGCCCCGCGCTAGCGATGCTTTCACATTAATTGCCGACGGCGTTTAACCGCACAACCAGATAAACACAGGGTTGTGCGGTTTCATTAATAAATCGGCAGTCATTCGGCGGGCCGAGTTCCAGACAATCACCGGCCTTCATTTCGTGGCGCGTGTCCCCTTCGACAAACACTAACTCCCCCTGCTGCAGCCAGATTAGCTGTCTGGCCTGCACGTAGGACGAAGCGGGCATGGGAATGTCGCTCCCGGCTGGCAGTTCTATCTGCACCAGATCGATGGGCAGATCGCTGCGCGGGGAGACGTGGCGGCGCAGATAATGGCTTTGCGGATCGTGCCAGACTGGCTGGTTGGCGAAGTGCAGAAGCTTCCCCTCCTGCATTTCAGCCCGCGCCATCAGCGTTGACATGCTGATGCCAAATGCCCCGGAAAGCCGCCCCAGCAGCGTTGCCGTTGGACTGCTCTCGCCACGCTCAATTTTATGGATCATGGCCCGCGACACGCCCGCGCGCTCGGCAAGTTCCGTCAGCGACCAGCCGCGAGATTCCCGTTCTA
Source organism: Citrobacter sp. wls829 (assembly GCF_005280825.1). Lineage (NCBI taxonomy): Bacteria > Pseudomonadati > Pseudomonadota > Gammaproteobacteria > Enterobacterales > Enterobacteriaceae > Citrobacter > Citrobacter sp. wls829. The sequence goes on from NZ_SZWP01000045.1 coordinate 9,805, forward strand.
TGCGAATTCTTGCACCGATCCGTTGATTTATGCTGTCTTCAATAGTATTCATATTGTAATACTATAGTGAACAACACCTGAGGTTCAACATGTCAATTCGCTTTGCCAGTAAAGAAGACTGCGCCGCTATTGCAGAAATCTACAATCACGCGGTGCTGCATACGGCGGCTATCTGGAACGATCAAACTGTTGATGCCGAAAACCGTATCTCCTGGTACGAAGCCCGGCAAATACTGGGGTATCCGGTGCTGGTGAGTGAAGAGAATGACGTGGTCACCGGGTATGCGTCTTTCGGCGACTGGCGTAATTTTGATGGTTTTCGTCATACCGTTGAGCATTCGGTGTATGTGCATCCGGATCATCAAGGCAAAGGCCTGGGGCGCGCATTACTCAGCCGGTTGATTGATGAGGCCCGCAGGTGCGGTAAGCATGTGATGGTCGCGGGCATTGAGTCGCAGAATCAGGCATCGTTGCACCTGCACAGCACGCTCGGTTTTGTCTTAACCGCGCAAATGCCGCAGGTGGGGACGAAGTTTGGCCGCTGGCTGGATCTGACCTTTATGCAGCTGCAACTGGACGATCGCCGCGATCCGGACGCACGCGGATGAACTCGACGCTAACCCTCTCCTTTCTGATTGCCGCCGGCATTGGTCTGGTGGTACAGAACACCTTAATGGTACGTATTACTCAGACCTCTTCAACCATTCTGATTGCCATGCTGCTCAATTCGCTAGTGGGGATTGTGCTGTTTGTCAGCATTCTGTGGTTTAAGCAAGGTATGGCGGGGTTTGGTGAGCTGGTTTCCAGCGTACGCTGGTGGACGTTAATTCCCGGTTTATTGGGTTCGTTTTTTGTCTTCGCCAGTATTAGCGGCTATCAAAATGTGGGGGCTGCCACCACCATTGCGGTGCTGGTTGCCAGTCAGTTGATTGGCGGTCTGCTACTGGATATCTTGCGAAGCAACGGCGTACCGCTGCGTGCGCTGGTGGGGCCAGTTTGTGGCGCGGTGTTGCTGGTAATCGGCGCCTGGCTGGTGGCCAGACGCGCGTTTTAATGGCCTGATGGCGCTTTGCTTATCAGGCCAACGGAATATGCCTGTAGGCCGGATAAGGTGTGAGCACCGCCATCCGGCAAGGAAATATCAGAGAATAGTGCCACCTTTGGTGAGCTGCTCGCGGCGGGCTTCCATATCCTCTTTATACTGACGACCATGATGCGCAATCGCCGTGCGCAGACGCTGTTGCTGGGTGTAGCGATCTTCCCGGCTCAGTTCTGCATCATCGCTGAGCGCAATCAGCAGTTCGTTCATATGCGTAATGACGCTCTCTTCAATGGCGGCGTCGACGCGGGCGCTGACCTCATCCAGGTGCGACATACTTTCTCCTTAACTGATTAATTTAATTTAGCTTTTGAAAAATCACTGCCCATCAGGCTAACGCTGTATCCGCTGACGTTACTGCGTGTGGCATAGAACGTTTTGCCGTTTGCCAGCGCGATCCACGGCGCCTGCTGGTAGAAAATCTCTTGCGACTGCTGGTAAAGCGCGGCACGTTCTTGCGGCTTGCTCACCTGTTTCGCCTTTTGCACCAGCGCATTATACGCTTTATCGCACCAGCGTGCGGCGTTGGATCCGGTTTTAATGCTGTTGCAGCCCAGCAGGACATCAGCGAAGTTATCCGGATCGCCGTTGTCAGACATCCAGCCAAACAGCGCGGTGTCGTGCTCGCCCTTACGCATTCCGGAGAGGTACTCACCCCACTCCCAGGAAACGATTTTCGCCTTCACGCCTACCTTCGCCCAGTCGCTTTGGATCATCTCAGCGATCCGACGGGAGTTCGGGTTGTACGGACGTTGAACCGGCATCGACCATAGCGTCGCCTCAAAACCGTTCTCCAGCCCAGCTTTCTTCAGCAGTTCTTTCGCTTTTTGCGGGTCGTAATCGTAGTCTTTCAGATCTTTGTTGAAGCCCAGCATATTCGGCGGAATCGGTGATTTTGCCACCGTCCCCGACCCTAAAAAGACGGCGTTAATGATCGCTTTTTTATCGGTCGCGTAATTCAACGCCTGACGTACCAATACGTTATCAAACGGTTTTTTCTCGGTATTAAATGCCAGATAACCGACGTTCAGTGCGTCGACCGAATGCAGCGTCAGGTCGCTGTTTTTCTTAATTTCCTCAAACTGCACCGGCGCAGGCGCGGGAATTATCTGGCACTCATTGGTTTGCAGTTTTGCCAGTCGCGTTTGCACGTTTGGCGTAATGGCGAAGATCAGGTGTTTGGTCGGAACGTCACCATCCCAGTAGTTCGGGTTGGCCAGATAGCGGATCTGTGAATCCTGCTTATACTGTTGCAGCACGTAAGGTCCAGTGCCAATCGGCCATGTATCGACGTTTTCCGGCGTACCTTTTTTCAGCATCTGGTCGGCATATTCCGCAGAGAGAATGGACGCGAAGTCCATCCCCCAGTCGGCCAGAAACGCCGCATTAGGTTCGTTCAGCACAAACTGGACATGATAATCATCAACCTTCTTCACCTCTTTGATCAGCTTGTCCAACCCGACATCGTTGAAGTACTCATAGTTACCCTGCGAGACGTTATGGTACGGATGATCGGCATCTTTCTGACGTAATACCGAGAACAGCACGTCATCCGCGTTGAAATCACGGGTCGGTTTGAAGAATTTATTGCTGTTGAACTTCACGCCCTGACGCAGGGTAAAGGTATACGTCAAGCCATCCGGGGATATCGTCCAGTCGGTAGCCAGAGACGGCACCGGGGTATTTTTCACCGGATCAAAGTTAATCAGTCGGTTATACAGCACCTGAGAACTGGCCACAAACGACGGACCGGAGCTGGCGATTTGCGGGTTAAAGGATTCGGGAGACGCTTCAGAGCAGTAGATAAGGGTGTCGGTATTGGCAGCAAATGCAGCACCGGTTGGTAATCCCGCGCTGAGCGCCAGCGCGAGCAACGTTTTCCTTGCAATCATTGTTGTATGCCTTCTTATTTTATTATTCAGCTCATTATCAGAGCATAGCTGACAAAAACTGACTAATAACAAATCACTATCAGGTTATTCTTATCCGGTGGTTTTCGCTGATTAATTCGACAGCACCGGTGAAATAATTTCCCTTAAGTCTTTTTCAAAACGTCAAGATTTTTCCCCGTGCTCTATGCCATGAAAATTCGCCCCTTTTTGCCTCTCTTCCACCGTTTGCTCGCGTTTATAAGCCATAAAGTAGATGTGTGAAGAAGTCTAAGGGATAACAACGTGGCAAAAACTCTCTTGCGCAGCGGCAATTTGGATGACTATCAGGCCGTGGGCGGCGGTGGTCAGGCCGTTTTTGATTCAGCATTGCAAATTCGTGAAACGCTTCGTCTTCGAAAACAGCAGGCCATGGCCGATTGTCTGGCGATCCCGCAAGTCAATGATAATGGCGATCGGGTTGACTGGTATTCCCCGATTGAAGGACAAGCCGTCGCCTGGAAAGCCGCAGATGAAGACGCACGCTTTCGGGCATTACGCTATCTGGCCAGCACGCTGGACAGCGCGGCGACTCTCAGTCGTAAAAGCCTGCAATCGGGTAAAACCTCGCTGCAATTGTTTGGTTCTCTGCTGGAAAAGGCCGTTCAGTTTCCTGGGGAAAATTACGTTTTTCTGGTTGATGGCAAACCGGTGATAACGTTCTGGGGATTCGTCAATCTGAACGAAAATACGCGTGACGATGTGCTCGACTGCTTGCGGATTGCCGATGTTCCTCCGGTCATGCCCGCACCGCAAGCCGAACCTGAAGAAGATATGGTCGTCCCGGAAATCACCTTTGCCGAAGCCGATGCGCCTTTACTGACGCCGGTCGTGGAAACACCCAAGCCCGCAGAACCTGAACCGCAGCCCCCGGTCATCGTAAATGAACCCGAGGCCTCACCACCGCCCGTATTGCCAACACCTGCGCGTAAACTGCCGCTGTGGAGCCTGCCGGTTGCCGCGGTCATTATTGCCGCTATCGTTGGACCGTTACTGTGGAAACAGCAGGCGACACGCCCTGCGCCCGCGCTGCAGCCGATTGAGGTTGCGAGGGTCGACATCAAGCCGCTACCCGTACTGACACCTTCGCTGCCGCTGCATCGCGCGGAAGTTGTCCCGGTGGTAAAAAAAGAGAAGCCTGCCGAGGGGCCGGTGGTGATTGCCGCGATCCCGAAAGATGCGCTGGTCATGGACGCGAACCAGATGAAGGTCGGCACCACCCGCTTCCTCAACGGTAACTGGCGCGTGATGGTCGACATCAAAGATCCGGTCAGCGGTAAAGCGCCCTCGCTGCGTTATCAGATCCAGACCAATAAAGGCACTGCGCGAGTCGTCCACGGCGACAACGTGGTGTGTCGTGCGGAGATTTTCTCCGGTCTGCACCAGTCGGGTGAATTAATGATTAAAAGTCGAGGGAACGCGCGTTGTACGGACGGCTCGCGTTATCCGATGCCGGAAATCACCTGTAAAGCGGGAACCAACGACGTAGCCGCCTGTACCGCACGTTATGACGATCACGCGGAGATCCCCATGACCATCAAAAAGATAGGTGCCTGATTTTATGTTGGTGAATCTGTGTGATTACAAACAGAGCGTGACGCTCATCGCCAATAGCGGCGTACAGTTTCTGGATTTTGGCCTGACGCCGCAGGAATCCGCGCATCACGGGCGCTTTGTGCGCAAAACGGCCAACGGCCCGCTGCTGCGACTGGATTTCGACCTGACAACGGGCCGCTATACGTTACCAGGTAGCACTGGCGGGCAACCCGAAGTGGTCAAGCCAGAAAGCACCCAGACATTACATTATTCACTGGACGTGCTCGACGGCGTCTGGCTGCCGCTGCCATTCCTGCGCTTTAACCCGCCGCGCACGTTTGTCGAAGGCCCGGATAACTGGGCACGCGTACAGGTGCGCAAGCTGGCACAACCGGACAGTGCGGGCAACACGCACCGTGTGACCGTGGCGCTGGACAGCCAGTTAACCGAGCATGCCCCCGCCGTATTGACGCCAAATGAAAACGATTTGCTCAACGGCACGCGATTTGCGCTGGCCTGGCACGATAAAGAAATCACTGATTTTCTCGACCAGACGTGGATTGACGGCTGGCTGCGCGAGTCTTTTTTGCACTATGTGACGCAACAAGAAAACCGCGCCGAACAAGAGATCCAGCTCGCGCTGCGAAATTTCGAATATCAGGCGCACTGGCTGAATGTGCTGACCCTGTTAGGCGAGCAGCTTGCCATTCCGGAAGTAAAGCTGGTGACGCACACCCTTAGCACCCCGGCCATTCCCGTCGATCTGATCTTGGATATCGGCAATACCCATACCTGCGGCGTATTGATTGAAGATCACGGTGACGCCAATGACGGGCTACGCCAGACGGCAGAATTACAGGTCCGTTCATTAAGCGAGCCGCAATACCTCAACGATCCGCTGTTCACCAGCCGACTGGAGTTTTCCGAGGCGCGTTTTGGGAAACAGCACTTTTCCGTGGAGAGCGGTCGTGACGATGCCTTCATCTGGCCGTCGATCGTTCGTGTCGGCGATGAAGCCCGCAAACTGGCCATGCAGCGCGTCGGCACCGAAGGCAGCAGCGGGATCTCCAGCCCGCGTCGGTATCTGTGGGATGAAACACCGGTGTTGCACGACTGGCGCTTTAGCCAGATGAATGGCAAAACTCAGCGCGAACCGCTGGCAACTGCCTTCCCGCTGATGAATCTGATGAACGATGATGGCCAACCGCTGTTTAGCCTGCCGCAGGATGACCGGCTGCCGGTATTCTCACCGCAGTACAGTCGCAGCACGCTGATGACTCATATGCTGTGCGAAGTTCTGGCGCAGGCGCTGGGGCAAATTAACAGCGTGGCGACACGCCTGCGCCTTGGTTTTCCGGCCTCGCCTCGCCAGCTGCGTACGCTGATCTTGACCCTGCCGTCGGCGATGCCAAAACAAGAGCGTGAGATCTTCCGCCTGCGCATGTTTGAGGCTATTGCATTAGTGTGGAAAGCGATGGGCTGGCATCCGCAGGATGACGATTTTACCACCCGCAAGCAGCAGGAAAAAAGCGTGGTCCCCGTCCCTGAGATCCAGATGGAATGGGATGAAGCCAGCTGTGGGCAGCTGGTTTGGCTATACAATGAAGCGATTTCACACTACGACGGGCACACCGAATCGTTCTTCAACGCCCTCGCCCGCCCGGACCGCCTTCCGGAACCGGGTGAAGTCAACGGTCGCGCCCTGCGTGTGGCATCAATCGACATTGGCGGCGGCACCACGGATATGGCCGTGGTCCATTATCAATTAGATGATGGCGTGGGGGCGAATGTCAAAATCACGCCGCATCTGCTGTTTCGTGAAGGATTCAAGGTTGCCGGGGATGACTTGCTGCTCGATGTTATCCAACGCTGCGTGCTACCCGCCCTGCAAACCCGCTTACAACAGGCGGGGGTTACCGACGCCGCCGCCCTGCTGGCCACGCTGTTTGGCGACTCCGGGCGCATCGACACCCAGGCGATTTTACGCCAGCAAACGGCGTTACAGCTGTTTATGCCGCTCGGGCATGCGGTGCTCTCAGCGTGGGAGCAAAGCGATGTTAACGACCCGGTAGCGGGGCTACATGCCACCTTTGGTGAACTGCTGGCCCAGCCGCCAACGCGCAACGTGATGAACTATATCCAGCAGGCCATCGATCATGCGTTGCCTGCGGGTTCACCGGTTTTTGACGTGCTAAGCGTGCCGCTGCAGGTGCAGTTCAGGCCATTACAGGAAGCCTTACTGGCCGGGCAGTTTACCCTGACCTCTCCGCTGCACGCCGTGTGTGAAGCCATCTCGCACTATCGTTGCGACATTTTACTGGTAACCGGCAGACCCGCCTGTTTACCAGGCGTACAGGCGCTGATTCGTCATCTGCAACCCGTTCCGGTTAATCGTATGATTTGGATGGACAGCTACCGTGTGCATGAGTGGTATCCGTTTAGCCAGCAAGGGCGCATTGGCAATCCGAAGTCCACCGCCGCCGTGGGCGCCATGCTGTGCAGCCTGGCGCTGGATTTGCGTCTGCCGCGTTTTAACTTTAAAGCCGCCGATATCGGCGCGTACTCGACGGTACGCTATCTCGGCGTGTTAGATAACACGGTTAATACGCTGCGCGATGAGAATATCTGGTATCACGATATCGACCTCGACAAGCCAGGCGCAAAGCTGGACGCGCGCCTGAATTTCCCGCTGCGTGGCAATGTGACGTTAGGTTTCCGCCAACTGGAGAACAGCCGCTGGCCCGCCACCCCGCTGTATACGCTCAGTATCAACTCTGCTGAGCTGGCGAAAACCATCGCCGGTGATGGCGTATTAAATGTGCGTCTGCAATTACGTGGCGGTAGCAAAGAGACCGGCCCGGAATACTTCGTCCTCAGCGATGCCTGGCTGCAGGATGGCACACCCGTTGCTGCTAACGCCTTAACCTTAAAACTGAATACGCTGGCAGACCGCCGCCACAGCGGCAGCCATTACTGGATTGATAGCGGGAGTGTGTACCTGAAATGAGCAAGACGTTAAACACCGCACAGGCCGCCATCGAATGGGTAACGGACGTGCGTGCACGCGCGGCACGCCTGGATGATGAAGCAGATTCCCTGCTGGCTCAGCTCACGTTAGCCGCGGTCAATGAAACCGCGCTCAATGAGACATTCGCCGCGCCGGGTTGTGTGGGATTGTACGGCCACTCACAGGCGGCGAAAGCGCATTTGCTCTGCGCATTGTGCAGCGATTCGGGTGGCAAACTGAACATCATCACGCCGGATCGCAGCATCGATTACTTTACGCACATTAACCCCGGCCATGCGCCAACCAACATGGCTATTCGCTTCACCCGCGACGAAACCCCATTGGACAGCGCATGGCCGCTGCGCCTGCGGTTGATGAGCGAGGCGGAGCTGGTTCAGCTGTTTATCGCCCAGTTCTGTGCGTTACCTGACAACCGTCAGGTTGAAAAAGCGATCATTGAGACGCGGTTAGAAAAATGGCAGACGCTGCGCCAGCGCCATCCTGTGCCGGGGATCTGCGCACAAGACGTGGCCACCATCGCACGTTTCTGGCGTTCTCGTGTTCCCTCAAACCAGCAGCAAATTGACGATGCGCTGTGGCACCAGTTTGCCATGCTGCTTCCGGCACTGGATCTCACCACCCGGGCACATGCCTGGGCATTACTGTGGGGAGAACAGCCAGAACTCACGCAGCAGTTTCTGGCACTGGCGCATACGCTGCAGCAAACCGGGCATGCCAAAGAATTAGCTGCGCCGTTTAGCCTGCTGGTCGACCATTTCGGCTTGCCCGCCGAAAGCTTTCTCACTCAGGCGGCACTGGCCGGGAACGACGCGCTAAGTGATGTGGTGGTGCATCCCATTGCCGACAATCAGTTGCTTAATGCGGTCAGCCTGTCACTGGAATCACTGGCGCTGTTGACCCGCGAACTGGTACTGACGGTAGAAGACGCGGTGCTGGAGAGCACGGACCTGCTGGATATCCCCCTGGCACCGGATGCGCATCCACACCCGCTATGGCAAGCAAAATTAGGCTGGATGCTGGAGCATTACCGCCAGTGTCTGCAACCCGATGTGTTAGTCATCTGCAACGCGGTATCCACCCGTTCGCAGACGCCGACCGTCACCCGCACACTACTCGGTTGGATCAACGATACCCAACCGCTGCACGATGCTGCGTTACCGGGCGTGGTGTGGGCCATTACCCCACAGGATGCACGTTTTAGCACCCAGCAGAACCTCGATGAAGCCGTTCAGCAATTACTGGGCAAACCCGGACTGCACTGGGGCACGCTGCAGGCGCTGGATAAGCACAGTTTACAGCGGCTGGTTGAATGGTTGTCGCAGGCCACTTCGCCCGCTCAGCGTCAGGCTCGGTTTATCTCTCTGCACGAGCAAATCCAGCAGCGAATTCGCGCCACGTTAATGAGCTGGCTACACACGGATGACGAGACGACCGGGGCGAGTGAATCACTTATTCGCCAGTTGCAAGCTCAGGCGGCAAAACATGGCGAGCTGCTGGAGGGACTACTGCCGCCTATGCGCAGCGTGGAATCGTTGTTACGTATTCAACAACCGCGTGAGGAGCAGGTTAGCGGCTTATTTAATGATACGATCGACCTGTTTGCTGACGCGCGAGATACGTCTCACCCGCAAGAGAGTGAAGAGACCGGATACCTGGCGCATAAAATGTGGATCAACCATGTGCGCCAGTGGTGTCGTAATGAGAATAACGCGCGTCGCCTGCACCTGGAGCCGGAAACTTTAAGGCAGGTTGCTGACATCCTGGTGACCACCAGTTACCGGCTGGAGATGCCGCAACGCCTGCACGCTATTATGCAGCGCGAGAACGTCTGCGCAGCGCAGCTGCACGCGGATATCGGTGATTTTATTACCTGGCTTGGGTTTGCTCGCGTTGCCGAGGAACAGCGCCCTGCCAGCAGGATCCTAAAAGGTGCCGCTATCTTTAGCGCCCCGCCGCAACAACCGATGCGTCGACTGGCAAAACTGGACGAGCAACCTCGGCATGGTGCCAGCCGATACGTGTATGACTGGTTGGTTGCCCTGTACACCCGCGCCAATGAAAACGTCGGCTATCAGCATCCGCTGGACGTGACTGACGCTGACAGGTTGCGATTAATCGCGCTGCTAAAGGCCTGACGACGTCATTAGAAAAGAGAAAACAGGAGTGCGACGGGAAAGCTCATCGGCCACGTCGCCCCGACTAATACCGCGCTGAGAAAGCGAATACGCTTTTTATCGCGCGATAGAAACCAGGTGATGATAGCCGCGATGGCGGCCATTACCGCATAAAAAACCAGCATGTTTTGGTACAAAGACATTTAGGGCATCCGGGCCAGAAGGGAAAATCGCGCGCAATATGCTCTTTTTTATGACACACATCAAGTTTTATTCATTTTTTTAAGAAAACTGGCGAGAAAACAACCGTTCTCCGTAATGTTCAGATTTCGTACTATTGCGGATAGTTTTAACCCGTACTATACCCATAAGGGTTAAATCGAAAGGTGGCAAAAATGAATGTTTCCAGTAAAACCGTAGTACTGATAAATCTCTTTGCTGCTGTAGGACTTTTCAGCCTGATATCCGCAAGGTTTGGCTGGTTTGCTTGATGTGACTCTTGTTGATTAATTGCAGCGTCTGCTGGCAGAGAGAACATTCTCTCTGCCATTGATGTGCGATCTTCCCACTGCTTCACCTGCCAGTAAATTATACTTAGTGTGTAATAGCCCTAACCTTTCTGCGGTAATGAGATAACGAATCCCGGCATGCTTTGCCCCCTAAGCGGCCCCGTATGAAGTGGTCTACTGAATTTGGACCCCTTTCAGGAATTGTGTCACTGGGATGGTACATCACCGTCTGATTCGCCCTCACCCGCACTCTCTTTGCTTTGAATGAACCGGAGTGCCAAATAGAGGTCTGGAGCCAGAAGCATGTCATCATCATTCATTGTTGGTCGGCTTTCTTTAAACCAGCGTGTTAATTCCGTTTTCCGGCCCGCAAGGATTAACGTAATCTGTCGACTTTTCAGGTCACGCTTTAACTCATTAATGGTGGCCAGGACACTTATATCTGAATAGGTGAAGCAGGCAACGGCATCAATAACCACCCATTTAGGTTGTAATGTTGTACCATCAACTAAGTTCAATACCCGACGTTTAAAATAAGCCACATTAAAATAGGTCAACGGGGAGTTAAATCGATACATCAACACGCCCGGAACCATTTTAATATCGGTTGAATTACCTAATGAGTGAATCATTCCATTTTCGTCAGTTCCCAGTAAGTGCTCAGAAGGACGAAAGACTGTACGCAGGAACTGTAACAGACCGAGCAACACGGCAAGCCCGATTCCCTGGATTACACCGATAATTAACACACAGCCAAAGGTGAAGAAGGCCAAACGAAATGCCTGTTTATTTCTTCGCCTCAGGTTCCATAGCCCACGTAAATCAATCAATGACCACGAGGCATACATTAGAACAATACCTAATGCAGAAACCGGAATAAACTGTAATGGCTGAGTAAAAAATACGACTATGATACCGATGAGTAAGGCTGCGACCACGGAAACCAGCTGACTTTTCCCCCCAGTTGAATCATTAACAGCGGTTCGGGAATCGGCTCCACTGATAGCAAACCCCTGAGATAATCCAGACATGAGATTCGCAATACCCAGAGCTCTAAACTCAGCATCAGCATTAATGTCATAGCCATTTTTCGCGGCGAAACTACGGGCGGTCAGCATAAGACTGACAAAACTGACCAAAGCCAGGTTCAGCGCCGGGATCACTAAATCACGCATCAGACCTGGCTGGAACGCCGCCCAGTTAACGACGGGTAAACCAGGCTGAAAACCGTCCCCCCCAATAGTGGTAATCCCATGATTTTGTGCTGATGTTCCCCATACCAGCGCCGTTGTTATCACAATGGCAATCAACGGTGCTGGCCAGTGGCTGCGATACGTTTTGATAACCATTAAAATAACTAACGTTAAAAGTGATAGTCCTAAGGTTAATAAATGGCTGTCTGCGATTCGGCCTGGCAAGGCAATTATTTTTTCAATAACCTGCGCCTCATCAAGTGTGATCCCTAAAACCTTACCTAATTGCCCGACAATAATCGTCACGGCTACGCCATTAAGCAAACCAGTAAGAATGGGATGAGAAAGCAGATCGGCAAGTGCGCCCAGGCGAAATTTACTGGCAAGCAGGCACCATCCGCCCATCATCAATGTCATGATGATCGTCAGTTGCCAGTGCAGTTCGGGATTACCTGCAGAGAGGGGAAACACGACGGCCGCAATCACCGCGCAGGTTGTAGCATCAGGGCCAACAATAAGCTGACGTGAAGAACCAAACAGTGCATAAGCGATCATCGGTAAAACGCAGGAATACAGCCCTACGATTGCCCCAACACCCGCCAACTCAGCGTAAGCAATAGCAACGGGTAGTGCGACAGCCGCAACAGATAACCCGGCTTTAACATCATGTTTTAGCCAGCTTTTATCGTAGGCTAATAAATTTTGTAAACCAGGCATGTAATTTAAAAAAAATTTTCCGAACACTTTATTCTCCGGATATTGTTCTTACCCACGCAATGTTGGCACACTTCTGAGTGTGGTTCTGGTTATCTAATGCTCCCGGAATGAGGCCGCCACCGTTCAGGCCCTAATAACCTCAACCATCTTATTATTCTGACTGGTGTTAAACATAGTTCAAAACCGACCGTGCCTTCTGATCCCAAAAATTGTCCGCTGAGTGCCAGCAGCGGACATTAAGCATGGATTTATGTAGGGGAAAGTGCGATTAGTGCAGTTGCAATATTAATAAGATTTCGCTCGCTGCCGAATAATGAGCAAATCCAGTATACGATTGTTGGTACTCCGCTCAATGATACTGCTCCGGCCGATAACATCAACGTATGTATCGGGCCGGTCGTCAACAACTTGCTGTTTTACGTACTTTCGCGAGTCTGGACCCATTCTTCATGGATCTTCTGTACTTTAACCCACAGTTTTTTTAGCGATATCTCAGGAACGTTTTCGAAAGTCAGACCGAATTCTTCATCAAGCACTTCCTGCCACTCGGGTAAAGACGTTGAGATGTGAGTCGTAACGACTTCGCCATCGGTTTTTGTTAAAACGCAACCTCGCAGTATCGTTTTGCCGTGTGGCTTCCGGAGTTGTGCAGTAACAACTTTTGCATATCCGGATTCAGGGGAATGCATATTAAAGTGATGACGGTCTACGAAATCACTCATAGAAGCGGGTTGCTCAGCCATATTCACGCCTGCGATCCAGCACGATGGATCGGCAATGAGATACCAATCGCCCACGCCGTCCTTGTCCATGGCTTCCATGCCAAACTGCATCGAGTCCTGGTTAACGGTAGTATTCATCAGAGGCATTTGCTCATGAAGCGCATCGCCAAGACCGACATCCACCCACCATCTCCCGTTGGGATTATTTTCACTCGGCAACCCCTCAGCGATGATAGCTGCATGGTTTTCCAGTTTTATATGCTCAGGGCCTTCAGCGCCGTGGACGTTTGCTGGGTGAATACTCACACGATAACCAAGGTGGGTGAGTAGCGTATGTAAGCCGCCATTGAGCTGAAAACAATAACCACCTCGTCGGGTTGTTGCCGCTCTTCTGAAACTTTCCATGGCGTCAATTCCCCAATCCTGACCAAGGTGGATCCAGAATGTTTCGTAAGGGATCCGCTCTACATGAGCTTGATGTAAACGGGTAAGTGCCTCAATGGAGGGTTTTTCTGCGTCAAGGCCAAGGCGAGCCAGATAGGCTTTTACTAAATCGTTCATGTTAATGTCATATTCCTAAGTCTGTGCATGTTGCATTTTCATTTTTGAGAGTTTATCAGCGGGAGGGTTTGGAACTTTAAAAAGGACTGATGGCGTCAGATAGATTCTAAACCTGCTCCAGGTAATACATTTTCTCTATAATTACGGGCATTGCTAACTGAAAGTGGCTGTATTTTAATATCCACATTCAGTACTGTGTAGCGTCTAAATTGAGAATGATGTTTTCATATTTGAGAGGAGTCGATGGACTTAAATGCCTTAAAGATGTTTGTTCTGACAGCCCGCTGCGGTAGCCTTTCTGCAGCCGCGCGGGAAAACAACATACCGCTTCCGACGCTAAGCCGTAGGATCGCTGAACTTGAGCATGAGCTGGATATTGTTCTGCTAGAACGCACTGTGAAAGGTTGCAGAGCAACAGAGGCGGGTAAAAAATTGCTGGATCAGGCCAGTTCGGCTATTGATACGCTTAATGATGCCGAGCAGTTCCTCACCACTGCCGATTCCCGCATTACAGGCCGATTACGCCTGACAATGCCTCAATCACTTGAACCGTGGTGGGAAATCATCAGGCAGTTTCAGCGTATATATCCGGGTATTGCCATTAACGTTTATACGACTGAACGTCGAGTGGATTTAGTTTCTGAAGGTATTGATGTCGCGCTGAGAGTTGGAAGCATCTCTGATGATGATGTCGTTGCGAGCCATCTCATGGATTTCAGGCATATTCTGGTCGCCAGCCCGGCGCTTTTTCAGGGCAGTGAGCCCCCCAAAGAGCCATCAGACCTGATGAAGTATCCCTGTGCCGCCTGGGGTTCGGTGATAGGCGCGCGTCCGGTGTGGATGCTCGGTGAACATACCTACGATGTTCCAGCGACCTTCATCGTCAATGATTATCTTCATTTGCGCTCTGGAGCCCTTGCTGGCGACTACATTACTGAGTTACCCGCTTTTTTTGCTGCGGAATACATTAATAGTGGAAAACTGATTGAGGTTTTACCCCAGACACGTTTGCCCTACTCATCATTGCATCTGGTTTATAAAAAACACCGACATGTTTCCACGGCGGCCAGAGCCTACATAGAATTCTGTAAGGCTAATGTACACATACTAAAAGAAAAAAGCCGCGTACCCTCAGATGATGAAAGTATGTATCCATGAATTTGAATTATCAGTCAGATAGCCCATGTAGGTAAGGCGGTGACCGATTCACGCGGTGAGTTCAAGGGGTAGATGCAACGCTATCCTTAATCGAAGGGATGTTGCCATGAAACCCAGATATCGGGCATCAGCGAAGTGATGTTCATTAAGAGAACGGAACGCGACTCCAATGTATGTAAATTAGCCTGACCTCGCGGATATTTCCAACTTACCGCCGTCCGATGGCGACGAGGCCAGTGGCGCGCATAGTATAGACACCCTTCTACCAGTAATTAGCTATCCGTGCGTCTATGGCCATGCGCGGGTACTGATTTTACTCGTGTTTAATCATCACATGGCGGATAACAGTGTAATCCTCGAGTCCGTAAACCGACATGTCCTTACCGTAACCGGAGAGTTTTTGCCCGCCGTGCGGCATTTCGCTCACCAACGTGAAGTGGGTGTTGACCCAGGTACAGCCGTACTGCAAGCGGGCGCTGAGGCGATGGGCACGACCGACGTCTCGCGTCCAGACCGAAGATGCCAGCCCGTATTTTGAATCGTTAGCCCATGCCAGGACCTGAGCCTCATCATCAAACTGGGTGATGCTGACCACCGGGCCGAAGACTTCCCGCTGAACGATAGCATCGTCCTGCTTCGCGCCCGCCAGCAGCGTTGGGGCAAAATAGTAGCCTGCACCCTCTACTTTTTTACCGCCAGTGATGACTTTGATGTGCCCGAGCGCTTTGGCCTCATCCACCGCTTTGGTGATGCGATCCAAATGAGCCTGAGAGCTTACCGGCCCCAACTCTGTTGATTCATCATTCGGTGAACCGGTTTTCAGGCTGGCGACCGCCGCACCCAATTTTTCGACCAGCGCGTCGTAAATGCCTTTCTGCGCGTAAATGCGACAGGCTGCGGTGCAATCCTGCCCGGCGTTGTAATAACCGAACGTGCGTACGCCGCTCACCACCGCATCGAGATCGGCATCATCAAAAATAATAACCGGGGCCTTGCCGCCCAACTCCATATGCGTGCGCTTAATCGATGGCGCAGTATGCCCAATGATGTGTTCACCGGTAGCAATAGAGCCGGTCAGTGAAACCATGCGCACTTTTTCATGACCGGTCAGCGGATCGCCCACGGTTTTACCACGGCCAAACAGCACGTTAATCACGCCTGCCGGGAAAATATCTTTCGCCAACTCCGCCAGCTTCAGTGCCGTTAATGGGGTAATTTCGGATGGTTTAATCACCACGCAGTTACCTGCCGCCAGCGCCGGTGCCAGTTTCCACGCGGCCATCATCAGCGGATAGTTCCACGGTGCGATAGACGCCACCACCCCCAGCGGATCGCGACGGATCATGGACGTATGCCCTTCCAGATACTCCCCGGCCGCCAGGCCGTTGAGCGTACGTGCGGCACCGGCAAAGAAGCGGAAAACATCCACAATCGCCGGAATTTCATCATTTAGCACGCAGTGAAAAGGCTTACCGCAATTCAAGGATTCCAGCTCAGCAAATATCTGCGCGTTTTCGGCGATAGTGTCCGCCAGCTTCAGTAACAGCTCTGAACGCACTTTCGGTGTGGTTTGCCCCCAGCTGGCAAAAGCCTCGTCGGCGGCACGGACGGCTGCATCAACCTGCACGGTTGACGCCTCGGCAATTTCCAGGATCACGTCACCGGTAGCAGGGTTATAGACCGGCTGCTTTTCACCTTCACCGTTGACCAGTTCGCCGTTAATCAGTAATTGATGTTGCATAGCAATTTCCCATATTGTCGTTTATTTACCGTTTCCGGCGAGAGTGTCGCCTTCACGCGTCAGCCACCAGGCCCCTAAAATCGGCAGTGTTGTGACCGCCATCACCAGCAATGCCACTACGTTGGTCACAGGGACATCACGCGGACGTCCCAGTTGATTGAGTAGCCACAGCGGAAGTGTTCTTTCGTGTCCGGCCGTGAACGTTGTTACGATGATTTCATCAAACGACAACGCAAACGCCAGCATGCCTCCGGCCAACATCGCCGACGCAAGATTCGGCAGCACCACATAGCGGAAGGTTTGCCAGCCGTTCGCCCCCAGGTCCATTGACGCTTCAACCAGACTCCATGATGTGCGACGAAAACGGGCCACAACGTTGTTAAATACCACTACCACACAAAACGTCGCATGCCCCACCACGATGGTCAGGAAGCCGGGTTCCAGATTGATGGTTTTAAATGCAGTCAGCAGTGCCAGACCGGTGATAATACCCGGTAGCGCAATAGGCAACAGCAGCAACAGCGATATTGCGTTCTTGCCAAAGAAATCCCGCCGCCACAGGGCCGCCGCCGCCAGCGTTCCTAGCACCAGTGCGATGGCCGTCGACAGCGCGGCGATCTTAAGTGACAGTGTCACTGATTCCAAAATATCGCTACGCTGTGCCGCCACGCTAAACCACCGTAGCGTAAGTCCCTGCGGTGGAAAGCTAAAAGCGGCTTCCTCGGTATTAAACGCATAGGCGGCGATGATGAGGATGGGAAAGTGCAGGAAAATCACGCCACCCCATGCGGCCAGTTTGAGTAAAAACGGTGCGCGTTCAGAGTGCATCAAACGCTCCCAGACGCTTCACGAACGCCAGATACAGTGCGATTAATACAATCGGCACCAGGGTGAATGCCGCCGCCATTGGCATGTTGCCGATAGCACCTTGTTGCGAATAGACCATGTTGCCGATGAAAAAACCCGGCGGCCCCACCAGTTGCGGCACAATAAAATCACCCAGCGTCAGCGAGAAGGTAAAGATTGAACCCG
The DNA here is from genome assembly GCF_005280825.1 of Citrobacter sp. wls829. Classification (NCBI taxonomy): domain Bacteria; kingdom Pseudomonadati; phylum Pseudomonadota; class Gammaproteobacteria; order Enterobacterales; family Enterobacteriaceae; genus Citrobacter; species Citrobacter sp. wls829. The sequence continues at coordinate 27,143 of NZ_SZWP01000045.1, forward strand.
CAGCAATACCGGGGATAGCCAGCGGCAGCACTACATAGCGGAATGTCTGACGCGGGCGGGCGCCCAAATCCGCCGAAGCCTGCAGCAATGACGGCGGTAACCGTTCCAGCGCAGCCTGTACCGGCAGGATCATAAAAGGTAGCCAGATGTAGACGAAAACCAGAAAACGCCCTAATCCTGACGTCGACAGCGTATTCCCGCCCACGGCTGGCAGCGTCAGAAACGCGGTCAGGATCGGCTCCAGCCCGAGATGGGTTAAAAACCACTGCGCCACGCCGTCTTTAGCCAACAGCAACGTCCACGCGTAGGCTTTGACGATATAGCTGGCCCACATTGGCAACATGACGGCGATGTAAAAAAAGGCTTTCATCTTGCCGCTGGTGTAACGCGCCATATACCACGCCATCGGAAACGCCAGAATGGCGCTGGCAATAGTCACCGCTATTGCCATGGTCAACGTGCGTAAAATGATGTCGTAATTCGCCGGGTTAAACAGCGCCTGCAGATTCGCCAGCGTCAGATCTGGCGTAACGGACATGGTGAAATCGTCAAAGGTATAAAACCCTTGCCACAGTAATGTCAGCAATGAGCCAAAGTAGACGACACCAAACCACATCAGCGGTCCGAGCAGCAGTAAAAACAGCCCCAGCCCCGGATTACGCCAGAAATAACCTGAGATTTTGTTCAACCTGGTGGTCTGGGGAGGTGAATGTAAAACGTTCATCGCCATTCACCTCTCCTCAACCAGCGGGACCATCACGTCACGTGACCACGAGGCCATGACCTGCTGACCCGGCGACAGCGTTGACGGCAGCATTTCTCCCGTCAGGTTCGCCTGGCTTACCAGCAACTTTTCGCCACCAGCCAGTTTTAGCTCAAACCGCGTCGCGGCCCCCTGATACTGCACCGCCTGAATAACGCCCGGCGCCTGCACTTCTGCGCCAGGATCATTCAAGCGAATGTGTTCCGGGCGCAGAGAGAACATTCCCTGCAGGCCGCAGACATTCGCCGACATGGCGGTATCAAAGACGTTGGATGTCCCGACAAAGCTCGCCACAAACGGCGTGCGTGGGCGCATATAGAGTTCACGGGGAGAGTCCACTTGCTCAATGCGGCCGTTATTAAACACCGCCACGCGATCGGACATCGACAGCGCCTCACCCTGATCGTGGGTAACAAAAATGAAGGTGATGCCCAGCGCCTGCTGTAGTTTTTTCAATTCCAACTGCATCTGTTCACGCAGTTTAAGATCCAGCGCCCCAAGCGGTTCATCCAACAGCAGCACGCGTGGTTCATTAACCAGTGCGCGGGCGATCGCCACGCGCTGGCGCTGTCCACCGGAAAGCTGCGACGGTTTACGCTCATAAACGAAGCCGAGCGCCACCTTCTCCAGCGCTTCTCGCGCTTTGGCATGGCGCTGTTTTTTATCCATCCCTTTGACCATCAACCCATAGGCCACGTTATCGAGGATCGACATATGCGGAAACAACGCGTAATCCTGAAATACCGTGTTGACGTCCCGCTCCCAGGGCGGCAACTCGCTGGCCTGCTTGCCAAAAATGCTAATTGCGCCGCCTGACAGCTGTTCAAAACCAGCTATCAGGCGCAGACAGGTTGTTTTGCCAGAGCCGGATGGCCCCAGCATAGAGAAAAACTCACCATCGTTAATCGCAATACTGACACCATCGACGGCACGAACATCCCCGTACAATCGCGAGACATTGTTAAATTCCACTGCGTACGTCATAAAACCCCCAGCGGAATCAGCGACCGCCCATAATGGCTATGTAATCTTGCGTCCAGCGACTGTAAGGAACGAACTTGCCCCCTTCGGCGATCGGCGTTTTCCAGAAGGCGATTTTGTCGAAATAGCTATAGCCATTGGTTTCACATCCTTTTTCACCCAGCAGCGGGCTGGCTTTGCATCCCTCAGGCACGACCGGCAGCGATCCAAACCAGGCGGCAACGTCGCCCTGCACTTTCGGTGTTAATGACCAGTTCATCCATTTGTAAGCACAGACCGGATGTTTTGCTTCGCTGTGCAGCATGGTGGTATCCGCCCAACCGGTAACCCCCTCTTTTGGGAAGACGGTGGCGACAGGTTGCCCTTCAGCCTTCAGGGCGTTAGCCTGATAAGGCCATGCGCTGGAAGCGACAACACCTTCGTTTTTAAAATCACTCATTTGCACGGTGGTGTCATGCCAGTAGCGATGGATCAGACTATGCTGATCTCTCAGGACCTTAATGACGGCCTGATACTGTTTCTCGGTCAGCTGATAGGGGTCGGTAATGCCCAGTTGTGGTTGGGTGGCTTTAACAAATAACGCCGCATCGGCGATATAAATCGGACCGTCGTAAGCCTGGACGCGCCCTTTATTGCTTTTGCCGTCTTCCAGGGTTTGCGCTACAAACACCACTTTCCAGCTATCCGGCGGCGTTGGGAAGGTCTTGGTGTTGTACATCAGCAGGTTTGGCCCCCACTGATACGGTGTGCCGTACACTTTTCCCCCGACATTAAACCATTCGCCGTTGACTACACGCGGATCGATGATTTTCCAGTTCGGAATAAGTGCAGTATTAATAGGTTGAACACGTTTCCCCATAATTAAACGCAGTGACGCGTCACCGGATGCCGTGACCAGGTCATATCCGCCTTTTGCCATCAGGCTAACCATTTCGTCTGAGGTGGCCGCCGTTTTCACATTCACCGCGCAGCCCGTTTCCTTCTCAAACTGTGAGACCCAGTCATATTGTTTATCCGTTTGGCCACGTTCGATATACCCCGGCCAGGCAATAATATCCAGGCGTCCTTCTGGTTTATCTAATGATGTTGGGGGTTCAGCTGCGTGGGCGGTCATCAGTGTCATACTGAGCGCACACAGGCTCGTGAGGGCAAATTGCTTGCTCATAACGTCTTACTCCTGTCGAAAAAAAATAATGAGCGGCAGCCTTGCCGTAAATATATGTTCTTTCCTAAAAGTAGTCGGGGTGTTGGCAGCGTTCCTGCTGGCGCAAGGAAATTTAATCAGGTTGTGAGCTAACGCTCATTACGCTGTCAGTTATTGCAACGTTATTTAATCTTCTGGAGTATAGACAACGAGTTAGGGAAGGTGCGAACAAGTTCCTGAT
>NZ_SZWP01000048.1:0-18979 GCF_005280825.1 Citrobacter sp. wls829
TCAGGAACTTGTTCGCACCTTCCCTAGATGAAACAATCTTTAATATCAGCAAAATGAATACACATTATCACGGGATGGTAACGTTATCCTGTATCCCTACCGCCGTTTTCTATTTTTTACCGTTGGCGATCGGCAAATTTAATGAGCTATATCCCAATATTAAGGTGCGAATTATTGAACAAGGTACGAATAATTGTATGGAATCCGTACTTTGCAACGAGGCTGATTTTGGCATAAACATGAACAACATCACAAATTCTTCCATTGAATTCACCCCGCTGATTAACGAACCCTTTGTTCTGGCATGTCGGCGCGATCATCCGCTCGCCCATAAACAGCTGGTCGAATGGCAAGAACTGGTGAATTGCAAATTAATAGGCGTGCGTTCGTCGAGCGGTAACCGATTGCTGATTGAGCAACACCTGGCAGATAAACCGTGGAAGCTGGATTGGTTTTACGAGGTTCGCCATTTATCCACCTCGCTTGGCCTGGTGGAGGCTGGGCTGGGGGTTTCCGCGTTGCCAGGGTTGGCCATGCCGCACACGTCGCATCCAACTCTGATCGGCATCCCGCTGGTTGAGCCCGTGATTAGGCGCACGTTAGGCGTTATTCGGCGTAAAGATGCGGTGCTCTCTCCTCCCGCTGAACGCTTTTTTTCTCTGCTGTTAAATCTGTGGGCCGAAGAGAAGGACAACTTGTGGCGACCGATTTCCGATCTCCAGGGGAAACAGAGTGCCTGATGGCGGCTAATGCCTTATCAGGCCTACGAAGCGTGTGCTTATCGTAGGCCATTTGGCATAAAGTCTTAGTATGCGTTGATCACGACCCACATCGGGCCTTGTCCAACCGCATAGCGACCTTTCTCGGTCAGCAGTCCCTGCTCACCCGCAATGTCATACACCGCAATGTGGTGCGATTTCTGCCCGGCGGCAATCAGGTATTTTCCGCGGCTGTCGATATTAAAACCACGCGGCTGGGTTTCGGTAGGCTGGAAGCCCTCTTTGGTCAGCACGCTGCCGTCTTCTGACACGCTAAACACCGTAATCAGGCTGGCGGTACGGTCACAGGCATACAGATGACGACCATCAGGCGTGATATGAATATCTGCCGCCCAGCGGGTGTCGGAGAAATCAGCTGGCATCATATCCAGCGTTTGTACGCACTCAATTTTGCCGTGCGGATCGTTCAGTTCCCAGACATCAACCGAACTGTTCAGCTCATTGACGCAATAGGCGTACTGATGATTCGGATGAAACGCCATATGACGCGGCCCCGCCCCCTCTACGGTCGTCACCTCCGCCGGATCCTGTGCGATCAGCTTGCCATCATCACTGAGGCCAAATAGACAGATACGATCCTGCTTCAGTGCGGGAACCCACAGCGTGCGGTTATCCGGAGAGATATTGGCCGAGTGGCACCCGTCCATACCTTCTACTACGTCCACCAGCTCAACCGGTAGGCCATCCTCCAGACGCGTCACGCTCACGCTGCCTGCGTTGTACGATCCGACAAACACAAAACGACCTTGATGATCGGTCGAAATATGCGTCGGGCTGCCCGGCAGCGCAGATTCTGCGGCAAAGGTCAGCGCACCGTCATCCGGCGCAATACGGTAGGCCAGCACGCGAAACTCAGGACGCACGCCAACATACAGATAGCGCTTATCCGGGCTGACGACCATCGGCTGCACCTGACCCGGTACATCAACCACCTGCGTCAGCGTCAGTGAACCGTCGTGGTTCAGGCTCCAGACGTGGATCTGCTGACTTTCAGGGCTGGCGGTATAAACGGTTTGCTTCATGAATGCTCCTTTTACTTTTTGGCAAGTGGCTGCAATTGCCTGACACACGCCTAAGGTAGACGCTTTTAACGGTGAATGCTTAATTAAGACTCAGAATTTTGTCCGGTTGCCGACTCGGTGTACCATGCCCAAAGACACAATTCTCAACCTTAATCTGGAATAACTGATGACCACTCGCGTGATTGCCCTGGATTTAGACGGTACGTTGCTGACCCCGAAAAAAACCTTACTGCCCTCTTCTCTCGAAGCGCTCTCGCGCGCCAGAGAAGCCGGCTACCAACTTATCATTGTCACAGGTCGCCATCACGTTGCTATTCATCCTTTTTATCAGGCACTGGCGCTGGATACACCTGCAATTTGCTGTAATGGCACTTACTTGTATGATTATCAGGCAAAAAAGGTTCTGCAATCCGATCCCCTTCCCGTTGATCAGGCGCTGCAACTGATCGATCTGCTGGAGGCACATCAGATCCACGGTCTGATGTATGTAGACGACGCCATGCTGTATGAGCGCCCGACCGGGCATGTGGTACGTACCGCAAACTGGGCGCAAACCCTGCCGCCGGAGCAGCGTCCCACCTTTACCCAGGTCCCCTCACTGGCGCAGGCCGCGCAGGACGTTAACGCCGTCTGGAAATTTGCCCTTACCGACGAAGATATTCCTAAGCTGCAGCAGTTTGGCAAGCACGTTGAGCAACAGCTGGGGCTGGAGTGCGAATGGTCATGGCACGATCAGGTCGACGTGGCCCGCAAAGGCAACAGCAAAGGAAAACGCCTGACCCAGTGGATTGAAGCACAGGGGGGGTCAATGGAGAATGTCATCGCCTTTGGCGACAACTTTAACGATATCAGTATGCTGGAAGCCGCAGGCACCGGCGTGGCGATGGGTAATGCAGATGACGCGGTCAAGGCCCGCGCCAATATCGTGATTGGTGACAACACCACCGACAGCATCGCCAAATTTATTTATTCTCACCTGCTGTAATCAGGCGGTTATCGACACGCTCTTAATTTGCGCGTACAGCCACAGGCCAGGTTTGATGCCCAGTTCATCCCTGGCCCACGGGCTGATCCTCGCCCACAGCGTTTTACCGCCGACCTCAAGCTGCACTTCCACCTGCCCGTTGTCGTCATAGCACTGCGCGACCTTGGCGCGCAACACGTTGCGAATACTGGTCTGCTGCGGCGGTTGTAATACCAGTGATACATCCGAGGCCTGAATACGAATACGCAGCGCGGTTTGCAGCGGCTGCTCCAGTTTATTAACCCACAGATGCTGATCGCCCAGCGCCAGCGCGGTCATTGAATAATGCGGATGATGTTCCAGCACGCTGACTTTGAGGATGCTGCTTTGCTGTTCTTTCGGTAGCCAGGGGTGCATCACGTTGCTGCCCCAGATATCCTCCAGCGAGCCAAACGCTTTTACCTGGCCGTTCTCCAGCACCATCACTTTATCGGCCAGATGCAAAATCTCATCCAGCGAATGGCTGACATACAGCATCGGGATGTTGATTTCGCGCGCCAGGCGTTGCAGGTAGGGTAGCAGTTCACGCTTACGCGGAATATCCAGTGACGCCAGCGGCTCGTCAAGCAGCAGCAACTCAGGCGCGGTCAGCAGCGCCCGACCAATGGCCACGCGCTGTTTTTCTCCGCCGGAAAGGCTACCAGGCAGGCGCTCGAGTAGCGGTTCAATCCCTAACAGCGTCACCAGCTTATCAAACTGCCCGGCCATGCTTTTCGCCATGCCGTAGCGCAGGTTACCGCGCACTTTATAATGCGGGAACAGGCGCGCATCCTGAAAAACGTAGCCGACCCGGCGTTTTTCAGGGGTTAAACAGATGCCATTTTCTACATCGTTCAACACCCGACCGTTGAGCACAATGCGCCCGGACTGCGGCTTCGTCAGTCCGCTAATGGCGTTAATCAGCGAGGTTTTGCCCGCCCCGGACACGCCAAAAATCGCGGTAATGCCAGTGGCGGGTAACGTTTCGTTGAGCGTCAGACAGTGCGAGCCTAACGTCTGGGTGAAATTCAGTTCCAGCATGATTATCGCCCCGTCCGTTCGCGGCTGATGCGCGCCAGCCACTCAGAAATCAGTAGCGAAATTAACGCCAGCACAATAGAAATCAGGCAAAGTCTCGCCGCCGCGCTTTCACCGCCAGGAGTCTGGATCAGGGTGTACATCGCCGAAGGGATAGTGCGGGTTTCGCCAGGAATATTGGAAACGAAGGTGATCGTCGCGCCGAACTCGCCGAGCGAGCGGGCAAATGCCAGCACCGTGCCGACAATAATGCCCGGTAGCATCAGCGGCAAGGTGATGGTCAGGAATACGCGCCAGCGACCGGCCCCCAGCGTACGGGCGGCCTGTTCCAGCTTGACGTCCACGCCTTCAAGCGCCAGACGGATGGCCCTCACCATCAGCGGGAAAGACATCACCGCCGCCGCCAGCACCGCGCCGCGCCAGCTGAAGGCAAACGTAATACCAAACCAGTCGTACAGCCGCTCGCCGATAAATCCGCGTCGCCCCATGGCCACTAACAGCAGATAACCGACCACCACCGGTGGCAGTACCAGTGGCAAGTGCAGCACGCTGTCGAGCAGAGCTTTACCTGGAAACGTGCAGCGCACCAGCAGCCAGGCAAAGAAGATCCCAAACGGCAGGCTGAACAGCACGGCCAGGGAAGAAACTTTCAGACTCAGTATAACGGCCTGCCATTCAGGATCGCTGAGTATCATTACTTGGTCGTAAATCCATAACGTTTAAAGATATCAGCAGCCTGCGGTCCTTTCAGGTAATCATAGAACGCGCTGACCGTGGCGTTAGAATGCCCATCAACAATCGCGATAGGGTATTCGACTTTTTTGTGTGAATCTTCCGGGAACGTGGCGACTACTTTGACGCCTTTGCTGGCGACGGCATCGGAACCGTAAACAATCCCCAGCGGCGCTTCGTTACGTTCGACCAGCGCCAGTGCGCCGCGTACGTCTTCAGCTGGGGCCAGTTTCGGCGCCAGAGTATCCCATGCGCCCAGTTTTTGCAGCGCTTCTTTGGCATAAATGCCCGCCGGAACATGTTCCGGGTCACCGACCGCCAGACGCCCACCGTTCAACAGGTTGGTCCAATTGGTTTTACTGTCGATGGTAAACGCTTTCTGCTCGCTCGCTTTTGGCGCCACGACCACCAGGCTGTTACCGAGCAGCGTTTTACGTGATGCGGTGTCGATAGACTTTTTGTCTACCGCATAATCCATCCATTTCTGGTCGGCAGAAATAAACAGATCGGCGGGTGCACCGGCTTCAATTTGGCGCGCCAGCGTAGAAGACGAGGCAAAAGAGGAGACGACGTCCACGTTCTTCTCTTTTTTATACTGGGCTGCAATGTCCTGCATCGCATTTGTCAGCGACGCCGCGGCGAACACCGTAATTTTGCCTTCATCCGCCAATGCATGCCCGGCAACAGAAAGAGAGAGTGTTGCCCCTGCAAACAAGCGTAACCATGTACGTGCCATCTGTAACTCCTTTGCGTTTCGTTATGTACGCAGCAATATAACGATTAATTCAGGATTTTCCCAGTGGTTATTCGTACCCATCAAAGGTTATATAAAGAAATTATCGGCAGGAAAAGCAGGATCTTGAGAAACTACAGGCACCGAAAACGAGCTGGAAGGCGAAAAAGATAAACGCCCGACTGAGCGGGCGTTTGGGGAATCAATGGTTCTGTTTGGACTGATCTTTCTGACCGATACCGGAGAAAATGTTGAACACTTCACCCAGTCCGTAAATCAGCCCCAGAATGATGGCCATCACCACAGGAACCATGATTACGGCGAATACCAGACTTTTCAATAACTCTAACATGATCAACTCCAGATATAGTCCTTAGCTGTATTTTAACCCCATAACGCAGAATTGCACTCCCCTTTTGTGCGGTCGACTTTGCGCGCGCGCGGTTTTCCGTCACAATATCCCTTTTGCCAGGAGCTTGATATGCAGGCCGAAATCCTTCTTACCCTGAAACTTCAGCAAAAGCTGTTTGCCGATCCCCGCCGCATTTCGCTGCTTAAGCACATTGCGCTTTCCGGCTCTATTAGTCAGGGCGCGAAGGATGCGGGTATCAGTTACAAAAGCGCCTGGGATGCCATCAATGAGATGAACCAGCTCAGTGAGCAAACGCTGGTAGAGCGCGCCACCGGCGGCAAAGGCGGCGGCGGCGCGGTATTAACCCGCTATGGCCAGCGCCTAATCCAACTTTACGATTTGCTGGCACAAATTCAGCAGAAAGCGTTTGATGTCCTGAGCGACGACGACGCCCTGCCGCTGAACAGTTTGCTGGCAGCCATCTCCCGTTTTTCACTGCAAACCAGCGCCCGTAACCAGTGGTTTGGCACCATTACCGCACGCGACCACTCTCAGGTTCAGCAGCATGTTGATGTCCTGCTGGCCGATGGCGAAACGCGGCTGAAAGTCGCGTTGACGGCGCAAAGTGGCGAACGTTTAGGGCTGGATGAGGGTAAAGAAGTGCTGGTCCTGCTGAAGGCGCCATGGGTGGGGATCACCCAGGACGACGCTATCGCCCAGGCGGCTGATAACCAACTACAGGGGACCATCAGCCATATTGAGCGCGGCGCCGAACAGTGCGAAGTGTTAATGGCGCTGCCCGATGGCCAGACGCTGTGCGCCACGGTTCCGTCGGAAGACGCCGCGACGCTGCAAGAAGGCGCTAACGTCACCGCGTATTTCAACGCCGACAGAGTGATTATTGCCACGTTGTGTTGAGTCGATTGACATCGGCTCGCAGAACACGTATCCCTGTTGTTCATCGCTGCAAAACATGGGATATAAAATGTCATCGTTGCAAATTTCGCAAGGCACGTTTCGTCTGAGCGACACAAAAACGCTCCAGTTGAATACGTTGACGTTGAACGCGGGGGATAGCTGGGCGTTTATCGGTTCTAACGGCAGTGGGAAATCCGCGTTAGCGCGTGCGCTGGCGGGGGAATTGCCGCCGTTAAAAGGCGAGCGCCGCTGTCAGTTCACGCGTATCACCCGACTCTCCTTTGAGCAGTTGCAACAACTGGTCAGCGACGAATGGCAGCGTAATAACACCGATCTCCTCAGCCCCGGCGAAGACGACACCGGACGCACGACGGCAGAAATCATTCTCGATGAAATCAAAAATCCAGCGCGCTGCAAAGCGCTGGCGCAGCAGTTTGGCATTGCGCATCTGCTCGACAGGCGTTTCAAATACCTCTCTACCGGCGAAACACGTAAAACCCTGCTTTGTCAGGCGCTGATGTCGGAACCGGAATTGCTGATCCTGGATGAACCGTTTGACGGGCTGGACGTTGCGTCACGTCATCAGTTAGCGGATTTGCTCGCCACGTTGCATCAGGCAGGTATTACGCTGGTGCTGGTCCTCAACCGCTTTGATGAGATTCCAGAATTCGTGCAGTTTGCTGGCGTCCTCGCGGATTGCACCCTGACTGAAACCGGCGAGAAAGCCGGTTTACTGCAACAGGCATTGATAGCCCAGCTTGCGCATAGTGAACAACTGGCCGGGATTACATTACCCGAACCCGATGAACCCTCTGTTCGCCGTACGTTGGCCGATCACGAGCCGCGTATTGTGCTCAACGATGGCGTGGTCTCGTATAACGATCGCCCTATTCTGCATCACTTGAGCTGGCAGGTGAATCCAGGCGAACACTGGCAAATTGTCGGCCCAAATGGCGCGGGGAAATCCACCCTGCTCAGTTTAATCACCGGCGATCACCCACAGGGTTACAGCAACGCACTGACGCTGTTTGGTCGTCGTCGCGGCAGCGGTGAAACCATCTGGGATATTAAAAAACACATTGGCTATGTCAGCAGCAGCCTGCACCTCGAGTACCGCGTCAGTACCACGGTACGCAACGTGATCCTCTCCGGTTATTTTGATTCGATCGGTATCTACCAGGCGGTTTCTGACCGGCAGCGTAAGCTGGTACAGCAGTGGTTAGACATTCTGGGCATCGATAAGCGTACTGCCGACGCGCCGTTTCACAGCCTTTCCTGGGGTCAGCAGCGACTGGCGCTGATTGTTCGCGCGCTGGTTAAGCACCCTACTCTGTTAATCCTCGATGAACCCTTGCAGGGGCTGGATCCGCTGAATCGCCAGTTGATCCGCCGTTTTGTTGATGTGCTGATCGGCGAAGGTGATACCCAGTTGCTGTTCGTTTCTCACCACGCCGAGGATGCGCCAGCCTGTATTACGCATCGACTGGAGTTTGTGCCTGACGGCGAGATCTATGGCTATCGACAAACGTCCCTGGAATAATAAACATGTTATTTCAGGCAAGCTGTTCCGTTCACCTCATGTATATAGCTTCTCCGATGCCACACTACCCGTGAACGGGTAAAGGGCGTTCTCCGCCACGCCCTTTACAATCCCGACTCCCGGCGGGAAAATTGCCACTTAGTGGTCCCCTCCGCTAATTCCTCCAGGCTACCGGGCCGGGCGCGAGGAAGCGTCCATGCAAGACGCGCCCTGAACCCGCATCCCTGCGGGTTCTCCCGGCCTTACGGAAACTCGTCGGCAATTTTCAGCCGGACCAGCCCACACCTAACCACCGGTGTTGTTATTTGAACTTACCTGAACAGAGAAATTAATTTGACTGAAAGTCAGAGCGCTGAAGCGACATCCTGCTCCGGGCTAATACATTTTCCATACATGTCTAACTGACGTGCTGTACGCATTGGACGCCCATTTTTTTACCTGCTTTTTCGGATAAATGGCGCAGTCGTGAACAAAACCTATGATTTACAATTAAAAAAAAGACGCTAAACGGTGAAAACACTGAAGTGTAAACGATTCCACTAATTTATTCCATGTCACACTTTTCGCATCTTTGTTATGCTAGGATCATTCCATACCATAGGCTTAACGGAGCGAATTATGAGAGTATTGGTTACAGGTGGTAGCGGTTACATCGGAAGCCACACGTGCGTGCAGTTACTGAAAAACGGTCACGACGTAGTGATCCTTGATAACCTCTGCAACAGTAAGCGCAGCGTACTGCCCGTTATCGAGCGTTTAGGCACGAAGCATCCGACCTTCATTGAAGGGGATATCCGCAACGAAGCGCTGATCACCGAAATTCTCCACGATCACGCCATTGATACGGTCATTCACTTTGCCGGTCTGAAGGCCGTAGGTGAGTCTGTTGCCAAACCGCTGGAATACTACGACAACAACGTCAACGGTACCCTGCGTCTGGTAAACGCGATGCGCGCCGCCAACGTCAAGAACTTCATCTTCAGCTCCTCAGCCACAGTCTATGGCGATCAGCCGCAAATTCCTTACGTTGAAAGCTTCCCAACCGGAACCCCGCAAAGCCCGTACGGCAAAAGCAAACTGATGGTCGAGCAGATCCTGACCGATCTGCAAAAAGCCCAGCCAGAGTGGAGCATCGCGCTGCTGCGCTACTTCAACCCGGTTGGCGCACATCCGTCAGGCGACATGGGCGAAGATCCGCAGGGCATTCCCAACAACCTGATGCCTTACATTGCTCAAGTTGCCGTTGGCCGCCGCGAGTCGCTTGCCGTATTTGGCAACGACTACCCTACCGAAGATGGTACCGGCGTTCGCGATTACATCCACGTGATGGATCTCGCCGACGGGCACGTTGTCGCTATGGAAAAACTGGCGGGTAAACAAGGTGTGCATATTTATAACCTCGGCGCGGGCGTCGGCAGCAGCGTACTGGACGTGGTCAACGCCTTCAGCAAAGCCTGTGGTAAACCGATTAACTACCATTTTGCACCGCGTCGTGACGGCGATCTTCCCGCCTACTGGGCAGATGCCAGCAAAGCCGATCGCGAATTAAACTGGCGCGTAACCCGCACGCTGGACGAAATGGCACAAGACACCTGGCACTGGCAGTCACGCCATCCGCAAGGATATTCGGATTAAGGACACGTCATGACGCAATTCAATCCTGTCGATCATCCACACCGCCGCTTTAACCCGCTTACCGGGCAGTGGATCCTCGTCTCACCACATCGCGCCAAACGCCCCTGGCAAGGGGCGCAGGAGACACCGTCTAAGCAGGTTCTCCCTGCACATGACCCGGACTGCTTCCTGTGTGCAGGTAACACGCGCGTAACCGGTGATAAAAACCCGGATTACACCGGCACCTACGTCTTTACCAATGATTTTGCCGCGCTGATGTCCGACACCCCGGACGCACCGGACAGTCACGATCCGTTGATGCGCTGTCAGAGCGCACGTGGAACCAGCCGTGTCATTTGCTTCTCACCCGATCACAGCAAAACGCTGCCGGAACTCAGCGTGCCTGCGCTGACGGAGATTGTGAAAACGTGGCAGATGCAAACGGCCGATCTGGGGAAAACCTATCCCTGGGTACAAGTGTTTGAAAATAAAGGCGCAGCGATGGGGTGTTCGAACCCACATCCGCACGGTCAGATTTGGGCCAATAGCTTCCTGCCCAATGAAGCAGAGCGTGAAGACCGCCTGCAAAAAGACTATTTCGCTGAGCAAGGCAAACCGATGCTGGTCGATTACGTCCAGCGTGAACAGGCAGACGGCAGCCGCACGGTGGTGGAAACCGAGCACTGGCTGGCGGTCGTGCCTTACTGGGCGGCATGGCCATTTGAAACGCTGCTACTGCCTAAAGCACATGTGCTGCGTATTACCGATTTGACCGACGCGCAGCGTGCCGACCTGGCGCTGGCGCTGAAGAAACTGACCAGCCGTTACGACAATCTGTTCCAGTGTTCTTTCCCTTATTCCATGGGCTGGCACGGCGCACCGTTTAATGGCGAAGAGAATCAACACTGGCAGCTGCACGCGCATTTTTATCCGCCCCTGCTGCGTTCCGCGACCGTGCGTAAATTTATGGTCGGTTATGAAATGCTGGCGGAAACCCAGCGCGACCTGACGGCAGAACAAGCCGCCGAGCGTTTGCGTGCGGTCAGTGACATCCATTTTCGCGAATCCGGAGTTTAAAAAATGAGTCTGAAAGAAAAAACACAATCTCTGTTTGCTGAAACATTTGGCTACCCTGCCACCCATACGATTCAGGCGCCCGGTCGCGTCAACCTGATTGGCGAACATACCGACTATAACGACGGCTTCGTTCTGCCTTGCGCCATCGACTACCAAACCGTGATCAGCTGTGCGACGCGTGACGATCGCATCGTGCGCGTGATTGCCGCTGACTACGAGAATCAGGTTGATGAGTTTTCTCTCGACGCGCCGATTATCGCCCATGACAGCCAGCAGTGGTCGAACTATGTCCGCGGCGTGGTAAAACACCTGCAAAAGCGTAATAACGCCTTTGGCGGTGCCGATCTGGTGATCAGCGGCAATGTACCGCAGGGCGCTGGCTTAAGCTCCTCAGCGTCGCTGGAAGTAGCGGTCGGCACCGTGTTCCAGCAGCTTTATCACCTGCCGCTCGACGGCGCGCAGATTGCCCTGAACGGTCAGGAAGCCGAAAACCAGTTCGTCGGCTGCAACTGCGGCATCATGGATCAGCTGATTTCCGCGCTGGGCAAGAAAGATCATGCGCTGCTGATCGACTGCCGTACGCTGGGTACCAAAGCGGTCTCCATGCCTGAGGGCGTCGCCGTGGTGATCATTAACAGTAACTTTAAGCGTACGCTGGTCGGCAGTGAGTACAACACCCGTCGCGAGCAGTGCGAAACCGGCGCGCGCTTCTTCCAGCAGCCCGCGCTGCGTGATGTCAGCCTTGAGGCATTCAACGCCGTCGCCCATGAGTTGGACCCGATCGTCGCCAAACGCGTCCGCCACGTGATCACCGAAAATGCCCGTACCGTGGAAGCCGCTGATGCCCTGGCAAAAGGTGACCTGCTGCGCATGGGCCAGTTGATGGCGGAATCTCACGCCTCCATGCGCGATGACTTTGAAATTACCGTGCCGCAAATTGATACCCTGGTGGAGATCGTCAAAGCGACCATCGGCTCCCAGGGCGGCGTGCGCATGACCGGCGGCGGCTTCGGCGGCTGCATTGTGGCGCTGATCCCTGAAGCGTTGGTTCCTGCGGTACAGCAGGCTGTCGCTGCGCAGTACGAAGCGAAAACCGGTATCAAAGAAACCTTCTATGTGTGTAAACCTTCACAAGGAGCCGGACAGTGCTAAACGAAATTCCCGTCATGGCCCCCGATGGCCAGCCGTTTCGTCTGCTGACCCTGCGTAATGACGCAGGGATGGTGGTCAACCTGATGGACTGGGGCGCAACGCTGTTGTCGGCCCGCATTCCTCTGAGCGATGGTAGCGTGCGTGAAGCATTGCTCGGCTGCTCCAGCCCGGAGCAATATCCTGATCAGGCTGCGTTTCTGGGGGCATCGATTGGCCGCTACGCGAACCGTATCGCCAACAGCCGTTATACCTTCGCTGGTGAAACCATTGAATTACTGCCAAGCCAGGGTGAAAATCAGCTGCACGGCGGGCCGGACGGTTTCGATAAACGTCGCTGGCAGATAGTGAATCAGAATGACCGTCAGGTGCTGTTCGCACTGACCTCTGACGATGGCGACCAGGGTTTCCCAGGCCACCTTTGCGCGACAGCGCAGTATCGCCTGACCGACGACAATCGCATTTCAATCACCTATCGCGCGACGGTCGATAAGCCCTGCCCGGTGAATCTGACCAACCACGTTTATTTCAACCTCGACGGTGATAAAACCGATGTCCGTCAGCATAAGCTACAGATCCTCGCCGACACGTATCTGCCGGTTGATGCGATGGGTATCCCACACGAGGGGCTAAAGCCAGTGGCGGGCACTTCTTTTGACTTCCGTACGCCAAAAGTTATCGCCAGCGAATTTCTGGCCGATGACGATCAGCGCCACGTAAAAGGTTACGATCACGCCTTCCTGCTACAGGCACAAGGTGATGCCCGTAAGCCGGTCGCACTGCTGTGGTCGCAGGATGAAAAATTGCAGATGGAGGTCTACACCTCGGCCCCGGCTTTGCAGTTCTACTCCGGGAATTTCCTCGGCGGCACGCCGTCCCGTGGTCCAGAGGCGTACGCCGACTGGCAAGGTCTGGCGCTGGAAAGCGAGTTTCTGCCGGACAGCCCGAACCATCCGGAATGGCCGCAGCCGGACTGCTTCCTGCGCCCGGGCGAAGAGTACGCCAGCGTGACGGAATACCGGTTTATTCCGGCCTGACGACTAACCATGACGAGTCCAGTATCGGGCTCGTCGTTTATTGCCCCCCCCAACCTGCTCAAAGCCTCACCACCAAAAGCCAAAATCGCAACCTTGAGTTCACAAGAACCTTACACTGTGCAGCTATTTTCGCTATGGTTATGCGTAAGCATTGCCGCTGACGCATTACGGCAATATAATGAGAACTATTATCATTCAATATAGTTTATAGGAGTGAGTGTATGGCTGTAACTAAGCTGGTTCTGGTACGTCACGGTGAAAGTCAGTGGAACAACGAAAACCGCTTTACCGGTTGGTACGATGTTGATCTGTCCGAGAAAGGCGTAGGCGAAGCAAAAGCGGCGGGCAAACTGCTGCGAGAGGAAGGCTACAGCTTCGATTTTGCTTACACTTCTGTGCTAAAACGTGCCATCCACACCCTGTGGAACGTACTGGATGAACTGGATCAAGCGTGGCTACCGGTTGAAAAATCCTGGAAGCTGAACGAACGTCATTACGGCGCTCTGCAGGGTCTGAATAAAGCCGAAACCGCTGAAAAATACGGTGACGAGCAGGTTAAACAATGGCGTCGTGGCTTCGCGGTAACACCGCCGGAGCTGACCAAAGATGACGAGCGCTATCCGGGGCACGATCCGCGTTATGCTCAACTCACTGACAAAGAGCTGCCGGTTACCGAAAGCCTGGCGCTGACCATCGAGCGTGTTATCCCTTACTGGAACGAAACCATTCTGCCGCGCATGAAAAGCGGTGAGCGCGTGATTATCGCCGCTCACGGTAACTCCCTGCGTGCGCTGGTGAAATACCTGGATAACATGGGCGAAGATGAAATTCTGGAACTGAACATTCCGACCGGCGTACCGCTGGTGTATGAGTTCGACGAAAACTTCAAGCCGATCAAACGTTACTATCTGGGTAATGCTGACGAGATCGCGGCAAAAGCGGCCGCCGTTGCCAACCAGGGTAAAGCAAAGTAATTTCTTCGCTGAATATAAAAAAGCGCGGATTATCCGCGCTTTTTTTATTTCGCCGCTACCAGGCAGTCTGCGCAGAAAAGCCTGATGGCGCTATGCTTATCAGGCCTACGAGACTCGGTTAGCCGCGACGCGTTTTGACCGCGTTTGCCAACTGGCGTAACACCGCATCAGTATCTTCCCAGCCGATGCAGGCATCAGTAATGCTCTTACCGTAGGTCAGCGGCTCGCCGCTATCCGGATTCTGATTACCTTCCACCAGATGACTTTCAATCATCACGCCAATAATCGCTTTCTCACCGCCAGCAACCTGTCCGCAAACGTCTTTCGCGACATCCATCTGCTTTTTAAACTGCTTGCTGGAGTTTGCATGGCTAAAGTCAATCATCACCTGCGGGGACAGACCTGCTTTAACCAGCCCTTCCTTCACGTCTGCAACGTGCTGAGCACTGTAGTTCGGCTCTTTACCACCGCGCAGAATGATATGGCAGTCGCCATTACCACTGGTATTCACAATGGCTGAATGACCCCATTTGGTCACCGACAGGAAACAGTGCGGCGCGCCAGCGGCGTTGATGGCATCAATGGCCACTTTGATCGTACCGTCGGTCCCGTTTTTAAAGCCAACCGGGCAGGAAAGACCGGACGCCAGCTCACGGTGAACCTGGGACTCAGTCGTGCGTGCGCCAATAGCCCCCCAGCTCATCAGATCGGCCAGGTACTGTGGGGTGATCATATCAAGGAATTCACCCGCTGCTGGCAAGCCGCTGTCGTTAATATCCAGCAGCAACTTACGCGCAATGCGCAGGCCATCGTTGATCTGGAAGCTGTTATCCATATGCGGATCGTTGATCAGCCCCTTCCAGCCTACGGTGGTACGCGGCTTTTCAAAATAGACGCGCATGACGATTTCAAGCTCGTCTTTAAGCTCATCACGCAGCGCCAGCAGGCGAGCGGCATAGTCTTTGGCGGCTGCCGGATCATGAATCGAGCACGGCCCGATCACAACCAGTAAGCGATCGTCGCTGCCTTTCAGAATTTTATGAATCGCTTTGCGGGCGTGAGCAACCGTATTTGCGGCATTTTCAGTAGCAGGGAATTTTTCCAGCAGTGCGACCGGGGGGAGTAACTCGTTGATCTCTTTAATGCGTAAATCGTCGTTCTGATAATTCATGATTATTCCAGCGTTGCCATACTTATATAAATGAATGCAATCCCTCCAATCTATATCTTCAGTTCTAAAGTGTAAACGGGGTTTTACACTTTGGACGGATTAATCCTGGAATAAGCCAAAAAAACGCAATAAAGTAGCGATAAACGAGATCCAAACTACAATTTATAACTGCAACAGCTTATTTTTTTATTAATTTCAATATTCTATGCTGGTTTTAATTTTCATACTGAAATAGTTAACTACCTTCTGAGGATTTAACTGGCACATGCACTGTTGGAAGAGGTTATCCGACATATCGACCATAACAGGAGCATATTATGCAAATGACAAAGCTGGCCTCACTCTTTCTTACTGCCACTCTTAGCCTCGCCAGCGGCGCGGCGTTGGCTGCAGACGCAAACACGCAGTCAAATAACGGTCAGGCGAATTCTTCGGCGGATGCCGGGCAAACCGCACCGGACGCACGCGAGAACGTGGCACCGAATAATGTCGACAACAACAACGTTAATTCGGGCGGCACCATGCTGCATCCGAACGGTTCATCAATGAATCATGAAGGGATGACCAAAGACGAGATGCACAAAAACTCAATGTGCAAAGACGGTCGTTGTCCGGATATCAACAAGAAGGTAGAGACCGGAAACGGTATCAACAATGACGTAGACACCAAAACCGACGGCACCACCCAGTAAAGCTAAAAATATGGCTAATAACGGGAGAGCAAAAGCTCTCCTTTTTAATTTTGTCAGCCCAAACCCGGTATGATGTCATACAGTAATGATGAGAATAACAAAGGGATGACATTATGGCGCACTCACATACCCCCACTTCCCCTGACCTGCCCAAAGATAATAACGCCCGTCGACTGCTGTTCGCCTTCTGCATTACGGCGGGATTTATGTTCGTGGAGGTGGTCGGCGGGATCCTGTCAGGCTCGCTGGCGCTGCTGGCGGACGCCGGCCATATGCTGACAGATGCAGCCGCTCTGCTTTTTGCACTGCTGGCTGTCAGGTTTGCTCGCCGACCGCCGACCATCCGACACACGTTCGGCTGGCTGAGGCTCACGACGCTGGCCGCGTTTGTGAACGCTATCGCGCTAGTGGTGATCACCATTTTAATCGTCTGGGAGGCGATAGAGCGCTTCTATACCCCACGACCGGTAGCTGGCGGCATGATGATGGTGATTGCCGTGGCAGGTTTACTGGCTAACGTTCTTGCCTTTTGGGTGCTGCATCGCGGGAGCGAGGAGAAGAACCTCAATGTTCGCGCCGCGGCCTTGCACGTAATGGGCGATTTACTGGGGTCGGTTGGCGCGATCATCGCGGCGTTGATCATCATCTGGACTGGCTGGACGCCAGCGGATCCGATCCTGTCGATTCTGGTTTCCGTGCTAGTACTGCGTAGCGCCTGGCGGTTATTGAAAGATAGCGTGAACGAATTACTCGAAGGCGCACCGCTGTCACTGGATATTCCCGCGCTACAGCGCCACCTCAGCCGGGATATTCCTGAAGTTCGCAACGTGCACCATGTGCACGTCTGGATGGTGGGTGAGAAACCGGTGATGACGCTACATGTGCAGGTGGTTCCCCCGCACGATCACGACGCATTGCTGGAACGCATTCAACATTTCCTGACGCATCATTATCAGATTGAACACGCAACGATCCAGATGGAATATCAGCCATGCAACGGACCGGACTGCCACCTGTATCAGGGACTGTCCGGCCATTCACATCACCATCACTAATGGGAGAGCGCGCGTGAGCCACGTTCGCGCGCGCTGTTCATCCACATCCTGCTGCCGTTAAGCGCAATAACGGTGAGGATCATGTATTCCAGCGACATCGCATACACGCCTTGTAGGGCGAAGATCACCACGCTGATGACGTTAATGATCACCCACAGCAGCCAGTTTTCGACGTATTTCCGCGTCATCAGGATCATCGCCGCAATCGACAGCACCATCATGCAGGAATCCCAGAACGGGAATGCATCGGGTTGCAACTCAGGTGCGGCAACCTGTAATCCCAGCCCTTGCATAATGTTCACGGCCATACGGGTCAGAAACGCGAAGACCGGATCGATAAATACCGTCATCAGACCAATCGCCACCACGCAAGCCGCCAGCCAACCTAGCGCTTTCGGCAGCGGCAGCCAGCGAATTTTCAGCTCAGCCTCATGTTGGCTGGTTTGCCGGGACCAGGCATACCAGCCGTAGATATTGGCGGCAAAAAAGAACACCTGTAATAACAGGCTGGCGTAGAGTTGGATCTGAAAGAAGATGATCGCAAACAGCGTGACGTTTATCAGACCAAAGACGTAGTTGCTGATTTTCTCAAGGCTTGCCAAACCAATGCACAGTAAACCGGCAACGGTCCCCACTGCTTCAATCCATGACAGGTCGTATCCCCCCGCGCCAATCGGGATATGAACCAAAATATTCTGCGTGCTAAAAAAATCCATCTTTTCCCCCAGAGCAATAATTTATTTAAGCTCGTAGTGTAGCCGCAAATTCCAGCATGCGGTTTAACGGCAATAGTGCCCCTTCTCGCAGCGCGTCATCAACCTGTATCTCATGGGCTGCCCCACCTTGCTCAAGGCCCTCTGCAATCGCTTTGAGGCCGTTCATCGCCATCCACGGGCAATGCGCACAGCTGCGACAGGTTGCCCCTTCGCCGGCAGTCGGGGCTTCAAGCAACTCTTTGTCCGGCACAGCCTGCTGCATTTTGTAAAAAATACCCCGGTCAGTCGCCACGATAAGCTGCTTATGCGGTAACGTTTTTGCCGCGTTGATGAGCTGACTCGTCGACCCCACGGCATCGGCCATATCGACTATTGCTTGAGGCGATTCAGGGTGTACCAGCACGGCTGCGTCGGGATATAACCCTTTCATGCGCGTTAATGCCTGTGTTTTGAATTCGTCATGGACGATACAGGCCCCTTGCCAACAAAGAACATCGGCTCCGGTCTGTTTTTGCACGTAGTTGCCCAGATGCTTGTCCGGAGCCCAGATGATTTTTTCACCTAAACTATCCAGGTGCTCAATAAGTTCAACCGCAATGCTGGATGTCACCACCCAGTCCGCACGCGCTTTCACTGCCGCCGACGTGTTGGCATACACCACGACGGTGCGGTCCGGATGCGCATCGCAAAATGCACTGAATGCGTCGATTGGACAGCCCAGGTCTAAGGAACATTCCGCCTGCAGCGTTGGCATCAAAATGGTCTTTTCCGGGCTGAGGATTTTAGCCGTTTCGCCCATAAATCGGACCCCAGCCACCAGCAGCGTAGAGGCCGAATGCTTTGAGCCAAACCGCGCCATCTCCAGCGAGTCAGAAATGCATCCACCGGTTTCCTCAGCCAGCTGTTGGATCTCTGGGTCGGTATAATAGTGCGCCACCATCACAGCATCGCGCTCTTTTAGCAGGCGTTTGATTTTCTCGCGATAAAATTGTTTTTCATCTTCGCTCAGCGGCAGCGGCTTAGGCGGAAACGGATAAATTGCGGCTTCAGGGTCAAACATCACGCTCATCATGCTTTCTCGTTTTACTGGCTTAACGAAATAACCGAGTAAAAGCGTGACGTACGCCATAATCGGTTAGATTTGTTTTATATGCTAAACAAGATAGCGGATTGGCGTAAAAAAGTCACAATAATTGCGTTGGACAATGCCGGATGGCGACTGGCGTCTTATCCGGCCTACAGGTACGGTGTCGATTTGTAGCTTCGTAGATCTGATAAGCGCGGCACCATCAGGAAAGTAGGTTCGAATCTTATAAATCGCAGATAGCAAAAAGGCGCCTTTAGGGCGCCTTTTTACACTGGTGGGGCGTGCAGGAT